>CAZVCO010000130.1:4833-8918 GCA_964625795.1 uncultured Verrucomicrobiota bacterium | reverse complement strand
CAATCGAGTAGGGGGGATTTCTCCCCCCTCTCACACCACCGTACGTGCCTTTTATGGCATACGGCGATTCCTGTCATACGAGTTGCTCCCGCTCATATCTGCCTGCGAAGCCTTCAAGCCCCAGGTTCCTGAACCATCTCTTATCCATTGCCCGGTGGGCTTGGGGCGTGCATGACAAGCACCACCACCCCTTGCCGGAACCCGCAAGGCACCATGCCGGGTCTTTCTTGATCCCGCATTCCATCAGGAGGCGGCCGATTCCCTTCGCCCGTTTGCATTGCTTGAGCTTGAGGCATCGGAGTTTGCGCCTGAGCCATTCGTCGAGGCGTTGTAACGCGCTCTTGGCTTTTGCCAGCCGGAAGTAGCCGACCCACCCTCGGATGAAGGCGTTCAACTCGCTCACCACCGTTTGCAGGGATCCCCCCCGGTTCCGGCGGGTGATCTCCCGTACCCGTTTCTTGGCCTTCGCCAGACTTTTCGACGCGATTCCCAGTCCACCATCTCCGAAGAGGCGGTATCCGAGGAACTGCCGTTCCCAGACGGGTGCAACTGCGCTTTTCTCCCGGTTCACCCGGAGCTTCAGCCGCGTTTCGAGGAACCGGGTCACCGACTCCATCACCCGTTCACCCGCCTTTGGCGAGCGCACGTAGATGTTGCAGTCGTCCGCGTACCGGCAGAACCGATGACCGCGTTTTTCCAGTTCCTTGTCCAACTCGTCCAATAACAGGTTGGCCAGCAGGGGCGAGAGGGGGCCGCCTTGCGGCGTGCCCTCTTCCCGTCGGACGTGTACGCCCTCCCACATCATCCCCGCCTGTAAACATCGGCGGATCAGTCGCAGGAGTCGCTTGTCGTCGATGCGCCGCGCAAGGCGGCTCATCAGGATGTCATGGTTCACCCGGTCAAAGAACTTTTCCAAGTCGAGGTCCACTACAGTGTCGTAGCCTTCCTCCACGAATGCGCTTCCTGCTCGCAGGGCGTCATGGGCGCTTCTTCCGGGCCGGAACCCATAGCTGGACTCCGAGAAGCCCGGATCCAGTATCGGTTCAAGGATTTGGAGGACTGCCTGTTGTACCAGACGGTCCATGACCGTCGGGATGCCCAGCCGTCGTGTCCCTCCTCCCGGCTTCGGGAGGTCAACCCCCTTCACCGGTTGGGGTTCGTAGCGGCCCGTGAGCAGTTCCTCCCGCAGGGCGTGGATGTGCGTGTCGAGCCAATCGTTCAGTTCTCCGACGGTCATCCCATCGGCTCCCGGCGATCCCTTGTTGGCCCGGACGCGTTTACACGCGCGGAACAGGTTGGACTCCAAGGCCACCTGTTCCATCAGATGTGAGGTCGAGGTCCGGTCTCCACTCCAAGCCAATTGCGGGTCACACGCCTCCGCCGTTACAGAGCGGGGACTTGAACCCCTTTCCGCTCCGGGCAGGCCCTCCCCCCACAGACCGGGAAGTTCCGGCTGCCAGGAGAGTGGTTGCTGTGCTCGTGCGCTCATGATCTTCGTGTTCCGTTACCTATATGACAGGTTCGGCCCTTCGCCCGCCAAGGTGCGGGCTACTATGGCTTCGGCTGACTTCCACGCGCTCGTCCTCCACCCTCCCGGGTGTTGTACCCCTTGCGGGGAAACGCGCGGATCTCCCAGGATAAGACATGGGGCTTTCACGCGGGGCGGGCTGGATTTACCACCGGGTCTCCTGATGAAATACCGGGCGCAAGTGTCCATTGCCACCTCACCCGACCCGTAGGCCTTATATCCAGTTTCTGTCCGTCCCGTCCGCGTTTCGCGTCCGGCTTCCTTCAGACCCTGCCTTGCGGCAACGCCTTTGCCTTTCACTTTCCGATTCCGTTTCATCGCGGCTCGTTGGGAACTTTCATCCCAGTCACATGCCATGCCTGGCGTACAAAAAAGCGGCTCCGAAACCGGAGCCGCCTGTTGCATAAAAGAAGAAGGTCTTACTTCTTTTTAGCCGTGCAGGAACCAGCTTTGCATTCGGTTTTTTCTGTGGAGCTGCACTCTTTTTCTTTTTCACCGCAGTCTTTGTCTTTTTTTGAGCAGCTGGAACCTGCGTAGAGGGTCCCGGCCAGAGACATCAGGGCGAGAGACATAATCAGTGCTTTTTTCATAAACGTTTTCCTGGGTTATTGGTTCAAATGTCCAAATGTGGACTTCAGTAGGTTTGACGAAACAGCTGAAAGGTTCTTACAGGATCCTTCGCTAAAAAGTGTACCCTGTTTAAACCACAACAGACGGATACTATGGTAAAAAAAGTCGATGAAAGCAAGGGCGATGTTTTTACCGGTTGAAACCCGGGCAAGTCCTGAACGGGAGTACATGCATTACAACTTCCCCTCTTGCCTGAGTCCGCGTTTTCCGCGTCGGTCCGTGGTTGTTATCTTACAAATCCACCCCCTGAATTCTCACTGTTAGGTAGCAGGCTGTTGAAACCCGTCATCGGTTACATCACCGTATCATCCAGCGGATTGACCTTCGGTGGCTCACCTGGCAGCTGCAGCACCACCACCGTGATGTTGTCAAACCCACCGGCATGATTGGCGCAATTCACCAAAGCGGCCGCAATATCCTCTTCTTCCCTGATAAAAATGTCCTGCAGCTCCGGCTCCGGGATCATATTATACAGACCGTCGCTGCACAGCATAAACCGGTCCCCTGGCCGGGGGTATACCGGAGTTCGGTCCACCTCCACCTGACGCTTCACACCCACCGCGCGGGTGATCACCCCGGCCATAAACAGGGGGATCGCTGCGGCATCCTCCAATCCCGATTCCGCCGCGAGCGAATGGTCCGTGGTGACGGGCCGGAGGCGGTTTCCCGTGAATTGATAGACCCTGCTGTCACCGACATGCAGAGCACAGGCCCGGTTGGGATCCTGCAGATCCAGACAAAGGGCCACAAAGGTGGTCCCCATCCCATGAATGTCCCGGTGGTCCGCCTCCTCACGGATTGCGGCGCTGGAATCATTGACACTTTGACACACCAGATCCACCCGCTGGTCGAAGGAAAGATCTTCAGGGTCCAGGTCCTGAAACAAACGGACCAAATCATCAACCACCCGCCTGCTGGCATAATCACCGCCGTCCACACCTCCCATGCCATCGGCCACCACAAAAACGCCATGTCGACTGATCACCCCCAGGGCGTCCTCATTCCGCTGGCGTCGTTTCCCCACGTCCGTGCGGCTGAAGACCCGTATACTGCGGGCATAGGCGTTCTGGATCAGTGTTTCCATAACAGGGGAAATTGGCGTGAGTCAGAATTCAGCATTATTTCGGTTTAAAGAAATATGTAAAAAGAAAGCAACAGCAGAATGAGGCCGGCTTTACTGTCGCATCATGGCGATCAGGGGCGGATCTCCTGCAGGGCCTGGTATAACCGCCGTGATACCCAGGCATCGGTGGCGGCATAATTAATCTGCTTGTCACTCAGCGGAAAGGTCGCCCAGTTGGATACCTGTGCGCCCTTGCTTACCCGTCCGTTCAACAGCATCGCAGAGAGCGGCCGCAGGCCGGTTTTACGGAAAAACCGTTCTTCGGCCATTTTCCCGATGTCGTGAAACCCGGCCTCCTGAAAGGGGCGGAGCTCCTTTAATTCAAGCAGATCCCGGTCAATCGCCACCCCCGCCTTAATGATTCCCGGATCAGCCAGAACCCCGAACAGAGCATCCAGATCCTGAAGACGGGATACATGAAACAGCCAGACATGATTTTCGCCTCCCAACTGAAGCAGACTGGGTAAATAAGATTCTCCTTTCCGAAAAGCCGGCCGGGTCTCGGTATCGAAGCCCAGCAGGGTTTCCCGGCGCACCTCCGGCAGCACCTCGGCCAGTTGTTCATCGGTGTGGATCACGGAGATCTCTCCCTCATACACCAACAGGGGCTTCTCATTAATTTCCGCTTTGCTTATCGTCCGTTCCATGCTTTCCTTCTACGTTTCCAACCACTGAAGATCGATTCATGAACCCTGTCTGTTTCAAACGCCGGTTGCAACCCCTCGCCTTTCTTTTTCTGTTCCTCAGTGGATGCACCACCCCTCCCCCCCAGAATCTGGATGCCTGGATGCCGGAGGGTTTTTA
>CAZVCO010000130.1:0-4823 GCA_964625795.1 uncultured Verrucomicrobiota bacterium | reverse complement strand
GTGCAGGTGAAAAAGATAATCCAATGCAGGTATCAGTTGGTGAAAGGATAGTTTATAAAAAAGCTGATTACCCTTTAAGTGAAGGCTGTGAGATCATTCATCAGGACAATCTGGCCAAAATCACTCATGATCCCAGCGGTTTGAAGGTGCAGTTACTTGGCGACTTCGACGGAGAATTCACCCTGGCGCTCCGACCGGACCGCCGGGTGGAGATCGTGAGAGACCGTATGGATTACCCGGGGCTGAAACGGTCGTTTAAAGGAGAAGGAGAAATTCTTCAGCCCGGAGTGGCCGGTGGCACCGCCGTCACCTGGGTGAAATCCATCGGCCCTATCGGCCGGGATCACCGGAAGGGACCCTGGAGCCTCGGCCCAGCGAAAGAGCGGGAAATCAGACGGTATCAGAACAGACAGGAGCGGTTGCGCACCTACCGGGAACGCAAAGACCCCACCTGAAGAAGAGTGGGAAAAAGCCGGATTTTCCTATTGCCCATTCGACCGGAAAGCTTTATGAGATTCCTTCCCGATTTTCCTGAACATTTTTCCTGGAGTTTCTCATGGCTAAACTAAACACCCGTGGTGCAAAAAAAACCACGAAAGGCAATAAGATCACCCGCAAAGGACTGCCCAAAAAGTCCGGCGGGATTGGATTGAACACCACCGGTATCAGTCGGCGGGATTTCAAAACGAACACCCAACGCCGTAAAATCCGTTTCACTGACGGCACCGTCCGCACCATGTGGGTCAAGGTATCCGATCTGAAAGCCGGAAAATACGACAACCCCCGCAAAGAAGACTTTCTGGTCTGATTTCAATCTGGAGAATTCTTATGCCACGCGATCTTATCAAACTTGTTTCTTCTGAAGGCACCGGCCATTTTTACACCATGCGTAAAAACCAGAAGCTGAAGCCTGAGAAAATGGAAACCAAGAAATTTGACCCCATTGCCCGCAAGCACGTCGTGTACCGCGAAGCTAAAATCAAATAAGCTTTTCCCACGCCGAAGTGCGTTTTTCTGGAGATCAGAAAAACACTTCCCCAGCCCTGTGAAACCCTCACAGGGCTTTTTCTTTTCAGCATTCCTGCACAGGCGTTCCGTTTCAACGGATGATTGCAGACCTCAGGCCGCTGACTCACAGGGAGATGGGGAGAGCGCCGGGATGTTCCGCAGTGACGCGGAGAGTGGCCGTCGTGCCTTCAGGCCACGGACCGGACGACCGGCAATTGAACCTGAGCCCAGGGTTCCGGTCCGTGGCCTGAAGGCGCGACGGCCACTCTCCACAAGGTGGCACATCCGGTCCCCGGATGTGAATCGACATCTCAGAGCCCCGTCGGCAATGGGCAGTCGGCACTTCGCTGTGGCGCATCCGGTCCCCGGATGTGAATCGACGTCTCAGAGCCCCGTCGGCAGTGGGCAGTCGGCACTTCGCTGTGGCGCATCCGGTCCCCGGATGTGAATCAACGTCTCAGAGCCCCAAACGTCAACTTTCCACTGAATCCCAGGCGTTTACGGCGGGGACCGCCGAACTACCCCCAAAAAAACGCTCCGGAAAACCGGAGCGCTTTTCAATACCAGAGAATGAACCCTGATCAGTCGTCGTTCTTGAGCTTCTCAGCCCGTTCTTTCATGACGACCTCGGCCACATTGTTCGGGGCGGGCTCGAACTTTTCAAACTCCATGGAGTAGGTGGCTTTTCCGGCCGTGAGTGACCTCAGGGCGGTGGAATATCCGAACATCTCCGCCAGAGGAACCGTGGCATTCACCACGTGCACCTCTCCGCGGGCCTCCATGGTCCCGATGATTCCGCGGCGGGAACTCAGGTCACCGATAACCGATCCCTGATACTCTTCGGGTGTCTCCACCTCGACTTTCATCATGGGTTCCAGAATCTTGGGATTCGCTTTGCGGATCGCGGTACGCATGGCGTTACGGGCCGCAATACGGAAGGCCATATCACTGGAGTCCACGTCGTGGTATTTACCGTCGCGCAGATTCACCCGGATACCCACCACCGGGAAGGCGGCCAGAGGTCCGTCATTCATCACGTCCTGACATCCCTTGTCCACTGCGGGAATATATTCGCTCGGAATGTTACCGCCCTTGATCAGGTCCACAAACTCGTACGTGTCTTCCGAGTTGGCTTCCATAGGCTCAATATCACCCATGACCACCGCGAACTGACCGGAACCACCCGTCTGTTTCTTGTGGGTGTAGTTGAACTCGGTGGTGGTGGTGATGGCTTCCCGGTAGTTGACCTGGGGAGGTCCAACCTGAACCAAAGCATTGTATTCACGCTTGATACGCTCAATATAGATCTCGAGGTGAAGTTCGCCCATACCGCTGATAATCGTCTCACCGGATTCCTCGTCGGTATGAACGCGGAAAGTGGGATCCTCTTTCATGAACCGCTGTAACGCTTTGGACATCTTTTCATAATCGCCACTGTCCGGGCAGGTTACGGAGAAGGAAATCACCGGTTCCGGCACAAACATGGATTCCAGGGTCAGATCCACTCCCTCATCGGTGAAGGTGTCACCGGAGGCGCAGTCCACACCCACCATGGCCACGATGTCACCGGCCGAAGCCTCGTCGATGTTTTCGCGGTCATCAGAATGCATACGCAGCAGCCGTCCCAGACGGATCCGTTTGCCCGTACGGGTGTTTTCCATGGTCATCCCCTTTTTCAGGGTGCCCTGGTAAATCCGGGTATACGTGAGCTGACCGAAAGTTTCGTCGGTAATTTTGAAGGCCATGGCCACCAGAGGTTCATCCGCACTGGGTTTAAGCTGCACGATTTCATCCTCGGCCCCGACTTTCCGGGCCACGTTGGTCACATCCAGCGGGCTGGGCAGATAACGGTTCACCGCATCCAGCATCAGCTGGACACCGCGGTTTTTGAAGGCCGATCCCATGTAGACCGGCACCAGCTCATTGGCAATGACCGCTTTACGGACGGTGGCGTGGAACAGATCCGCATCCGGCTCTTCACCTTCAAGCAGAGACTCCATAATGGAGTCGTCGAACATCGAAACCGCCTCCAGCATCTCCATACGTTTCTCTTCGACAAAATCCACCATGTCGGCCGGGATTTCCCCGTCTTCCAGCGTCTCCCCTCTTTCCCCTTTGTTGTATACCGCGCGGCGGGAGAACAGATCGATGGATCCCTGCAGATCCGCCTCAATCCCAATGGGAATCTGGAACATCACTGCATTCAAATGCAGCTTGTCACGCAGATCCTGAGTCACCTTGTTCGGGTTGGCCCCGGTACGGTCCAGCTTGTTGATAAAGGCCAGACGCGGCACTTTATACCGTTTCATCTGACGGTCGACCGTGATCGACTGGGACTGCACGCCGGCCACGCCGCACAATACCAGAATCGCCCCGTCCAATACCCGGAGGGAACGTTCCACTTCCACCGTGAAGTCCACGTGTCCGGGGGTGTCAATGATGTTGATCTTGTGATCCTTCCAGGAAACCGTGGTGGCCGCAGAGGTGATGGTGATCCCCTTCTCTTTCTCCAGTTCCATATGGTCCATGGTGGCACCGTCTCCACCGCCACGCACCTCTTCAATCTTGTGAATACGGCCTGTATAAAACAGAATGCGTTCGGTCAGTGTGGTTTTACCACTGTCAATGTGGGCGGAAATCCCGATATTACGGGTTTTTTTCAGATCAATACTCATCAGTCAGTTCCTTGGGACGTTAAAAATTCTACGAGTCGGAGCACTCCAGACGGGAGCGACGCCTTATGAAGATCATTTACCCAAATGGCAAGTAGGAACTGGCGTTTATCCAGCGCCCCCCGCGTCCGGAAAGTCATATTCCGTTTCCAGCAGCTCCACCACCCGGCGGCACCAGTCCTCCTCTTCGGGACCGGTGACCTCCACATTCACTTCCGTCCCGCAGGTCAGCCCCAGCATCATCAGACTCAGCATGGAGGTAAGATCGCTCTCTCCCTCACCCGGCTTCACAATCCGTACCTCAGCCGGGCACTCCTGAATGGATTTGACAATATGAGTGGAGGGCCGACAATGAATCCCGGCTTCATTTTTAATAATGGCAGTCGCATGTGCGGTCATAGGCTGACTATGACGATGTCCGGAGTGAACACAATCCCCTTTTTCCCTGTCAGCGATGTAAGAAGTATGACACACATCCTACAAATGATTACATTCACCTAAATAAAAGGAATCCCTATGAGACATCTGATCTTTACTACCCTTCTCGGCTTCACCCTTTCGATCACCGCCCAGACATCCGTTGAGAGCATAACGCAAAAACACATGTCCGCTATGCTCCAGGACATCAAAACCTACATCCAGGAAAATCCGGAAGCAGAAGACCTGTCGGCCGCATACCAATCCGGGATTCAGGCCGCCTACGTCACCGGCCAGAACGGGGAGGTGGTTTCTCTTCTAGATTTACAGTTCGACGACCTTCTCTCCCGGGAAAATGCTCCTGAGCAGGAGGTGATCCAGACCGGCATGATGCTCGCCCAGTTTGCACAGCAGAACGGCCAGAAAGACGTGATGGAAAAGGTCAAAGAGATTTTCGAGCAGCGGGCCGCAGCCAATCCAAACTCCTCCTACGCCCAGGTGACACAGGCACTGGCCGGTATGGTGAACAAACCCGGCATCGGAGATACTCCTGAATTATCCGGAACCACGGTGGACGGAAAAGAGATCTCGCTCGAGGATTACCGGGGCAAGGTCGTATTGCTCGACTTCTGGGCCACTTGGTGCCCCCCCTGCGTGGAAGGCCTGCCTGAGATTAAAGCCGTGTATGAGAAATACGGCGATAAAGGGTTTGAAATTATCGGTATT
>CAZVCO010000129.1:7425-9118 GCA_964625795.1 uncultured Verrucomicrobiota bacterium | reverse complement strand
TTCGCCGAACTCGAGGCGCGCGATCGGGGGGGGATGGAAGAGGCCTGATTCTCCTCTATGTAGGAAGGATGGATTGGTTTCTTTTCCTGATTTTTCTCGACAAACACGGGCAGCAATATTTTAAATGCGGTGCCGCGGCCGATCTCACTGTCGACGGTAATCTGCCAGCCGTGCTCCAGGATGATCTGATATACGATGGACAGGCCAAGACCCGTACCGCCATATTTCCGTGCTGTACCGCCCTCCGCCTGTCGGAAGGCTTCAAAAATCAAGTGCTGTTTCTTCTCCGGAATGCCGCAGCCGGTATCCTCCACCGCGAACACCATCCCCGGGCCGCCCCGGCACTCTCCGGCCTCGAACGTGACCGTGACTCCGCCCTCTTCCGTGAATTTCGATGCGTTGGAGATCAGGTTTTTCAACACCTGGCTGATCCGTTTTCTGTCGCTGATGATTTCCTCCGGGCAGGAATCCGCGAGGCGGATGTCGAAATCAAGGCCCTTCTGCTCAAAGACAGGATCAAACATTCTGCGGGTGTCCTCCACCAGGGAGGTCAATGGAACCGGTTCAAATTCAAGGTCCATATGTCCCGCCTCGATCTTCGACAGATCCAGGATTTCATTAATCAGCGACAACAGGGACTCCCCGCTGTCGAGCATCACCTTGGCCGACTCCACCTGATCATCGGTCAGATTCCCCTGCCGGTTCTCAGCCAATGAACCCGCCAGGATCAACAGACTGTTAAGCGGTGTTCGCAGCTCGTGCGACATATTGGCCAGAAATTCCGACTTGTATTGGTTGCTTCGTTCCAGTTCCCCGGCCTGCTTTTTCAACTCCCGGGACGCACGGGTCAGCTCCCGCTTCTGGATTTCCAGAGACTGCCTTTTCTCCTCCAGTTCCGCATTCGTCACCTGAAGCTCCTCCTGCTGCGTCTTCAACCGCTCCTCCGAACGCTTCAGGGTATTGGCCTGCTCCTCCAACTCCTCGTTGCTGACGCGCAGTTCCTCCTCCTGTGTCTGGAGTTCCTCCGTCAGCTCCCGGGACTCCTGCAGGGAACGGGCCAGTCGGCTGCGGCTTTGCGCGCCCTCGACCGCCAGCCCCAACGCTTCCCCGGCTTTCTGAATATACTCGTGCTGCAAAGCGGTCGGCTCCCGCAGGGTTCCGAGTTCAAAAACGCCTTTCACTTGTTCTTCATGGAGAAACGGCGTCACCAGCACAAACCGCGGGGTGCACTCTCCGAGTTGAGTGGTAATGCGCAGATAGTCTTCAGGAACATTGCGGAGCAGGATCGGCTGCCGTTCCCGCGCGGCCTGTCCCACCAGACCTTCGCCGATCCGGAACCGGTCGGACAGGTTTTTCCGGGCGGTGAAGGCATAACTGCCCACAAGGGAAAATGTGCCCCCCTCCTCGTCCGCAATGTAAAACGCGCCTACCGGAGCCTCAATCCGGGTGGCCAGCTCCGTGATCACCCGGGTGGCGAGTGCCTCTGCGGTGGGGTCCCCGCGTAGGGCGTTGTCCATCCGGGACAGACCGTCTTTCAGCCAGTCCATTTCCTCAAAGGTGGTGCGGTGGGACCGCAGCGCCGCGGTCATGTCATGGAGCGCCGCTCCCAGGTCGTCCCCGGCGTCGCGGGGATGGACCTCCAAAGAGTAATCCCCCTGGGCGATAGCCCGAGCCAGCCGGGTCTGGGTGCGGA
>CAZVCO010000129.1:5192-7415 GCA_964625795.1 uncultured Verrucomicrobiota bacterium | reverse complement strand
GCCAGAACCACCAGCCCGCCTGCCAGATATCAGAGGTATAAAACATCAATCCGGAACTGCCGAACAGGAAACAAAGAAACACAAACACCAGATCCTCGTTGCGGCCATACTGGAAATAGGCCCGTGCAAAGGCCAATCCCCCCAGCAGCGTCAGCACGCCTCCCGCCACGTTGATTTCCAGCGCCACCAGGGTAAAGGCGCCTTCCGGGGTCAGCATGGCCGGGACCCAGTCCGGCAGGAGAACGGTTCCGGCCCCGATCATCAGAGCGATGCCCAGAGCAGTCACCGCCCAGGCAGCCACCGCTCTTCGCGGGACCGTATGATCAGGCCACCAGGCGAGCGCGAAAAACGCTCCTCCCGCGAGACCCGCGATGCTGTGAAGCCAGACGAAACCATTCCCCGGCGATATGCTGCTGTGGGCGATATCCAGCACCCCCATGGAGATCAGCGCACAGGCCATGCACACCCGGCGGAAGGCTGGACGCCGCCCGTGGGAGGAAAGCAGTAACAATCCCATCACCAGCCCCATCATGGACCCGGCCACCTCCACCACCGAATGAAACGGCAGGTGCGCGCGGCTCCACCCGGGAAAGAGGGATTCCACCGTCAGCGTGCCCACGACGGGCAGCACCAGCCCGAAAACCAGCGCCAGACCAAACATGCCGAACCGGCGGATGTCGGGTCCGCGGTGTTCCGGCTGATGAACGGCCATGTCCATCTCAGCCCTCCTCTCCGGCATCCTTGTCATGCCGACGGGCCGTCAGTTCGGCGTTTTTCTCCTCAAGTTCCTCGTTGCTGACCCGCAACTCCTCCTGCTGGGTCTCCAGCTCCTGCCGTTTCAAATCCAGTTCCTCGTTCGCCACCCGCAATTCCTCCTGCTGGGTCTGCAACTCCTCGGTCTGCGCCTGGCTATCGTCTAACAGCTTCTTCATCTGTTCCCGGGCATGCGCTCCCCGAATTGCGATGGCGACGCGTTCGGCAATGTTATCCAGAAAGTCCAGCTCCACATCACTGAAGGGATGCATCGCTCCCAGTTCCAGCACCCCAACCAGTTCGTCATCGGCAAGCAATGGCAGGCAGACAATACACTCCGGAGAGATTTCACCCAGCGCGGAATGCACCCGCAACCCCTCCTCCGGAACATTCCGCACAATGATCCTCTTCTTTTGTAGTCCGGCCTGCCCGACCAGTCCCTCGCCCAGCGTGAAGGATCTTTTCTCATTCTCTCCCGGCTCGTACGCATAGCCCCCGGCCAGCACCAGCCGGGACCCGTCGGGGTCCAGCACGGACAGCGACCCCACTTGCGCGTCCACGTATCCGGAAAGAAACGAAGTGACTTTCGAGCATAAGTCAGGAACGTTCTTGTTGCCGCGCATGACGTCATACAGCCCGGCAATTCCCTCGTTGGCCCAGTTTTGATTCCGGATGTTTTTTTCGTTTTCCTTCAGCGCCTCTAGCATCGAGCCCACGGAGGCCAAAATCCCGGTTTCTCCGCCCTGCGGCGAAAAGGCCTGCAAATTTCCCTTAGCGACGCGGTCCGTAATCTCGGCGATGACAGAGGGTTCGCCCCCCACCTGCGTCATGACCCCGCGGAGGACCGCGAGCAACGTGATACCCGCGACCAGGAAAAAAAGGATCGACCCCGCAATCAGGAGAAACACTTTTCGCTCATAAATTTTCCGGTCCACTGTCTTGCGTTCGACCAGAAGCTCCTGCTCCACCTCAATAAACGCCTTCAGCTTTTCCCTGAGCGCATCCATTAGCGCCTTTTCTTCACTCATCAGGGCCAACTCCTCCGGATCCAGCCTTGAAATCGCGCCCTCACCAATCCGTTCGGTTTCTTCTTGGCCGTGGATCAGGAGAGGTTTCAGCAGATTCGTATGCAGATGGTCGATCCGTCTGTGAATGTCGGTCAACCGGTCCACCTGCTCCGGATGGTCGGACACGAGGGTCTTCAGCTCACCAATCACCTCCGGATATTCCTCCACCGCCGGATGGTAAGGCTCCAGATAGCGTTCCTCCCCGGTCAGAATATATCCACGCATCCCCGTGACCATATCCAGTAAAAGTTTTTCCACCCTGCGGGCCTGGCTGATCACTTTATGCGAATGGGTCAGCCATTCCTCCGCTTCGGTCAAGGCGGCCAGACTGCGGAAAGAAGCCGCCTGCATCAATGCGACAATCAATGCCAACAGGGAAAATCCGGTGATAAGCAGGGTGCGG
>CAZVCO010000129.1:3527-5174 GCA_964625795.1 uncultured Verrucomicrobiota bacterium | reverse complement strand
TTCATAGGGAGTCTTCCTTCATTATGGTGGGGCGACTTGCAAAACATTCACACCAGACTGGCTGACTGGATTCTTTTTCTGCTTTCAGCCCTTAGGTTAAAGGGGATGAGGTTGGCGGGTTCATTCTTTCACCTCATTATGCATATCTAAATCCTTTAATTACAATAGGATTCGAATATATTATTGCCGGTTTAGATGCTGATTAATCTTGGAAATGACCACCCTCACTTACCCGCTTCAACACCTGCATGAGAGCAGATTCTGTGACCGGTGTACTGTAAAAACTCTTTGATCCCGGCTTCCAGTAATTACTGAAATACCGGGCCCCAACTGTACCCGGAGACCAGAATGACCTTCACATCCGAATGAATCTCTTTCATGTACCGGAAGACTTCCGCCCCATCCATATCCGGCATCATCATATCCAACAGGACGAGATCAATGTGCTGCCACTCCCTGCGAAAACAGTCAACCGCCTCTTTTCCATTCGAGGCTTTCAAAGCCCTATGGCCTGTAAACTCCAGGAAACGGCATAACAGATTTTGAACCAGCGGCTCGTCACCTCACCACCATCATTCTCAGTGCCGGCTGGCCTGAGCCTTTTTGGAGGAAGGAGCGGCATATGGACGAAAATTTTTTCCAGCTGGAGAGTATCAATACGGTTACGGACGGCTTCGGCCGCAGTCACGGTAGCCATGCAGTTCGGTCCGCATGGATTCGACCAGGTCCGGATGCTCATCATACAGGTTGGTGGTCTCGCCCGGATCCTCATCCAGATTGTACAGCTGACCGGGGGCGTCGGGAGCGGTTTCCTCCACCACGTAGGGCCGCAGTACCTCCCGGTCATAATCGTTTCCACCGGAACCCGTGTGGTCGAGATATTTCCAGGGGCCTTTACGGATGCTGAGTTTCAGCAGATTGGTCTGATGCAGGGTATGCTGGCGGACCGGCATGCCGTCAGAGGCCTCCCCCTTCAGCACAGGCAGGATATTGAAACTGTCCTCCCCGGCATCGTCCGGAAGATCCGATCCAACCAGAGCGGCACAGGTGGCCATGAGGTCGCAGAGGCAGACCGTCTGATCCGCTTCCGATCCCGGGCGGATTCCGTTCGGCCAGCGTGCAATGTATGGAATGCGGTGCCCCCCCTCCCAATTGTCCCGTTTCATGCCACGCCAGGGCCGGGCCCCATCATGGTCATAATCCCGCCGCATGTTGGCCACACTCCACACTTCCGGTCCGTTGTCGCTGGTGACCATGACCAGGGTGTCGTCGGCGATGCCCAACCGGTCGAGGGTGTCAAGCAGATCGCCGACAATCTGATCAAACTCACAGATGAAATCGCCATGCGGCCCCGCATCGGTTTTGCCCCGGAAATTTTTGGAGGCGAACGAGGGAAGGTGAATCGCGTTGGTGGAATGGTAGAGGAAAAACGGTTTGTCCGGAGTTTCCTGCACGTGGTTCTCCATGAACTCAATGCTTTTGGACAGAAAGGTCTGGTCGATTTCCTCGATGTCATACCCCGGAGCGATCAACCCGTCCCGGCAGTCGTCCGAGTAGGCATGCGATGGAAGGGTGCTTTTGTCGAGCATGCCGGTGGGGGGAACCGGAATGCGGTCGCCTTCGATAAAGGCATAGAGGTGATCGGTT
>CAZVCO010000129.1:822-3517 GCA_964625795.1 uncultured Verrucomicrobiota bacterium | reverse complement strand
GAACTTCGTCCCCTCCGAGAGGTCGTGGTCGGGGAACTCGTCGAAGTAGTTGCCGTCGGCGATGAACAGGTCGGTCTCGTCGACCTCGGCCAGCTCACCGCCGCGAGCGCGGAAGAACAGGAGGTCGGTGACGAGGTTCGCCCCCGGGAATGACTCGCTCGGCAGGCGGAAGGCCACCGTCATGAGCGAGCGGCTGTCCTTGGCCACCGGGTTTGAATAAAAATCCTCGCCGTCGATGTAGGCATACAAAAAGTCGGTCGTCGGGCAACAAGCCGTGCCGAAAAAATGATCGAACCCGCGATGGATGGGGGCGTCCGGGATATTGCGGGAATAGTCGATGCGGTGCACAGGCTCCATCCTGTTTTCACAGATGGGGTTCCCGTCGTTGTCCTGGAAGGTCAGTCCGATATGCCATTTGCCGATACAGGCGGTGGTATACCCCGCCTCCCGCAACAGACCCGGAACCGTCTGCCGGCCCTCTTCGATCATGCAGGGCCCGCCCGCACCGGTGAACACCCCCTGCAATCCGGTGCGGAACGCCATGCGGCCCGTCAGTACGCTGTAGCGACTGGGGGAGCAGACCGTTGCCGGGGCGTGTGCATCGGTGAAGCGCATGCCTTCTGCCGCCAACCGGTCCAGATGAGGGGTGGGGACTTTGGATTCGGGGTTGTAGCACCCGACATCGCCGTAGCCGAGATCATCGGCAAGAATGAAAAGAATGTTGGGATGAGTCATAAGATAAAAACAATCGGTGTATTCAATGGATAGGTGGAATTCATCCGGAATGACGAGTTGGAGTCATTGGTTTTGCGGACAAACACAAACCAGACCGAAAAACGTATACCAGTGAAAACCCGCAGACGCTTGCGCAACGGGTGTGTCCGGGAAGGTCGAGGTCGCCGCCCGGTCTCGTAGTTCTGTTTTGGTTCATTGGTTGTGGAGGGATCAGGGCACCGACATTTTTTTCCGGTAGGCCAGCGGCGTCATGCCGGTGGAGTGTTTGAAATAGCGGGAAAAGTGGCGGACATCCTCATATCCCACTGCCGCCGCGACCTCCTGAACCTGCAGATGGGTGTCCATCAGCAGATTGGAGATGTGCTGAATGCGGGCCCGGGTGAGGGTTTTGCCGATGGAGGATCCCAGCTCCTTCTGGAAGGATTCATTCAGGGCGCGGTGGGACAGTCCCGCCTCCCGCACCACATCCGCCACCTGAACCGGTCGGGTGACGTTCTCATGGATAAAGCGCAGGGCTTTGCGGAGGGCCGGGTTTTTCACCATCAGCACATCGGTGGATTGACGCGTCTCCACCCCGGCGGCCCTGGCCACCACGCGCTGTCCTTCCCGGGGCGGTTCCTCCCCGGCCACGATCTTTTCCAAAAGTCCGGCCGCATCGTACCCCGCCTGCTCTGTTGCGATGCGGACGCTGGTGAAGGGCGGATTGGCCAGTTCGCACAACAGGTCATCGTTGTCCGCCCCGATCAGCGACACGTCATCGGGCACATTCAGACCGAGCGCCAGACACACCTCCAGCACCGAAGCCGCGCGGTCGTCGTTGGCACAGAACAGGCCGACCGGTTTTGGCAACCGGTCAAGCCACTTCCGGACCCGCTCCTCCTCACGCGGCCAGGACAGTCCGGGACCGGCCTCCCGAAGAAACTCCACCGTGAATTCCGCCGCCTCCACCACCTCCCGGAACCGCTCACTACGCGCGCGGGACCAGGGCAGCCGGGCGAGGCCGCAGAAGGCGAAATTCCGATGCCCGGCGTCGAGGAGATGCTGAGCCGCGAGTTCGCCGATACGGTCGTCTTCCGACACGATACAGGGAAGGTCGCCTTCGTAGTTGCCCGGATCGCTGCAGACCATGGGGACCTTGAGTTTCGACAGGATCTCCGCCCGGTCCACCGGACAGATAATCCCGTCCGGTTTCCAGCGGTTCAGTTCCTCCAGGTCCAGTCCCCCACGGCGGGAAAGGTAGGCGGGTGGACGGTGATAAAAGGTCCACCGCCCATGCAGGGAGGAATAACGGGAAATGCCTTTGAGCAGCCCCCGGTCAAATCCGCGGGCCGTCTCCAGCAACATCAGAACCCGTAAAGGCGTCGTTCGGGGCATGGGTCAACTTTTGGCGGTTAAAGAGAAAAATACAAGCATCAATTTTGGAGGAAACAGGACACCAGATGCTTGAGGTGTGGTATCACACACCAACCGCAGAAATGGTTCGCGGCATTCGGCCGGACTGCCGCGCAGTGGATATATGATTTTGAATACTTTACGTATTTTAGGCAGTAAAGGACTTCGTGCGGTGCATGAGCAAAATCGTCCTTCGATACAAAATGAATCACGATACATTGTCTTAAAGACGGAGGCTTGCCCGCCTGGGGCGGGATGGCCTTTAAAACCAACGGAGGCTTGTCCGCCTGGGGCGGGATGGCCTTTACGCCTTCGGCGCACAAGTCCAGGCCGTCATCTTCAAGGGGGCAGGCGTGCCTCACTTGTGGCCATACTACAGCCTAACGCAGATTTCATCCGCAACCCAAAGGCGCGATCTTCGTAATCGTAATCCTGATCGTGATCGTAATCGGGCAGGCTCAAGGAGAGCGGGGTCTGGCCCGTGACCCGTTTAAACAGGCGGCTGAAATATTCGTTGGACAAGCTGCAGGCCTCCGCCACTTCCCACATCCGGAGGTTCGTATCCACC
>CAZVCO010000129.1:0-812 GCA_964625795.1 uncultured Verrucomicrobiota bacterium | reverse complement strand
ACCCAAAGGCGCGATCTTCGTAATCGTAATCCTGATCGTGATCGTAATCGGGCAACCTCAACCTCAAAGGATTTAAGCGGCGATTACGATGACGCGTACGCCTGCCCGTGCCGCTCCGGCACGTGAACGGCCAGGGATTGCGAGCAAGATGCAAACGATTCATGATAATAGTGTTACGACAAAGATAAACGCTTTTTTTTAAATCATCTTCCTCTGGAAAATTTTAAATGTCTCTACACCGACGGACTGACCGGAGTCACGACCTTCCCGGTGATCAGGGTCTGGGTGGGTTCGGAAGGCACCCCGCACTGGTTCAGCTGTAACTGAGCCATGAGTTGTTCGGCGGCCACGTTCCCCAACCGACTGTAATCCTGCCGGAGTCCCGGATAGGGGCCGGCTCCGGAGGGGTCCGGGACATTCCGCAGATAGATGGAGGGCGGATCGGGAAGGGTCTGGAGGAGGTCGATATACCTATTGGGGCCCAGGATCACGCCGTCAGGCCGATAGGACATCACCCAGTCCAGGAAGCCGTCCTCTCCCCGGACATCGGTTTCATAAATGGAATCCTCCCTTCGGATTTCCCGCGGAAGTGCCGACCAGAACCCTCCGTCAATCGAGTGTTGGGACCGATCCTCCAGATCCTGATTGGTCACCAGTCCGGGTCGTTGAATGCCCTGATCCACCATACAGCGGACCAGGGCCCGCATATCCCGGAAATTGTTGAAACGCACCCGGTTGAATTCCTGTACCCAGTTTGCGCTCCCGGTAATCACGGTGGAAAAATGGGACCAGTCCCACTCCAGAGACGCCTG
>CAZVCO010000128.1:2652-9162 GCA_964625795.1 uncultured Verrucomicrobiota bacterium | reverse complement strand
CAGGAACTGGGCCTGCAGTGATGTTTCAAAGAGAATGGGCAGTAAACCGGCTATGGTGGTGAGGGATGTCAGCACCACGGCGCGGAAGCGGGCGCAGATGGCTTCCACGATGGGTATCTCCGCCAGCAGGTTCACCCGGGGAGAAGAATGCCACATGTTGAGAAGGGAGCTGTCGTGAAAGAACAGCGCCGAAGACCTCCGGCTTCCTCCCTCTCCATGGGTCCAGTTTTCGAGATCCTCATCAAAGGTCCAGGTGATCTGCGGCGGTACATCGGCGGGAGTGGTGACCTGAAGCACTGCACTCGGAGGGCTGTCTCCCGAGGCATTGACGGCAAACACCCGGTAAGAATAGACGGTGGATTCGGTGACGCTGCTGTCGCTGATTTCAGATACATTCGCCGGCGTTTCCGCCAACAGACTCCAGGGACCTTGCAGGCTGTCCGCACGTTCCACCCGGAAGCCGGTCTCATCTCCGGACGCGTCCGTCCAGCTCAGTTGAACGAGGTTATGATACACCTGCAGGGTTGTGAGACCGGTCGGAGCGCCGGGGGCTCCAGCCGCACTCACCGTCAGAGTGGCCGGATCACTTGCCACATCCGATGCCGCGAGGTTTGAGGTCAGCACCCGGTAGGACACCCCGTCCGAGGCCTGGGCATTCTGCAGGGTCAGCGTCCCGGCAGTAGTGCCCGAGAGATTTCCGCCATCTGACAGATTCTGCCATCCCGAACCGGTATTCCGCTGCCACTGATAACTGAAAGGAGGATATCCGGAAACCTCCACCATAAACTGGGCCGTACCCCCATGCGACACCCAGGCATCCTCCGGCTGGGCAACATAAACCGGAGGCGGGGGCGGATTGACCGAAAGCGCCGCCCCGCTGCTCGGCGCGGAAGCCCCGTTGGCATTGAACACCACCACCGAGTAGAGCGCTTCATCCGCATCGGTCACAGAATCAAGATTCAGGGTGGCCGCGGTCGCACCGGACACCGTGCCTCCGTTGCTCAAATCCACCCCGTCTTTCCGCCACTGATACCCGGTGATGGGCCTGATGCTGGAAGCGGACACACTGAATTGAACCGACGATCCGTAGTCCACCGTCTGACTCTGCGGGTCTGCGGTCACCGTCGGCGGAGCGGGGGCGAGAACTTCGATCGTAAAATTCTGGGTTGAGCTGTCGGTACCGTCACTGGCCTCCAGCTGGACCGGGTAACTTCCCGAAGAGGACGGAGTCCCGGACAGGGTGGCTTCACCATTCGGCCCCGGAGTGAGATTCAGCCAAGCGGGCAGGGTCGGCGCGGTTATCTGAATCGGATCCCCCTGGGCATCAGACGCTTCAACGGAATAGGAATAAAGAAACCCTTCCTCTGCCGTTGTTTCCGGAGTACTCGTAAAGCTGGGAGCGCTTGGCCCGATCAGCTCACTTAAATCGGTCTCTGTAAACCCCGGGGGGAGGGTTGTCCGGGCTTCTCTGGAGAGCCCCACAATGGCGGAATATCCGGCACAGTCCAGCCAGGTGATGGTGATGCGTCCACTGTCATACAGGACAATTTGAAAATTCACCAAACTGGTGGAGGGATATTTGTTGGGTACATCCACAAACGTGACCACCGTTCTCTCCTGACCCGGAGTGGCGATTCGCTGCCAATACACATCCCCCCCCTCGTGAGGGGCCAAATAGACCCAATAGGCGGCCAGGCGGACCCGCCGGAAATGATAATCATCACTGGTGGAGGGATTCAGCGTGGAGACGTAGGAGGTACTACCCTGGTCAAAGGTGAGATATCCATTCGAGGAGATGAAAAAGGAGTCATAGGTGGTGCCAAAAAACGGAACCGGCTGCGCAATCTCCACAAAGTCCTTGTCACCCAGTGTCACCTGCTGCGCACCGGTAAGGCTCTCGGGAAATTCTGCTGCGGGGGTGATTCCGCCGGAATAAAAATTTTCCGATCCATCCGGGACGAGTGTGAGCGTTTTGTATTCCAGGTCAAACGACCATTCCGTCTGCCCAATGTGAAAATGCTGGGTAAAATAGTCAGAGGCTGAGAATGCCACGGATAGACCTGCAGCCCCCGCCCAAACCAGGAGAAACCGTGTGACGAACCGGAAACGTGAATGTCCTTTCATAGTTTCTTCATCCTACCCGGCTCCGATAAATGCCGATATAGCGCGATTCCGAAAGTACATGATGTAAACACGCAATTTGTCTGCTTGGATACGGAATTGCCGTTCATCCTCCAACTCCGTAGTCTTCTTCCGTATGCATCCCTCCCTCTCTTCCCCCGACTCCGGTTTCATCACCGCCGTGTACTGGCAACCCGGGGACATCGACATCCCCACTGTCCGTGCTGAACTGCTGCGCATGAAAGCCAGCGGCCTCGACGCCGTCCGCTATCACAATGCCAATGCGGTCGAAACCGCTCCGGGAGTCTTCGATTTCACCTGCATGGACGCCTGGTTCGAGGCCGCCCGTCAGGCGGAAATGCCCGTTCTGCTGCACACCAATCTCGTACAGCCCTCCCGCGCGTTGCTGGACGCGCTGGATATCGAACCGGAACGCTTCGACCATCTGGAGGCGGACGATCCGGACTTTCTCCGCGCGGTGGAGGCCCAGATGCGTCCGGTGGTGGAACACCTGAAAGACCATCCGTTTCTCATGGGCTGGGGACTCAACGGCGAACCCAATCCCGTGCCGCTGGCGCTGCATCCGGAGTGGGACCGGCAGCCCTTCGCCCGCTGGCTGGAACGACAATACGGTACGGTGGAGGAACTGAACCGCGTCTGGATGCCCTATCCCGACCCCGGCCATCCGCTCATCGAATCCTTCGACACCGCCATCGACCTCTACCGTCCGGCGACGGAAGCCCTGTTCGACGGCAATCCCGCCACCGAAAAACGCTATTATGCCGCCATGCGCGACCGTATGCGCTTCCACGCCGAACGCATGACCGCCCGTGCCCATGCCTGCGCCCGGCTGATCCGGTCGATCGACGACTCCCGCCCCACCCTGAACGGCTCCCACAATTTCATGTACAACCAACCTGTGCAGGGATGGGATATTGAGGGATGGGCCAACACCGCCGACGTGCATTTCAGTTCCATCCATCTCCCCTGGCATTTTGAGCCGGTCCACGGCGAAGTGGATCTGCCGCTCTACCTCCACTCCCGTATGACCCGGGATTTCAACAAGGGCGGCTTCAATTCGCCCTACGAAACCACCGGCGGCGCGGTGATGTACAGCGGCGGCTACGGCAACCACATGTCGCCCGGCCTCATGCGCCGCATGATGTTCTCCTACCTCGCGGCGGAAAACGACGCCATCGGCTTCTGGGTCTGGAATCACCGCGTCGCCTCCTGGGAAGTGGGGGAATACGGCCTCACCTCCATGACCGGCGCCCTCACGCCCTGGTGCGAGGAAATGACCCTGATCGCCGCCGCCTTCAAACGCTGGAAATCCGAGCTGCGCCAGGCGTCGGCCCGGCCGAAGGTCGCCCTGCTCTACAGTTGGAATACCGAGGCCATCCTCACGCTGGAACCGGAACGGTTTGAAGATCAGGAAGGGCCGACGCCCATGTCCCGTGGGAACCGGATCCAGCATCAGCGCGCTCTGGTCGGTGCGGCCCGGGTGCTGAGCGAAGCCAACCTGCCTTTTGAATACGTGACGGAGTCGGAGGTTCAGTCCGGCGGTCTGCCCTATGACCTGATCCTGCTGCCGCATTGCCGTGCCCTGGCCGGGGAAACCCTCACCGCGCTGAACCGCTTTGTTCAAGAGGGCGGACAGGTGGTCGGCGATGTGCAGACCGCCTTTACCGATCCCTGGGGCAAGCTGCCGGACATGGGTCCGGGAGGGGCCCTGGACCGCCTGTTCGGGGCCTGGTTCGACACCGTGCATGATGCCCGCACCACCGAAACCCTTCGCTGGAACGGACAAATGGTCTCCGGTTTCTTCGGGGATCTGACTCCGGGAGAAGCGGACGTGCGTTCGCGTTTCAGCGACGGCCGCCCCGCCCTCACCCGGCATCCCCTCGGCTCCGGCGCCGCCTGGCTCTTCGCCACCGACCCCTTCCGCACCTGCGCGGATCCCGGTCAGGTGCCGCTTCAGCACTGGCTGTCCGGCTTCCTGCAGACCCGGGTCCGCCCCGGTTTTCACAGCAGCCTTCCCCTCACCTTCCGCCTGCAGGGGGAGGACGCGGACCACTGGTTTATCCTCAACCCCGGCGACATCCACCCCCTCACGCTGAGGGTGGACGACCGGACGCCGGGTGTCTGGACTGATGTCCTCGCAGACAAGGCGGTCGGCGCAGGCACCTCACTCACGATCGACATTCCCGCCGAATCGGCCCTCTGGCTGCGGGCGGAACGCCAATCCCCTTAACGCCCTGTCATTCTACCCTTGCTTTGAGACGCCCTATGACCTCCCCCCACTACTTTCTTTCTGAATGGATTGAACCCACAACCGAAAATCTGGAAACAGACCTCTGTATTTATGGCGGCACCTCCGCCGGGATCATCGCTGCGGTGACCGCCAAAGCCCGCGGACTCCGCGTCCTGATTCTTCATCCCGGCAAATTCCTTGGCGGGATGACCTCCGGTGGGCTGGGCTGGACGGATTTCGGAAAGAAACATGTGATCGGAGGGCGTTCCCGTCAGTTTTACCGCGACCTGGGCAGCTCCTATGGTCTCGAGGAAGAGGAATGGCTGTTTGAACCGAAAGCAGCGGATGCCGTTTTCAACCGATATCTCAGCGAAAACGACATCCCGGTTCGTCTCTGCCAGTTTCTGGAATCTGCCAAACTCGATGAGTCCCGCCGCATCGAGTCCATCACGCTCCTCGGCGGTCTCACCGTGTCCTCATGCTATTTCATGGACTGCACCTATGAAGGGGATCTCATGGCCAAGGCCGGGGTTCGATACCATGTGGGACGTGAGGACAACCGGGAGTACGGGGAAACCATCAATGGTGTTCAGGTTCGGGACAAGCATCAGTTCACCGCCCCGGTGGACCCCTATGTGGAACCCGGCAACCCCCGCTCCGGCACCCTGCCGGGAATCCGTCAACAGGAGCTTCCGCCCATAGGAAGCGGTGATCAGTGTATCCAGGCGTACAATTTCAGGATGTGTATGACGGATGATCCTGAACTGCGTATTCCCTGGGAAAAACCCGCGGGATACGACCCTCTCACCTATGAACTGGGACGCCGCTGGTTTCAGCATCAGGTAACCGACTACAATTTCCTTCTGTTGCCGGACAGTCCCGCCGGAACACCGCCGGAAAAATTCGATGTTCTCTCACCGCTCACTCCCACGGGTCACCGGAAAACCGACACCAACAACCACGGTCCGTTCTCCAGCGATTTTATCGGGCAGAATTATCTATGGCCGGAAGCCGACTACGCCCTGCGGGAGGAACTGTTTCAGGCCCATGTGACCTACCAAAAAGGGTTGTATTGGTTTATGGCCAATGATCCGTCGATCCCGGAACATCTCCGCCAGGCACATCAAACCTGGGGTCTGGCCGGGGATGAATTCGCAGAGAGCGGCCACTGGCCGCATCAGTTGTATGTCCGCGAAGCCCGCCGGATGGTCTCCGACTATGTGCTGAATGAACATGACACCCAGCACCACCGTCAGCCCGAGGATTCGGTGGGCATGGGGTCCTATCAGATGGACAGTCATAATTGTCAACGCGTGGCAATAAACGGACGGGTGGTGAACGAGGGGGATGTGCAGCTGCAACCCGCTGAACCCTATGCCATCAGCTACCGTTCCATTGTTCCGGCCCGGGGAGACTGTCCGAATCTCTCTGTCCCGGTATGTGTGAGTGCCTCTCACATCGCGTTCGGTTCTGTACGTATGGAGCCCGTGTTTATGGTCCTGGCTGAAAGTGCCGCTCTGGCCACCGGTCTGGCGTTCGAACAAAAAGGCTCCCTGCAGGACGTACCCTATACCAAACTTCTTCCGCTTCTTCGGGAGGCCGGTCAGATCCTGACCCCTGCTGACGCCGCGCGCGGATAACCCTCAGCAGCAAACGGGAAAAACCCCTCTTCACACACCCCAGATGTCAGCCAGCATCAGAACCTGCCAGTCCCAGTCCGCTTGGGTATGACCGTGCGGTCCACTCCGTTCCTGCATCACCAGCATCCGCTCCGGATCCACCCCCAACGCGTCGTAAAACGGCGCCCCGGCCTTCAGCGCGGCTTTCACCGAGGGCACATCCGCATAAATATCCTCCGGAGATTCCCGGGTGATCACCGGCCGCGGCGCGGCCAGTGCCAGCAGCCAGTGCTGATCCCACGGAATCTCCATCGGATTCTCCGCCAACTCCGCGAAGCGGGGGCTGAACCAATAAGGAAACTCTCTGGACACGCCGGCCAATGTCTGCCGGTCACAGTCTTCACGGTAACGGGAGCGACACAGCTCCAGCCCCATGCAGCCCGAGGCATTGGGCAGACAGGCGGAAATTCTGTCATCCATCGCCATGGCCAACAGCGAGGTCTTTCCCCGCCGCGAATG
>CAZVCO010000128.1:386-2642 GCA_964625795.1 uncultured Verrucomicrobiota bacterium | reverse complement strand
GGACAGGGATTGCATCGGCATCGCCAGCAAGCGGATCGGCGCGTCCAGACCAGCCGTATCGTCCGTCACCGCGATCCGGTCCGCATCCACCTCCGGACGTTCCACCAGCGCGTCCACACACCGTGAAGCCGCCCAGGCCCAGCAACGCAGCGTGCCCCAGTCGTAATCCGGATAGAGCTGACCCCAGCCAAGCCCCTCCGGATCATCCGGCTGGGCATCCCAGCAACTGAAGGTGGCCACATTGAATCCCCTCTCCATCGCCCGCACCACCGGCGGCCAGGCCTCAAGTCCGCGGTAATCCTTGCGGTTCTGCAGCCAGAGGATGGTAGGGCGCGCTCTGCCCCCCGGCGGACAGGCCAGCATCAGCGTCAGGGGCTGTTCCGGATGTTCCGGCAATGACAGTCGCAGGGCCACATGCACCCCCTCCGTTTTCGGCAGGCGCTCGGTGGCGGTCTGGACCACCTTCAACCGGGAGGGCGGTGGCGGTGCCATTCCATATACCCACTCCTCCAGTCCCCGGCGGATGTTTTCCCGGTCATGAGGAGGAGCGGGCAGTTCCGCAACGGATGTGTCAAGCGTGGACAACATCACGGGCCCTCCCTTTGCATTCCACCCTCTGTGCAGGCCAGGTGCCGTCAAACCATCCGGACAAATTCTCCCGGATCTCCAGTGGTGCGGAACCTGACTCGCCGTTCATCTCCCGTTCCATCGCGCGGTGAATCAGCGTACTGTGTGCCGGGCTGTGATGATGGCTGACCGCATGCCGCATGGCCTCCATGTTTCCCCCGCAGGCATTCTCCGTCAGCCCGCGCAACCGATCCCTGACCTGAATCTCCCAGAAGTGATCGGTCACGGCATTAAACCAGTCCTCCACGGTTCCCGCCCCGGCCAAAGGAGCGCTCAGCCCTTCCAGCATCGACTGGAAGCCGAATACGTCCTCCGCACGTCGCGGTCCCTTCTCCCCCTGAATCCGGTACGGCATCAACTCAAGTCCGCTCAATCCTTCCTCCGAAACCAGCGCCTCCACCAGATACCCATCGGCAGTCCGCGGCGGAATCCATCCCGGTACCGGTGCGGCCGGGCGGAAAAGAAAATTGCCGGTGCTGAAGATTACCGGCACCTTCACCCCGTCCTCCCGCCTGAGCAGCGTCATCCCCTGCGGCACATGCGGATGATGGCCCACCACCAGATCCGCCTCCCGGCCCGCCGCCAGCACCGCGTTCCGCCAGTACGGCGGGGGTACCGGCACGTATTCACGTCCGCCGTGCACCACCAGCACCAGCACATCCACCGACGAACGTGCCTCGCGGACAAAATCACGCATATGGGGATGATGGATCGACGCGGTTCCCGCTTTCTCCCAGTCCGCCGCGCCTTCCTCCAGATCACAAAGATTCAGAATGCCGATCCGCTGACCGTTCTGCTCCCACACCCAGGGCCGCATCGCCTCCTCCAAATTGCGTCCCGCTCCACACACCTCCAACCCGGCCTCCCGGCAGTGCGACAATGTCTCCAGCAGACCCGTTTCCCCGTAATCATACACATGGTTGTTGGCCAGAGTGGCCAGGTGAAAGCCCGCGCGTTTCAGCGCCGCGGCCGATCCGGAGGGCCCCAGCAGATTCGGCCCGTCTTTGAGAATCGCTTTATCACCTCCAGTGGCCGACTCCAGATTCACCACCGCCAGATCCGCCGCGCGGATGCGCCGGAGCAGTTCGGCGCCGTACACCTCCACCGGGTCGCGCTCCGCCGCGTCCGCATGCATCCGGATCGACGCCCAGTCACCGGCAAACAGACATCGGGCAGATTCCCCGCCTTCTCTGGCGAGCCCTTCCACAGACAAAGCTCCCGACCCGGAGAGACGGAAACGGGGTGTTTCACAATGCGGCATAAACATTTGTTCAATGTATCAAAACAGTGGAGAATCAACGACTCCGAATACACGAAACAGCATATTCAAAATGCGCAAACCCGGGGCGCTTTCAGAATATTCCGCACAGCGGCTGAAGCCACCGTGCGCTTCTCAACCGTCACAGTCGCGCGGCCGCCTCTGCGACTATGCGGAACCCTCCAGTCCCGACTGCACGCCCCTCTCCCTTCCCGGGCGGCCGCTTCAGCTGCTGCGCGGAACTTTCCAGCTACCGGTTCCTTTCGCCAAAAACGCCGCGCGGGGACTTCAGTCCCTGCGCGGAACACTCCTGCCCCGACTGCACGCCCCTCTCCCTTCCCGGGCGGCCGCTTCAGCGGCTGCCCGGAACC
>CAZVCO010000128.1:0-376 GCA_964625795.1 uncultured Verrucomicrobiota bacterium | reverse complement strand
CCCGCATGTCGCCTCTGAAGCGGAAGCGCCCGGCCGCTTCAGCGGCTGGGAGCAGACTTTCAACACCGGAACAGAAGCCGCCTCACGCCCGGCTGCTTCAGCGGCTGGGCGGAACCCTCCACCCGCCCACCGCCGCGTTTTTGTCCAGCGCCGTCTTGATCGGATACGGCCCCACCGACCCCACATACCCCCCGTTATTCCAGAAGGCACTCCGCCGCATGCCCTTTCCCTACTCCCGCTTCACGCCTTCCAGCAAGTCCTCCGCCGACAGTCCCTGCGGCCAGCGAAGCAACAGATGCGCATGATCCGGCATCATACTGATCTCCAACGGATCCGCCTTCAATTCCCGCACACCTCCGCACAGCGCATCGAACAC
>CAZVCO010000127.1:0-9304 GCA_964625795.1 uncultured Verrucomicrobiota bacterium | reverse complement strand
TTGGAACTTGAGACTGTGCATACGACCAGGCACACTCTTGCGGTTGATAATACGATTAGAATAGAGAAAAATGAGAACATCGCGAGAACATTGTCTCAATCTAAGAATGCAGGTAAACTCGCAGCCATAGCGACTCACAAGATGATGGAGCGTGGCCCTGTCATCGCAATGCACAGCCGACCAGATTACGTTTGGAAATTAGCCGGTTATTTAAAGTCTGCCAGTAACTATTCAGGCAGCATGTCAGAAAACGTTCAATTTGTACGTGATTTCGTCGCGGCTGAGATGGGGGGCAATTTTCCATTGGTTGAACTATTATCAAATAGGATTGGCGTTCACCATGGTGGCTTGCAGGAAGAAATCCGGCTATTGATGGAATGGCTGTTCGAAAAAGGTGAGTTAGATGTTCTTGTAGCCACAACGACCATTGCCCAAGGGGTCAACTTTCCAGTAAGTGGGGTTGTGATGGCCGCCACGCAATATCCCTTCGGCCAAACCATGCCTCCCGAAGATTTTTGGAATATCGCGGGACGAGCGGGTCGCGTTAACCATGGTCAGATGGGAATGGTCGCCTTGGTTGCAAAGGACGCTGGCGAGATAGACATGCGCAGGCAATTTATCAATAAGCAAGCAGGTGACCTGAATTCCGCACTTATTCAGCTCGCACAAGTCGCAGGTGATCAACTTTCGGACTTGGAGCGCATCGTATATAACGATCCAAGGTGGTCGGGGTTTCTCCAATACCTAGTTCATACCTACAGTCAAATGGGGAAACCAGCAGACTTTGCAGATCAGATTGAACAAGTGCTGCGTGGGACCTTGGGTTTCGAAAAGCTAAGAACTTCTCATAGTCGGATTGCTCAAAGATTGCTGGGAGGGATTGAGGCTTACGCTCGATACGTGACTCGTCCGGGGCAACCTATCAAGCTAGTGGACAGTACAGGATTTTCATTACAAAGCATTCAGACTGTTTTGACACATAAGGGTGATCTTGGGCCCGACTCATGGAACCCAGAAAATTTGTTCAGTAGCGGAAATCAAACTCTAAAAAACATGATGGGAGTTTTGCTACGAGTACCTGAGCTTCGTGATAATCTCAATGTGGTTCTTGGGGGACAAGCATCCGATGGAGACAAGCTGGCAAGGATTGTCAAAGATTGGGTGAATGGTGAATCAGTGACCAGCATTGCGGAGAACCATTTTCAAACGGAAGATATCGATAATACTACCGCGCTGACCAAATGTGGCCAAAATCTTTTCGGGAAATTGACACAGACCTCCTCTTGGGGATTGAATGCCCTGCTTGCTATAACGGGAGGCAGCATGACTGAAGAGGAACGAGAGGCTCTGGCCAATCTACCTTCAAGGGTTTTCTACGGCGTTTCCTCAGATGATGCAGTTCGGCTACGCCTCTTAGGTGTACCTCGTACTGCGGCGGCTCCGCTAGCGGAGCACCTTGCAGTCGCCGGAGATACCACCTTGCCTGTAGTGCGAAACCGCGTGGAGTCACTTTCCGAACAAGATTGGATGCAGGCCGTGGGATCCCAGGGCGCTATTTACCGCAAAGTTTGGCGTATTATAGATGGGATAGAACTCTGACTAAATACCGTAGATTCAACTTACAATGAATAGAACATCATGAACGCCCAAGCCCAACAACAACTCGGATCCACCCTCTGGAAAATCGCGGATGAACTGCGCGGGGCCATGAGCGCGGACGATTTCCGCGATTACATGCTGTCCTTCCTCTTCCTCCGCTATCTTTCCGACAACTATGTGGAGGCGGTGAAGAAGGAGTTGGGTCGGGATTATCCCGCCGGGTCGGACGACGAGTCGCGTTCCCCCTTGCAGGTCTGGTACGACGAAAATGCGGAGGACGTTCCGGTGTTCGAAAAGCAGATGCGCCTGAAGGTGCATTACGTCATCGAACCGCCCTACCTCTGGCAACACATCGCGGAGATGGCCCGCACCCAGGACGGCGAGTTGCTGAACACCCTGCAGGCCGGATTCTCCTACATCGAAAACCAGTCCTTCGAGAGCACCTTCAACGGGCTGTTTTCCGAGATCAATCTCGCATCCGAAAAACTGGGCAAAAATTACCCGGCCCGAAACAAGAAGCTGACCAAAATCATCGCCGAGATCGCCAAGGGGCTGGACGAGTTCTCCACCGACCGCGACACCCTGGGCGACGCCTACGAATACCTGATCGGCCAGTTCGCGGCGGGGTCGGGCAAGAAGGCGGGCGAATTCTACACTCCGCAGGAGATTTCCAACATCCTCTCCGCCATTGTCACCCTCGACAGTCAGGAGCCCAAAACCGGACAGCGGGACAAACTCAACACCGTGCTCGATTTCGCCTGCGGCTCCGGCTCCCTGCTGCTGAACATCCGTAAGCGCATGGTGGATTCAGACGGAACTATCGGAAAAATCTTCGGTCAGGAAAAGAACATCACCACCTACAACCTCGCCCGCATGAACATGCTGCTGCACGGGGTGAAGGACGCCGAGTTCGAGATTTTCCACGGGGACACCCTCGACAACGACTGGGATCTGTTCCGGGAGCAGAATCCCGCCCGCAAACCCGCCTTCGACGCGGTGGTGGCCAATCCGCCCTTCAGTCTGCGCTGGCAGCCCGGCGAGGAAACCGCCAAGAACGCCCGCTTCAAAGACTACGGCGTGGCCCCCAAATCCGCCGCCGACTTCGCCTTCCTTCTGCACGGCTTCCATTTCCTCAAGCAGGACGGCGTCATGGCCATCATCCTGCCCCACGGGGTGCTGTTCCGGGGCGGGGTGGAGTCCCGCATCCGTAAAAAACTGCTGGAGGACGGGCATATCGACACCGTGATCGGCCTCCCCGCCAACCTCTTCTACTCCACCGGCATCCCGGTCTGCATCCTGGTGCTGAAAAAATGCAAAAAGCCGGACGACGTACTCTTCATCAACGCCAGTGAGCACTTCGAAAAAGGCAAACGCCAGAACGTGCTCACCGAGGCGCACATCGATACAATCATCGACACCTACCGCGAGCGTCCGCAGGAAATCGAGCGCTACGCCCGCCGGGTGGGCATGGAGGAGATCGAGGAAAACGACTACAACCTCAACATCACCCGCTACGTCAGCACCGCCGAACCGGAACCCGTCATCGACCTCGAAGAAACCCATAAAAAGATCATCAAGGCCGACCAGAAAATCCGGGAAATGACCAAAGAACACAATACGTATTTGAAAGAGCTCGGCCTTCCGCTGTTGCCGGATGCAGAAGGTTGACACCATGGGTATAATAAACCGTAGTCATAAATTGACACTGCTGGAGAACAGCCACAGCTTCATGGCCGAGGCTGTTCGTAATGCGATCTCAGCGAGAGAGGACATTCGACGATGGCCCTTTGCCATTTTGAATGTGGTCCAAGCCACTGAATTGAGCCTGAAGGAGTTTCTTCGCAGGGAACATCCAATGCTGATATACGAGAATATCGACAACCCTCAAAACACGGTTTCCTTGGCGAAAGCACTTTCTCGGATTGAGCAACTGATTGGAAAGCCATTTTCCACCGATGAAAAAAGCGAAATTCGGAATGCCGTCAAAATGCGTAATGAGATCACGCATCACGAATTCGACATCACAGAGGAGTTGGCGATGGCGAAGTTCTCCGAACTGTTCGCCTTTTGGGCATCCTTTCAATCGCGCCACCTTGGCATCGAAGTGGAAGATGCATTGGCAGCTGATCTGTTGAATGAAGTATTGGAAATCGAAAAATGTTTTGAAGAGATCAAAGCAAAAGCATTGGCCCGCATATACGAAGAGGAGATTAATCCTGATAATATCATCGGGTGCCCAATCTGTTTCGAAGACACATTGGTAGTGGATGGATCGGAATGCAGGTGTTACTTGTGCCGTAACATTCAGATATTGGAAGAATGTCCACAATGTCACAACATGTTTTTTGACTTCGATATCCAGGATTTCTCACACCTGATTGATACCGATGTGGAAGCCGGACGCGGGTATATCCTGAACGATTATGGGTATAAGAATTTTAATGCCTGCCCCAAATGCTTACTTAAAATCCAATACGATATTGAGCATCAGCAGGATGCGGAACACTACCGAAAGTTGGAAGAGGAGGAATGGTATTTCAAGAGAAAATAAATAGACTTAATCTCCGAATTATCAATGAGGACCAATTGACGCATCCTCCCCAACAGCGCGTTTCAGAAATCACCACGAGCCAGCACAGGCACCTTGACGTATAGAATAAAGGAGATCAGAAGCCCTTGAGATATCATTTTGGCGGCTTTCCCAGTCCCATATGCAGATCCGGGCATATGCTCCGCCAGGTAGTGTCCAGAGCGGGTATGAACAGGAGTAGATCTCCTCTCCCGGCAGCAGGCTTACGTAGGCGTGATACTGGTTGCCGGGGATGACGCCATTATATTTCCGCCACGGCGGCTGGGGAGTCCGGCTTGAATGTCTTCAGTTTGGAAGGGTCATGATCTATCGCCGTCGCTCCAACCGGGACCCAGCCTTCAGTTATTTCCGGTCGGCACTGCAATCCGTACTTGTAAAGCCATAATCTTTTTCCACTTTCGATATGCGGACGCTGTAGTGGCTGTACCAGGAACCGCGGCCCTTATTTTGCGCCTCGAGATGTTCCGTGTTCTGTTTCCAGTTCCGGATGGAGTCGAGGGAGTCCCAGTAGGAGACAGTGATGCCAAGGTCCTGACGGGCGGACTCTATCCCGAGAAAACCGGGTTGTTGCCGGGCAAGCTCCACCATCCGGTCGGCCATGGACGCGTAGCCGTTGTCGCCTTCTGTACGTCGCGACGTGAAAATTACCGCATAATAGGGCGGTTCCGGGGTGTCGGCGATTTCGCTCAAGGCCGCCTCCCAAGCACCAGCATCTCGGTGGCGCCCCGCTGGAATTCGTATTCCACCGGTTCCCGCCGGACATCGACCTCCTCAGTCGCAAGGGTCTCCATGACCGGCTCCAGATGCGGAGAGGGTTGACCGTTGAGCGCCACCATCGGATAGACCCTGACCTCGGCGGCAACCCGGAGCAATTCGCGCAGGCCATTCAGGTGTGTTTCAAGATCCACTTGATCGCTGTAAAGAAACAGGAAATGGGAGCAGAGTGCGAGGTCGAACGAACCGTCCTCAAACGGTAGAACGGGGAGCGAAGCCTCCAAGTACCGCCCCTCGGTTTTTCCTGATTCATAGTCGTCCAGAAACCGTCGCATGGCCCTCATGCGGGTTTCCTCCAGCGCATCGGGCGAGGGGATGGAGGACCATACGAAGTCATCTGCATGTCCCCTGACCTGCCCCATCACCACCGGAGCCACTTCCTGAATGCGCTCTTCGATTTCGGTTCCGGAAAAGGCATACACTGGATCGACAGACACTACGTTCCCGCCTCTGGCCCTCATCTCCGCATTAAAGGATGCAGGTCCATCGCCGCATCCCAGGATCCGTTTTGGAAGATCCGCGTCGTCAAGATTGAACATTCGCAGGTATTCCTCCGCCGATCTGCCCCATGGGATGACTTCAGAAAGTTTCATACTTCTTTGGTATCGAACTGTGGTTTTTCATCAAGCACAAGCTGAGGGGCACATGAAAATGTTGAGAAATCTCACAGCCAAAAACGGAACTGACTGAGATGCAATCAGCGGAGAGGAGGAGGATGCAAGGGTTTCGCATCACCATTGGACAAACGTCTGGTCCGCCGGATATTCATTCGGGTGACAGCCATGATAATGAAGGTGGCTCCCAGAAGTTGCGACCAGGAGAGAATCTGCCCCAGCACGACAAAACCGAAAAGTGCGGCCGTGACCGGTTCAGCCATCGCCGTAAGCGATGCCAAGGTTGCCGGGGTGCGGAGGACGCCCTGAATGTAGAGCAAAAAGGAGGGGCCGCCCCCAAGCATACCCAGGAGTAAAATGTGGATGCTATCTGAAGCAGATAAGGATTCGGGCCAGATAGTACCGCCAGTGATGATCGCAAGAAATACGCACTCGACGGTGAATGCGATGCACATGACCGACTGGATGGATCCGCGCTGAGAGGCGCATCGGAATCCAAAGATGAACGCCGCGTAGGACAGACCTGCCATCAGTCCTGTGAATACCCCTGTGACACTTACTGCTGAGTGAGACTCTCCAGCCAATCCGGTCAGGAGGGCGACTCCGAGAAAGACGGTCACCAAAGCTGCAACCTTTCCGAAGTTAAGTCGTTCACTACCCATCAGCAGTTCGGTCATAAATACGAACATGGGAGCTGAATACAGCAGGGTGGCGGCCACGGCGACACCGCTCTGCTGCATCCCGGTAAAGTAGAAGGAGAACGCACCGGCCACCCCTGCACCGGCAAGAAATGACCAGCCCCAAAGCCGGGCATCATCAAATCCTCTGAAGTTCCCAGAGGCGGCCAGCCAGACCAAGGTAAAGCCCAACGTCAAAAAACCGCGGTAAAAGGAAATGACAATCGGATCCCAGCCCGCGTTAATCAGCACACCCCCTATGCCTCCTGCGATTCCCCAAAGCGTCGCAGCCAGGAAAATCCTGACCGCTCCATTTCCCCTCATCGATTCCTCCCGGCTTCCGTCCTGACCCGGCTGGCGGGAATGGACTTCAGAGGCTGTTGTTTTTTGAGGAAAAGTTCGCGGACTGCCTGAGTGGCTGTGGACACGAGAGCATCCATCCGGCGGTCCTTGCGGTATCCCATGTAGAGGGAGACGTTGCCTTTCAGCTGATGAAGAATCTCCACCCCCTCATGATAGGCACTTGCCGCAAGGCTTTCCTCAGAGACAACACTGATCCCCAGCTCACGTGCGACAAAGCCAACTGTGGTGCAGTCATCGTTGTCTGCCGTAATCCTCGGCTCAATGCTTAGGCCATGTTCGCTGCACCATTTTTTTGCATGCTGGCAGTAGGAACAGCCTTCGCTTACGAAAAGCCAGGGGTAGGCCTCGAGCTCTTTCACGGACTTCTTCCGCAGGTCGGGCGCCCAGGCTTTCGGGGCGATCAGAACAAGCGGACGTTCTTCCAGCAGCTCGGCGGAAATTTCCGAAGATACCGAATCTTTTTCGAAAAATCCGATATCAAATGCATCCTGTCGGAGCCCCCTTAGAATGTACTGAGAATTTGCATACTCATATTCAAAGCGCAGTTTGGGATATTTCGCACCCAAGTTGGCGATCAGCTCGGGAACATGAAGCGAATCCGGCGGGTTGTTGATGCCAATCCGGAGCACCCCGGCGACTTCGCCACTCAGCCCAATCGCTTTTCGGCGCAGGTTGGCGGTTTTCTTCAGAATCTGATCCACATCGTCCCAAAGAATATTTCCGGCTTCCGTCAGGGTCATGCCCCTTGAACTTCTGGAAAATAATTCGACACCTAATTCATCCTCCAAGGCTTTGATGTGGGCACTGACGGCGGGAGCGCTCAAGTAGAGGCGTTCAGCCGCTCTGGAAATATTCTCCTCCTCGGCGACGACGCAGAATGTTTTCAGTTGGTTTAGATCCAGGTTCATAGCACGATGATTTTACCGTTGATGAATAGTTTACGTCCTGCAGGCAGGTTTCCGAGGTGAAAGATTTTTATTTCAGGCAGAAATAAGCGTCGTTTAAGTATAGAGTACGTGCGTTTCATCTCAAGATTCTAAGCTCCACCCCGTCTTTCTGGCCATGAACACTTTCTGAGGTCGCCCTCAGGAAATCTGAGGCCCAATCTTACGAACAGAGCCTTCCAGTTTCGGAGTGGGCCCGTTGCCGGAGAAGTTTACTGAATAGATCCATTGTAAACCATATTAGTTTTTTAGGTTTACAATGGACGACTCGGAGCCTATGGGGCACGCATGAAATTTTTTCTGATCCCCTTCTCGTTCCTTCTTTGTCTGTTCACCTCTGCCGCGGCGGAAGCTGTTTCGGAAACGACTACCACGGCCTCGGACCTCACCGTCACCGCCCCGGCATTGAAGAGCGTGCAGCAGGTGGGTCAGGACACCTCTCTGGCCACCAGTCTGCTGTTTGTGCCGGAAGTGGTGGTGCTGAACCAGGGTCAGCCGGTGGGTCAGGCGGATCTGAGCATCCGGAATTCCTCATTCTCCGCCGCCGGCATTTCCATCAGCGGCCTGGCTCTCTCCAACGCACAGACCGAACATTTTCACGCGGAACTTCCCCTGCCGGGATGGTGGCTGGGATCACCGGAGGTGTTGACCGGTGTGCGGCAGGCAAAGGCCACCGAGGGCTTCCTCACCGGAACCGTCTCCTTCATCCCGCTTCCGCTCCGGATGTCGTCCTCCCGGCTGACCGCCGGGATCGATGAGGAGGGCGGATTCTGGGCAAACGCCAACACGGAGCAGGCCGTGACCCGGAAGAACGGGACCACCACTGGTTTCGGAGTCTTCGGGGGCTACACCGAGATTCCGGAGGTGGATCTCCTGGGCAACGACGTGGAGGCCACCCGGGGCGGGGCACGCTGGCAGCGTATTTCCGATGAAGGGCAGACGGATCTCATGATCGGCCATCAGGACAAAACCTTCGGCGCCACCGGATTCTATGGGGTCAGCGAATCCCTGCCGGCAGAGGAACACACTCAGGACACCATCGCCCTGGCTTCCTGGCAGAATTTCGATCCATCCGAACCGATGTCGGCCTCGCTGTTTCTCCGTCAGTTTGAGGATGACTACCGGCTGGAACTGCCCACCTCTCTCTTCCGCAATCAGCACGAAAACCGTCAGGCGGCAGCTCAGGTGAGCCGTCGTTTTCGGTTGCGTGATGATCTCCGCCTGAACTCCCGCCTGGCCGCGGACATCGAGGATATCGACAGCACTGCACTGGGGGATTTCAACCGGAGTCAGCTGGCAGTAACCTTGCTGCCGGAAGTGGATCTGACCGAGGACCTGATACTGACCGCAGGGGTCCGGGCAGAGGTGCTGGAATCCTTTCAGGATCAATGGCTCCCCCAGGTGCGGCTGGACTGGCAGAGCACCCCCTCCCTCCTCTTCTATGCCGAGTACAGTGCGTCCGCCCGCCGTCCCAGCTATACCGAACTGAACTATGAATCCCCCGGCAGCCTGGGCAACAGCGGGCTGGATCTCCAGAATCAGGATGCCGCCGAGACCGGGATCGAATGGACCGTATCTCCTGACACCTCGCTGAGGGCCCTGCTGTTCGCGGCCCGCACCGAGGACACGGTGGACTGGATCCGTCCGGATGCCCAAGCCTCCCGCTGGCAGGCGGAGAACATTGGCAACGTCGATACGCAGGGAACTCAACTCATCGCAACCCAGCGCGTCGACGATTCTCTC
>CAZVCO010000126.1:0-9325 GCA_964625795.1 uncultured Verrucomicrobiota bacterium | reverse complement strand
CAGCACTTCATCCACACGCCGCACCACGTCTCCACAGCCGGGGCCGAAATGCAATCCGGAGGTGACATCGCTTACCAGTGGCCAATCCTGCTGGGCGGCCAACTGATGAATGGCCATGGCCTCCGCCTCCGTGCAACCTCCTCCGGCAATCACCAGAACATCCGGCGAGGACGCGAACAGCTCTTTTAACTCTCCCAGCACCAGAGGATCCGCCTCAAAAACCGGAGGCTGGAACTGGGTATGTTGTCCTCCCTGATCTCTCCAGTCCTGTACCGGCTCAAGATAGGCTTCGGCATCCCACTCCGGGTCAACGGAAGCCAGCGGCTCCCGGAACGGACAGTTCAGATGCACCGGTCCGCGCAACACCTGCTGAAAGGCGGCATCCACCGTCGACACCACCACCCGGGGCGAAAGCAACCGCTCCGGAGCGGGGAGATCACGTGAGAACACGATATAGGGGTCAAACGCATTGGTCTGGGGGATAGACTGATTCGCCCCGCAATCCCGGAGTTCAAACGGACGGTCCGCCGTCAGCAGCAGCAGCGGACAGCCGCTCATCGACGCCTCCACCACCGCCGGAGTCAGATTCGACACCGCAGTGCCTGAGGTGCAGATCACCACGCCGGGACGGCCTGTAGCCCGGGCAAAACCCACGGCGGCATAGGCCAGACCCCGTTCGTCCATGTGCTGCACCACCCTGGCGTCCGCATGCCGGGCCACCGCAAGGGTCAATGGCGCGCACCGGGCCCCGGGAGCGATGAAAAAAGTGTCGGCCCCTTTCCGCACACATTCCTCCACCATCAGGGAGGCCCAGACCAGATTGATATTTTCAGTGGAATTCATCATAATGCTGCGGCAACATACGGCGCAAAGTCGCCCGTAGAACCTAGCACGTCCCCGGCAACAAACAAGACGACTTTCTACTTGTCAATCTGCCTGGACCGCCTTATAAAACCCAACCCTCAATCAATTTCAGGAGTACCCGATGAAAGCTGATCTTCACCCCGAATATATGGACGCCAAAATCCATTGCGCCTGTGGCGCGGTGACCGAAACCCGTTCGACCCGTGCCGAAATGCACGTGAACACCTGCGGAAACTGTCATCCCTTCTACACCGGCAATTCCAAACTGATCGATACCGAAGGACGGGTCGAACGGTTCAATAAGAAATACGCCCGGCGCCGATAGCGTCACCGTATCGAGAATCAAAAGGCCACCCTGCCCCTCTGCAGGTTGGCCTTTTTCTTTTTCCCGCCCTCTTGTCTGAGACCCGTGTGACATTACATCGAAATCCTAATCCTAATCGTAATCGTGCTCGTAATCGAAACCCAAATTTCGATTACGATTACGATTATGAGTACGATCACGATTACATGTCTAAAAACTGACCTCTTACAAACCCTGAGCTTGTCGAAGGGTGACCCCTCCACTCTGACCTCTGCACTCTGACCTCTGCACTCTGACCTCTTACAAACCCTGAGCTTGCCGAAGGGTGACCTCCCCCCCCCTCCCCCCCCCGTGATCACCTCCGACACCCTCACTTCTCTCGCCTCCAAACTTCAGGATCTGGAGACAGAAATGTCCCGGCCGGAAGTGGCCACCGATCCCAACATCATGCGGGATCTGCTGCGGGAGCACAAACACTCCAAGCGTCTGTACGATCTGGGGGCGCATTTTCTGGATCTCAAAAAGCAGGCTGAAGAGGCGCAGGCCATGGCGTCGGATGAACATCTGGACGATGACATGCGGGAGATGGCCCAGCTGGAGGCCGGAGAACTGACCGAACAGCTTCCTGAGGCTGAACGGAAACTTAAGTTTGCCCTCCTGCCTCCGGACCCCGAGGATGAACGCGGAGTGATTCTGGAAATCCGGGCCGGAACCGGCGGAGACGAGGCCGCCCTGTTCGCCGGCGATTTGTACCGGATGTATCAGCGCTATGCGGAGACCCGGGGATGGAACCTCACCTCTATGAGCAGCAGCGAATCCGAAGCGGGCGGTTTCAAGGAAATCGTGGCCTCTCTGCAGGGGGAACAGGTTTACAAAGACCTGAAATATGAGAGCGGGGTTCACCGGGTGCAGCGGGTGCCCGCCACTGAAGCCTCCGGCCGCATCCACACCTCCGCCGCCACCGTCGCCGTGCTGCCGGAGGCGGAGGAGGTCGATGAAGTAAACATCCCGGCCGAAGAGATCCGGGTGGACGTGTTCCGCAGTTCCGGACCGGGCGGACAGTCGGTCAACACCACCGACAGCGCCATCCGTATCACCCATCTGCCCACCGGCGTTATCGTGCAGTGTCAGGATGAAAAATCCCAGCACCGCAACCGCGAAAAAGCCATGAAGGTGCTGCAGGCCCGGCTGCTGGATCATCAGAAACAGCAGGAGGCGGAAAAGCGGGCCGGCGACCGGAAAACCATGATCGGCACCGGCGACCGCAGCGAACGGATCCGCACCTACAATTACCCTCAGAACCGGATCACCGATCACCGGATCGGCCTGACCCTCTATCACCTCGACCGCATCATGGAGGGGGATCTGGATCAGGTCATTCAGCCGTTGGCCGAACAGGATCTCGAAGAGCGTCTGCAGACGGAACTGAATGCCCAGTCCTGAACCAGCCACCTGGCGGGATCTACTGGCCGGAACCGGCGGGATTCCTGAGACCACCCTGCGATGGTGGCTGTCGGATTTTCTGAACTGTCCCCTCACCCGTCTTCCGCTAGAGGACACTCCAACCGAGGCCGACCGCGAGGCCTTCCGCCAGGCGGCCGAACGGCTCGCTGCCCATGAACCGGTCCAATACGTTTGCGGCAGAACTCCTTTCCGATCCCTTGTGCTCACCGTCACTCCGGACGTGCTGATTCCGCGGCCGGAAACGGAACAGCTTGTCCAGCTGGCTCTGGACCGGGTGATCCGGCCGGGCGACCGGGTGCTGGATGTCGGGACCGGCAGCGGCTGTATCGCCCTTTCCCTGAAACAGGAACGCCCCGATCTGGAGGTGGAGGCCACCGATGTCTCCAACTCCGCTTTGGAAGTGGCCCGGAAGAATGCCCAGCGGCTTGGCCTTGATGTACAGTTCCGACAGGCCGATCTCCTTGCTTCCGAGGCTCCCTCCTCCTGGGATGTCATTATCTCCAATCCACCCTACATCGGCACCGGGGAACGGGCCGGCCTGCCGCCCGAAGTGCGGGAGTTTGAACCGTCCGGGGCACTCTTTTCAGGTGCTGACGGTCTCGACCACCTCCGCATCCTTCTGGAGCAGAGTCAGCAGGCACTGGCCCCGGAGGGAAGGCTGGTGATTGAGACGGGAGAAACCCAGGGCCCGGCTTTGGATCGTCTGGCCGGGAGCTGCGGGTTTAAGATCGAACATATAAAGGATTTGGCCGGTCGTGAGCGGTTCCGCCTTCTTTCTCGGACGCCCTGAGCATCACCCCGGCGGCTCTGCGATTTGAAAGATGACCTGAGGTTGTCGCCACTTCAAAAGAATCTGCTGCTCGCATACGTCATCAGTCAAACTTTAGATAAAAAATGATTTCCCAGTGTCTTATTTTATGAAATAAAATAAGGAATTACAAACTTCACCTTCCTTACCATGAATACCCGCTGGCTACACATTCTCGGTCTCCTCTTGTTAATTCCGCAACTGCAGGCAGACCCCGTAACCCTGACGGATACGCAGGGACGTTCGATCGAAGCAGAAATTCTGCGGGCCATCGCCGGCAATGTGACGGTCAAAATGGCCAACGGTCATCAGTTCCGTATTCCCATGAGTAAATTCAATGAGGAGAGCCACAAGACCATTGAACGATGGAAGCTGGCCCAGGTGGCCACACAGCGGGAGCCCTTCCGGATCTCTATGCGCACCTTCAAAGAAAATGAGGTGGAATCAGGTTCACGATCCACGAAACTGAAAACCTATGATCAGGGATTCGAGGTGACCGTCCGCAATATGAGCCTGATCGACCTTCCCGCCATGAAGGTCGAGTATGTGCTCCTGAAACTGGACGAAGGCCAGTTGGGACAGGATAAAGACAGCGATACCTACGAAGTGCATAAAGGAAGTATCGATCTCGCCGCCATGAAAATGAGTGATGAGATCACCTTCAAGACCATGACTCTTTCTATCCAGGAGAACACGCTGAGAGGTGGCTGGTATTATGCCAATCGCGGTCAGCGAAAGGCCAAAGATGATCTGGACGGGATTTGGATGAAATTCAAAGTTGGGGATCAAATCATCTATGAATACGCCAAGCCCTCTTCGCTGCCCGAGGATGTGGACTGGGATAAACAATCAGCCAGCTTCTGACAGTTCTTTCACCGTCTCGGCAATGATCCCGATTCCCCGCTCCACCTTCCCGGCATCCATGGCGGTGTGCACCCGGATACATTCGTTCTGCTCCGGGGCCGGCTCCGAAAGCCCATAGAAAAAACAGTCTCCGGGGATCACCAACACGCCCTTCTCTTTCAGTCGCTGATACAGGGTCCGGCTCCCTCCGGGAATACCAGGGAAGCGCAGCCAGTGAAACATCGACCCCTCCGCTTCATGCCGCATCCAGGGCACCTCCTCCCCCAGGGCCTGATCCCAGAGATCAGCCGCCCGTTCACTGTGCCGCTGATAATACGGGCGGATGACCTCGCGGCACAGTTGCTCCATGGCACCCGAGCGGAGCAGCGGACCCGCCAGCGCCTGCCCCACGTTGCCGTTGGCCAGTCCCACCACCGTATTCATTGCGGTTAACCGCTGAATGACCGGAGTATCCGCCACCACAATCCCGGTACGGGTTCCGGGCAGCCCCAGTTTGGACAGACTGAGCGTGACGATCATATGAGGCGCCCAGAACGGGGTGACCTCCTTGAACACGATTCCCGGAAAGGGTGCCCCGTAGGCATTATCGATCAGCAGTGGAATTTCATGTCTGAGAGCCAGGTCCGAGAGATGCTGTATCTCGTCATCTGTCAGCACATTACCGGTGGGGTTGGTCGGTCTGGAGACCGCCAGGGCCGCCACCCGTTCCGAAATCGGCAGAGCATCAAAATCGACATGATATTTAAAGCGGTGAGATCCCGTTTCCTTCAGCATCCCGTGCACCGAGTGAAACAGCCCCGGATGCAGCCCCTGATCCGCATAGCCGATGTATTCCGGAGAGAGCGGGAGCATGATGTTCTTTGTTCCGTCCGCCAGCAGGTTGAACAGCTGGTAAAACGCCGTCTGGCTTCCGTTGCAAATCCCGATATTCTCAGGAGTAAGCCCCCACTGATAATGGTCGTTTAGATATCCGGCCACGGCCTCCAGAAAATGGGGCGCGCCCTGGGCGGTGTCATACGCCCCCAGCACATCATCCAATCTGTCCTCCGCACCCAGGTCAACCCAGGCCTGGCGGAACAGGGATTGCACCTCCGGAATCGGGGCAGGATTTCCCCCGCCCAGCATACAGAGATCCGCGCCGCCACGGCTCATCGCCTCGCCCAGATCATCCATCAGTTCCAGAATCCCTGAGGGATGTTCAAATCGATTGCCCAATTCAGACCAAGTCCATTCCATCCACTCTCTATGCAATTCCTACAAAGATGTTGCCAGTGTAATAAAAAGAACTTTTTTGGTGGAAATGATATTGAAATACCTTCTTGCCTCTCCCATCTTTAGAAAATTAACCGGAGGAACATTTATGACTGACGAACCTACATCTAAACCTGAAGAAGAAACACCTGAAGCGGAGGCCACTGTGGAAACTCCCCTTTCAGAAGCGGTAACCCCTGAAACGGAACCGGAAACCCTTCCACCCGAAGCCACCCCGTCCACTCTCGGAAACCGGATCATTGCGGTGATCATCGACGGCCTCATCGCCGGCGTATGCTCCCTCGTTCCGGTCGTAGGATTTCTGGTCGGCCTGGGATATATGATTACCCGCGACGCCCTTCCCTTCCTGGACGGACAGAGCATCGGCAAAAAGGCCATGAAGCTGCGTGCGGTTTCGGCTGAGACCGGCAAACCCCTCACCAATGACTGGGGCCCCAGCGTTATCCGGAACATCGTGCTCTACATCCCGTTCTTCTCCATTGTGGAGTTGATCGTGCTGCTGAACAATAAGAACGGACAGCGCCTCGGAGATCAATGGGCCAAAACCAAGGTGGTGGTGGAAGGGTAAAACCTACCTCCTCCCGACCTTTCCTCACCCCGTCCACCCGGACGGGGTGTTTTTTTTTTGCGATTGGCTCCGGTATTGAATCTCGCGGAGACGCAGTGATCGCGGGGCAGGGCGAGAGTGGCGCATCCGGTCCCCCGGATGTGATATGTGATTGGAGGACTGAGTCCCTGTTCGCAGTTCGGGACGAACCGCGCCACTTTTGGTTCGAGGTACATATCAGAGTAGAACATGCCGCAAACCCCCACTCACTCCATCAAGTGCCTCGAATCAACTTCTTCCGGTGCCGCAGACAGAAGCCCGCCGAGAGCAGAATCCAGAGGGCGGGAAACAGATAGGGCCTGCGGTGAAAAAACGTCGTCTCCGCATCCCGCTGCACGTCCACCTCAAAGGTCTTGAAGCCGCGGATACGGATCTGCCCGGTGAGCGGATCCTCTATCCGGTCGCGGACCACGCCCCGGGGGTCGATCCAGGCACTCACCCCGGAGTTGGTCACCCGCACCGTGGGTCGACGCTGTTCAACACTTCGGAACACCGCATGACTCAGATGGGCCGTACTCCCCCACAGGGGATCAAACCAGGCATCGTTGGTCTGATTTAAAAACAGATCCGCCCCCTCCTCCACCCGCTTCCGCGCCAGACCGGGCATGAGGTCCTCAAAACAGATCAGCATTCCCAGGCTCATCCCGGCGGAGTCCAGGCGGAGCACACCGGACCCTGTTCCCGGCGTCACGTCTTCCGGCATGGGCGTCAAAGCCCGCAGGAAAGGCAGCCACCCGGCAAAGGGCATATACTCGCCGAACATCACCAGATGCTGCTTGCGGTAGTCATCGATAATGTTTCCGGAGGGATCGATCAGAAACGCACTGTTGTAGAAAATCCGCCGCACCTGACCTTCATCGCTGTCCGTCTCGAAATCGAGCGAACCCGCTACCAAAGGCACTCCACCGCTCACCAACCGCCGCACCAACTCCACCGAACGGGGACTGTAGCGCAGTTCCTCCGGTATCGCGGTCTCCGGCCACACCACCAGATCCGGCTTGAGACTCATGGCCGCATCGGACAATTCCCACAGCACCCTGAAATTCTCCTCCACCAGCTCATCCGACCATTTGTTCTCTGAAAGAGGCTGAATGGCGGCCAGGCGGAGGCGCTCATAGTCCTGCTGTTCCGGCTGCAGACGCCTCATTTCGGTCATTCCCCAGGTGAAACTCCCGGTCAGAATCAATACAGGCAGATACAACTCCGGATGCATGCGGTTGCGGTGACCGGACCCCATCCGCTCGACCACCCCCATCAGACTGAGCGCAACTCCAAGGTTCATGACCACCACCACAAAGGACACCAGCCCGGTTCCGCCCACGGAGGCCAGCTGCAACAATCCGTAGTTTTCCCACTGGGACACCGCCAGATCGTTCCAGGGGAACCCGGTCAGAAACCAGCCCCGGATCCATTCCAGCCCGCACCAGACGGCCGCGCCCCCCACCACAAACCCCAGCGTATCCAGAATGCGCTGAGACTGCCAGCCGGAAAGGAATCCCCCCCAGACCCAGGCCAGAGGCACCCAATACAGCGCACAGTACGCGGCCAGCAACACCGCCCCCGGAATCGTCACCGGACTGAGAAACCAGAGGGAGGGAACCCAGAAAAACAGACCGGCCAGAAACCCCAGGCGCAGCCGGGCTCCCGGATTCCATCGCAGGCAAAGGACAAAGGGCAGCAAAGCAAAAAACGCCATGTTTCCTGCCCCCAGTGGGGGGAAGGACGCGAAGAGCAGAAGTCCCGAGAGCGCCGATAACAACCAGGCAACCCTTTGCCGGGCGTTGGAACTCACGCTCGAATTACCTGAACGATGGGAGAACATACGGCCGGGGGATGAGGCTCAGATCCGGGGGTCAGGCTCCGCAGCATTTCTTGTATTTTTTCCCGCTGCCGCAGGGACACGGATCATTGCGCCCCACCTTGGGCTGGTCGCGGGTCTGTGGTTGACGGACAGATTGTTCCAGTGCCTTTTCCATACTGGCCTGCTGGCTCTGCCGTGCCCGGGCCTGTCCGGCCCTGGCCTCCTGTTCTTTTCCGAATGCGGAGAGCTGGGAATGCTGTTCGCTGGTTTTCAGATTCGAGAGAAAGGTTTCGAGCGATTCCAGTGAGGAGGTGGCCCGGAATGCGCGGTGTGCCACCTCTTCGCTGATCTTCTGCATCAGGTCTGCAAACATGGTGTAGGCCTCATGCTTGAATTCCAGGATGGGATCCCGCTGTCCGTAGGCCCTCAATCCCACTCCCTGACGCAGGGCATCCACCCCGCGGAGATATTCCTGCCAGTGGGTATCGATGGCCTGAAGCAGAATGTGTCGCTCCATGTGAATGACGGAATCCTCCGGTTCGGACGCCACCTTCATCCGGTAGGCGTTTTTCACCTTCTCCAGGGCAACATTGGCATAGGCCTCACCCTCCAGCGGCACGCTCTCAAAATCATCCGGACGCAGGGCCACCGGGAAGGTCATGGCAATCCAGTCGGCAAATTCCAGGGCCGCCGTTTCCTCACCCTGAGCCACCGCACCGGCCGCATGCTCATCAATCACTTCGGTGATAAGGTCGAGCAGCAGGTCCCGTGGATTCTCACTGGAGAGCACATCGGTCCGCAGTCCGTAAACCACTTCCCGCTGACGGTTCATCACATCATCGTATTCCAGGGTCCGTTTCCGGATGCCGAAGTGATATTGCTCCACCCGCCGCTGCGCGCGTTCCACCGATTTGTTCAGCCAGCGGTGCTCCATCACCTCACCCTCTTCAATGCCCAGCTTGGACATGATATTGGAGATCCGCTCCGCGCCGAACAGCCGCATCAGGTCGTCCTCGAGTGATACATAGAAACAGCTCATGCCCGGATCACCCTGACGGGAACACCGGCCGCGCAGCTGACGGTCGATCCGCCGGGACTCATGCCGTTCCGTGCCGATCACGTACAGCCCGCAGGGGTTCTCCAGAATCCACTTTTCCAGAGTCATTCCGTCTTTCTTGTCGGAAAGAGACAGCTGGGACTCCACCTCACCCCGGTCCATTTTCACCACCCCTTTCCCCAGTTTGATGTCGGTACCGCGGCCGGCCATGTTGGTGGCAATGGTGACCGCCCCCGCCTGACCGGCCCGGGCCACAATATCGGCCTCACGCTCATGGTTTTTGG
>CAZVCO010000125.1:6903-9431 GCA_964625795.1 uncultured Verrucomicrobiota bacterium | reverse complement strand
CTGATTGGTGATGGCCCCGATGTACTCCAGGGCGGCGCCTTCGTTCCCATGGAGATGAAAACGCTCACGGATGATTTCCTCGTCCAGAATGATTTCCGGACTGCGGTTTTTCATGCAGAGGTAGAGTTTTTCCAGCGTATTCCGTTTCATGTGCGGACAGGTGTTGCACGTGGTGCAGCTTCCTTTCTCATCCCCGATCACCTCGCCCGGTGCCATCAGAAAGGTCGCCTCCGGAGCTGCTTCCCGCATTTTATGAATGATTCCGGGCTCGGTGACCACGATGTAGGTTCCTTTTGGATCACCGGTGGAGACCGCTTCCAGCAGGCGTTTGGTGCTGCCGATGACATCGCCCAGATCCCGGATGGCCCGGGGGCATTCCGGATGGACCAACACGTTGGCGTCCGGATACTGTTGTTTCATTTCCAGCAGGGCCTGCTCACTGAAAATCTCGTGCACTTCGCAGGAACCCTCCCATAACAGCATGTCCCGACCGGTTTCGCGTATCACCCAGTCGCCCAGATACTGATCCGGTCCAAAGATGATGGGCCGGTCGGCCGGAAGGCTGTTAATCACCTGAACCGCATTGGAGGAGGTGACACAGTAATCGCTGAGGGCTTTGACGGCTGCGGAGGTATTGACATAATTCACCACGAGATGATCCGGATGCGCATCCACAAAGCGTTTGAATTCTTCCGGGGGGGCGCTGTCCGCCAGTGAGCATCCGGCCAGCAGATCCGGAAGAAGGACCTGTTTGTGGGGGGAGAGGACTTTGGCCGTCTCCGCCATAAAATGGACGCCGCAGAATACGATGACGTCAGCATCGGTTTCCGCCGCTTTCCGGGACAAGTCCAGGCTGTCGCCAATAAAATCCGCCACATCCTGAATCTCATCCACCTGATAGTAGTGGGCGAGGACGACGGCGTTTAATTCCCGTTTAAGCTCTTCAATGGCAGGAACCAAATCGACTTTCCGGGAGGTATCTGCCTGTGGGGTCAGTAAAATCATGCCTTATCCTAAAGCCGGTATGCGAAATGGACAAGTGAAAATAAGACTCCTGAGGAAGATCCTGTTATCGTTGAGCGGCTCTGCTTCTGATCGTGTCCCGGTAGGGCAGGCGCATACATCATGCTTGACTTGACTAATATAGATGGTCAAGTTGGTTTCATGAAAGTAAAAATCGGAGAAGCCAAAACACATCTTTCCCGTTTGGTGAAAGAAGTGAATGCAACAGGGGAGCCGCTGGAGCTGTGTGTTCGCGAGGAAACCGTTGCCTACATCCTGCCCGCGAAAAACCGGTCCCAGGAGGAAAAAGAGCGTGAGGAGCTGGAGGAAAAACTGAAGTCCTCAGGGGTCGTCATGATGCAGTGGCCTCAACCTCCACCTCATCCCTGCCCGGTTCGGCCCACGGAAATACCCCTTCGCGAAGGGAATGCGATTCTGGAAATGAGAGCTGAGAAAGACTATTGAACGTTTTCTGGGATACGAGTTCGATTCTGCCTCTGGTGCTCAGAGAGCAACGGCAGGAAGATACGTTGTCGATTTGGGAATCATCCAGGAATCATTTTGCCTGGAGTTGGTTAAAGGTTGAGGCAGAGGCGGCATGCGTCCGACAGAAGGCAACGCCGGATCAGTGGATGGAGTTGCGGTCATTCACCGATTATATGGGGTATGCCGATATTCTGCCGTCGGAGATGGATGCTCTATTACATTTTAACCGGGTGATCGGGTTAAGGTCAGCCGATGCGGCCCATCTGTTTTGTTTTTCCAAGTTAATCGATTCTGTGCGCGGTCTCTTTCTGGCATCCTTTGACCAGGAGATGCTTTCGGTTGCTCAACGGCTTGGTTATCCGATACATCCTCATTGTTTGAAGGCATGAAGGACGCCGCGACTGCGGGTTGTGCTTGAGATCCTGCCGGTTTTCACTTAGACGGTGTGCATGTGTTATTCCCATCCCGATCTGCCATCATGCGCCAAAAACTAGGCTGGAAAGAAAAAGACCCCGAGCGGGGAAAGCTTGAGGTGGAGGCGGCCCGTGAGCGGAATCAGTGGACCTTCACCAAACGGGGACACCGCACCGAGGACTGGGAGACGGTCGAGCCCCGGGTGGCCGACTGGGAGAATCTTTTAGATGTGCTGGAGCGCAAATATCAGCGCCGGCGTTGTGCCTGGCGCGATGTCGAGCAGGTCCAGCAGGAACTGGAAAAAGCAAAAACAATGGAGTGGCCCACATGACACCTTTTATTCACGACGACTTTGTTCTGCAGAGTGAGACCGCCAAAACGCTGTATCATGACTATGCCGAGCACATGCCGATCATTGATTATCACTGCCATCTTTCTCCTCAGGAGATCGCCGAGGATAAGCGGTGGAACACCTTGACAGAAATCTGGCTGGGAGGAGACCATTACAAATGGCGGGCCATGCGCGCCAATGGCATCCCCGAGACCTTCATCACCGGGGCGGCAGATGATCGCGAGAAGTTTGTGAAGTGGGCCGAGACGGTGCCCTATACCTTGCGCAACCCACT
>CAZVCO010000125.1:0-6893 GCA_964625795.1 uncultured Verrucomicrobiota bacterium | reverse complement strand
AATGGCGTACCCGAATCCCATTGCACCGGGGATGCATCGGACTGGGAAAAATTTGAAGCCTGGGTGGGAACACTGGAGGCCTGCACCCGCAATCCGCTCTATCACTGGAGTCACCTGGAGCTGTCCCGCTATTTCGGGATCGAGGAGGTCCTTACTCTGAAGAATGCCCGTGAGGTGTACGATCGCGCCAATGAACTGCTGGCCTCGCCGGAGTACAGTGCACGTCAGCTCATCACCCGCTCCAACGTGAAAGTGGTCTGCACCACAGACGACCCGGTGGACGATCTGCGCTGGCACCGTCAGATCCGCGAGGACGGATTTGAAACGGTGGTCCTGCCGGCCTGGCGGCCCGACAAGGCCATGGCCGTGGACAATGTGGAGGGGTTCAATGCCTATGTGCAGACGCTGGCAGAGGTGTCCGGAGTCGACATCACTGGCTTCACCGATTTTATGACCGCGTTGGCCAAACGGCATGACTTCTTCCACGCGGAGGGATGCCGCCTGTCCGATCACGGGCTGGACCGCTTTTTTGCCGTTGAATACACCCGGACGGACATCGAGGCGGCGTTTGCTCAGATCCGAAAGGGGGAGGCACTGACCGAGTCCCAGATTCTGGCCTTCAAATCCTGCATGCTGGTGGAATTCGGCCGCATGGATCATGAAAAAGGCTGGGTGCAGCAGTACCATGTCGGTGCGATGCGGAACAACAGCACCCGCATGTTCAAGGCGGTGGGGGCCGATGCCGGCTTTGACAGCATCGGGGATTACCCCCTGGGAGAGGATCTCTCCCGTTTCCTGGACCGTCTGGATCTGACCAATCAGGGCGCCCCCACCATCCTGTACAACCTGAATCCCCGCGACAACCATCTCATGGCCACCATGATTGGTAATTTCCAGGACGGATCCCGTCCCGGGAAGATGCAGTGGGGAAGCGGCTGGTGGTTCCTCGATCAGAAACACGGCATGGAGGAGCAGATGGAGATTCTTTCCCAGCTCGGGCTGCTCAGTCAGTTTGTGGGTATGCTGACGGACAGCCGGAGTTTCCTCAGTTACACCCGACACGAATACTTCCGGCGTATTCTCTGCAACATGCTGGGAGACGATGTGGAGAAAGGGCTGGTCCCCAACGATCCTGAGAAACTCGGCGCCATGGTGCGCGACATCAGCTTTAACAACGCCGCCCGTTATTTTGATTTCGGCATCGAGCCGATCAACCCTGCATAAGGATACCTCTATGACCTCTCCTGTTGACCTCGCCCGCTCCGTTGCCGACGCCCTGGAATCCACCCCGCCTTCTTCGGAGGTGCTGATCGGGTTTGACGGCTTTGTGGATGAAATCATCCGTTTGGTGGACACCCGGGAAACGCCGGACGAGTATCGTCCCATTCCCACCATCTCCGCGTTCGGGGAGCGGGTTTCTGCTGCGGCCGGACTCAGTTGCAACATTGAGATGGTGACCGAGCAGATCAAGCTGGGCGGTAACGGTCCGATTATGGCCAACAACCTGGTGGAACAGGGCTACAGTGTGACGTATTGCGGTGCGCTGGGCGCTGAGGGGAATTTGCACCCGGTTTTCACGGATTTTGCCGACCGTTGCCGCCAGGTCATCAGTCTTGCGGATCCGGGCCACAGTGAGGCGCTGGAATTCGATGACGGCAAAGTAATCATGGGAAAAATGACTCAGCTGAAAGATGTCAACTGGGAGAGCCTGCTGGCACAGATCCCTGAAGAGAAACTGAGCGCCCTGCTGGAGAGAGTGGATCTTATTGGCTGTGTCAACTGGACGATGCTGCCCCGAATGAATTCCATTCTCACCGGACTCGGAGCCTTGCTGGGCAAGCTGGAGGGGCGCGCCAGGTTATTCATTGACCTGACGGATCCAAAAAAGCGGAGCAAAAAAGACATTTCGGACGTCCTGCAGATTCTTTCACACATACAGAAGGGAGTGGATGTCGTTCTCGGCCTGAACGAGAATGAATCAGCTCAGGTGGCTTCAGTGCTGTTTGGGGAGGAAGAAAAGGACCTGGAGGTCCGCGGCCGTCAGATCCGCAGCGAACTGGACCTGCATCAGGTGGTGATTCATCCGACACACAGTGCGGTGGCGGCTTCGGTGGACGGTGAGTGGAGCCTAAAGGGACCGTTCACGCCCAAGCCCAAACTGACCACCGGAGCCGGCGATAATTTCAATGCCGGCTACTGCACCGGTCTGCTGAGCGGACTGGAGCCGGAAGCCTGTCTGATGACCGGGGTGTGCAGTTCCGGATTTTATGTGCGTAACTGCCGTTCCGCCATCCGGGATGAACTGGTGGCCTTTGTGCGGAGCTGGGCGGACGCGGGCTGCGGCGAGATGCCCTGACCTGACTGCGGCGGTTGCGTCCCGGTTTTTCCTGACAGATTAGGTTGTCTTTTCGCGGGGAGAGACGCACGATCCAGTCTGTTTCGTTCCCACAGGAGAGTGCCATGTCCGACGTCCCGCCCCCCCTTCCTTCCAAATCCCGACCCCGTCTTCCCGGCCGGGGCACTCTGCTGGGTGCTCTCGTTGTGGGTCTGGCCCTGCTGGCCCCGTTGGTGTTCTGGTTTGGATGCCGTATTGAGCCCGGAGAGGGCGAAATTGCCATCCTCATCCGCAAAACCGGAACAGATCTTCCCCCCGGACAGATCCTTGCCACCGAACCGGGTCAGAAAGGCATTCAGCTCGGTGTCCTGCCAGAAGGCCGCTACTTTAAAAATCCCTATCACTGGGACTGGCAGATTCACACCATCACTGACATTCCTGCCGATACCCTGGGGGTGCGGACCCGGCTGTTCGGTCAGGATCTGAAGCACGGCGCCATTCTGGCCAGTGAAGGAACCAAAGGCATTCTGCCGGAGGTGTTGATGCCCGGGAAACACCGGGTCAATCCCTACGCCTACCACGTGGAAACCTTTGACGCGATCACCGTGCGGGCCGGTCATGTGGGGGTGATCACCTCGTTGACCGGAGTGGATTTTCTGGCGAACGACAAGCCGCTCTCCGCAGCTCATGCCTTTCTGGTGCCGGAGAATTCGAAAGGGGTGGTGGCCGCGGTCAAAGATCCCGGAACCTATTATCTCAATCCCTATCTGTTCTCCCTGGTGGAGGTGAATCTGCAGGGGCAGCGCTTTGAAATGAGCGGACAGGACCGGATCAGTTTCCTGACCGAAGACGGGTTCACGGTATCGGTGGAGGGAACTATTGAATTCGCCCTCCGCCGGGATCAGGCCGCCGAGCTGACCCATCGGGTGGGGGATATGGATGACATCATCAAGAAAATCATTCTGCCACGGGCCCGGGGATTCAGCCGTATCGAGGGTAGTAAACATCCGGCCATTAACTTTATCGTGGGGCAGACCCGCCAGGCCTTTCAGAATGATCTGGAGATCTACCTCCGCGAGCGCTGTGTGGATATGGGGGTGGATATCCGTTCGGTGCTGGTGCGTAAGATTGAACCTCCGGATGAGATTGCCGCCATCAACCGCGACCGCGAAGTGGCGGTGCGGGAGGCGGAGAAATATCAGCAGCAGATCGCCCAGGCCCGCTCCCGTGCCGAACTGGTGCGTCAGGAAATGCTGGCGCAGCAGAACAAAGAGAAAGTGGAGGCGGAGACCGAACGGATCCGGGCGGTCATCAACGCCGAGCAGGCCAGGGAGGTGAAACTGATCGCCGCCCGGCGTGATCTGGAGGTGGCGGACCTTCATTTGCAGGCGGCACAGGCAGAGGCGGATGCCCTGCTCCTGCGGGCCGATGGGGAACGGGATGCCATTCTGGCCGATAACCGGGCCCAGGAATCGGTGTTCCGGGCAGAAGCGGAAGCGCTGGGCGGGGGGATGAACCTCGCACGCCTGGAGCTGTACCGCAAGGTGGCGCCGTCCATCCAGTCAATTTTAAGCAACGACCGCGCGGGCAGCCTGGGAGGAATCTTCCAGGCCTTTCTCCCCGGCTCAGAGGAGGAAGGACAATGAAAGGTTTCGCATGGTTTCGATCTGTTGTTGTGCTGCTGGTGCTGGCGGGAGCCGCGTGGGGACTTTGGTGGTGGGGATTCTGCCGCTTTTATGTTCCGCCCGGCCATATGGCGGTGGTGATCAGCAAAAACGGTGAGCCTCTGCCTCCGGACCAGATTCTGGCCGGACCCGGTCAGAAGGGGGTACGGGCCCAGGTGCTGGGAGAGGGGAGGCATTTCCTCAATCCGATCCTGTTCGATTATGAAGTGCTTGCCTGTCAGCGCGTGTCCCCCGGTCAGGTGGGCGTGGTCACCTCTAAAGTCGGTGAGGAACTTCCCCCGGGAGAATTTCTGGCAGAGGATCATCAGAAGGGCACCTGGCGCCGGGTGCTGGGGCCGGGGACCTACCGGTTGAACCCTTACGGCTACCGGGTGGACATTACCCCCGCCGTCAGTATTCCCATTGGATATGCCGGGGTGGTGACGTCCCTTTCGGGAGAGCAGACCCCGGAGGGAGCGTTTGCGGAAGCCGGGCAGAAAGGAGTGCGCGGCGATATTCTGCAGCCGGGTCTTTATTTCCTGAATCCGCGTGAATTCAAAGTGGATGTGCTGGAAATCGGTGTCAGCCAGGTCTCCATGCTGGAGGCAGGTGGACGGGTCTTCACCAAGGCGCAGCTCGAGGTGCAAAACCGTGCCCTGCAGGAACTGAATCTCAACATGCTGGAGCAGCAGGCCCAGAAACGGGAGAGCTACCTGCAGAAAAGCTCCGACCTGTTCTCCTCCCGCTCGCGGCCCAAACAGATGGCCGGCGGCAAATACCGACCCACCACGCCGGAAGAAATGGATAAACGGAATCTGGAGCGGGTGCCGGATCAGTACCGTCTGGGGGATGACATGGCCTCTCTGGGTCTGGCCCAGGTGCTGGAGTTTCCCTCCCGTGACGGATTCCCCATCCGTCTGGACATGACGGTTGAATTCGAACTTCATCCCAAGCATATTGCCTGGATTTTCCGCACCTACGGCGACCTTCCGGCGGTGCTGGATAAAATCATTGTGCCCCAGATCAGCTCGGTGGCCCGCAACAAGGGATCCGAATACGGGGCACGCGATTTTGTGGCGGGGGATGCCCGCAGTGAGTTCCAGGATCAGCTGACCGCGGCCCTGAGAGCGACGCTGGAGGAGAAAAACATTCTCATTCACAACGCCCTGATCCGGCATGTATCCGTGCCCATGCAGATTCTTGAACCCATCCAGCAGGTGGGCCTGGCCATTGAACAGGATCTTACCAACCAGGAGCGCCAGAATACCGCCAAGAAACTCGCGGAACTGAACACCGAGCAAACTCTGATTGATCAACGGAAGCAGGAGGTGGCGGAGGAGACCCGCAAGCTCCGCGCGGAGATCAAAGCGGAACAGGAAAAAGAGGTGGCCACCATTCAGGCCGATACCCAGCGGCAGGTGGCCGATATCCGGAAACAGACCGCAGGGCTTGAGGCCAACCGGGTCCGCCTGCTGGGCACCGCCAAAGCCGATGCCTATCAGCGGGTGGAGGGAGCCAAAGCTGACGGACTGGGCCTGAAGGCCCGCGCCATGGGCAATCCTGAGGCCTATACCCTGTGGGAATTTGCTGCCTCACTGCCCCGTGATCTGGAACTCACCATTCTCCACGCCGGAGACGGCACGCTGTGGACGGATCTGAAGACCGCGGCTGAACTTGGCGGGGCCAAAGCCCTTGAGAAATAAGGCAGATGATCCGATGGTGGAGGTGAGCCGATGATTATTGTCATGAAACTGGATACGGATGAGGCCGCGGTTGCCACCGTGGAACGGCATGTGCGTGACCTCGGATATCAGCCCCACACCCTGCGGGGTGAGGTGAGGACGGTGATTGCCTGTATTGGAGATGAAACCTCCCACGCCAGTCTCGAATCGCTGGTGAACCTGCCCGAGGTTTCCGAGGTGGTGCCCATCCAGAAAAAATATAAACTGGTCAGTCGGGAGATTCATGCGGATCCGCAGCCCGTCCGCATCGGCCCCTGTGAATTCGGCCCGGACACGTTTCACGTCATTGCCGGACCCTGTGCGGTGGAGAATCTTGAACAGACGGTCTCCACCGCCAAAGCGGTGAAGGCATCGGGTGCGACCCTGCTCCGTGGCGGTGCCTTCAAGCCCCGGACCTCTCCGTACGATTTTCAGGGGCTGGGACAGGAGGGACTTGAAATTCTGGCGGCCGCCAAGGCGGAGACCGGGCTGCCCATCGTGACAGAACTGGTGAGCGAACTCGATGTGGAGCGGGTCGCGGAGGTGGCGGATGTCATTCAAATCGGTGCCCGGAATGCCCTGAACTATTCGCTGCTCACGGCGGCCGCCGAAACCGGGAAAGGCATTCTTTTGAAACGGGGCCTGAGTGCAACCGTGCAGGAATGGTTGCTGGCGGCAGAGTATATTGCCTCCAAGGGCAATCCGAACATTCTGCTGTGTGAGCGGGGAATCCGCACCTTTGAGACCGCCACCCGCAACACCCTGGATCTGACCGCGGTGGCCGCGGTTAAACGGGAAACCGGGCTTCCGGTCATCGTGGATCCCAGCCATGCGGCCGGCAGATCCGAGCTGATCCTTCCGTTGGCCAAAGCCGGGGTTGCGGTGGGGGCAGACGGATTGATTGTGGAGGTGCATCCTGACCCCGAACACGCCCTGAGTGATCAGGCGCAGCAGCTGACCTTTGATGCCTTTGACACCTTTATGAACGAGGTGCGGCCTTATATTGAACTGTCCGGACGGAAATGAACGCTCCGCACTGCCCCATCTGGTTCGATATCGACGGGACGCTGGTTCACACCTCGGCGGGGAAAGACGCATTCCGCATTGCCCTGCAGGAAATCTACGGCTGGGAGGATAATCGCAAAGATATTGATCCATGCCATGGGCAGAATA
>CAZVCO010000124.1:1965-9512 GCA_964625795.1 uncultured Verrucomicrobiota bacterium | reverse complement strand
GGGCTGTGGGCTGTGGGCTGTGGGCTGTGGGCTGTGGGCTGTGGGCTGTGGGCTGAAAAGTAGTTCCACGGTCCCCGTGGTAAAACAAGGCATAAGTGTTTCAATCCAACTGATTCTTTCAACTCTTCTTTCCGGGGAATCGCTTTCGTGCTACAGAACCCGGCATGGCACGTCTCGAGATCAGCAGTCCGAAAAATCCCCGCATCAAACATGTGGTGAAACTACGCAAACGGAATGCCCGCGACGAGGAGGATCTCTTTCTGATTGAGGGATACCGCGAGTGCCTGCGCGCTCTGGGAAGTCAATGGCCCTTTGAGGAGCTGTATGTCTGCCCGGATCTGTTTCTGGGAGAGAATGAGGAGGAGCTGATTCAGGAGGCGGAATCCCGCGGTACTCCCATCTTTGAGTGTACCGAGCCGGTGTTCCGCAAGATTGCCTATCGGGACCGTCCGGATGGTCTGCTGGCGGTGGCGCCGCAGGCCCACCTTGGATTCGATGATCTACAGCCCCTTCATAATCCCTTTTTCCTCGTTCTGGTGGGCATAGAAAAACCCGGGAATCTCGGCACCATGCTGAGGACAGCCGACGGAGCAGGGGTGGATGCGGTGATTTTAAGCGACAAGGTGACCGATATCTACAATCCCAATACGGTCCGGGCCAGTGTGGGCACGCTCTTCTCTGTCCCGGTCATCGAATGCTCCCCCCGCGACTGCTGGGACTGGCTGGAGGAACAGGGTATCCCCATGGTGGCCATGACCCCTCACGCCACCCGCTCGCTCTACGAAACCTCTCTGACCGGTCCGGTTGCCGTCACTATGGGATCAGAAATGCTCGGACTGGATGAGGAATGGCTGGCACGGGCGGAAATCAAAACGTTTCTGCCCATGGGGGGAATCGCCGATTCTCTTAACGTCTCCACCGCTGCCTCCATCACTCTGTACGAAGTACTGCGGCAACGATTATCCAGCTAGAAGAAGGTCTCTCGCTAAGGCGCAGAGGCGCAAAGTTTTTGCAGATGACGTATTTTGGATTTTTTAGAAGATAACCCATAATCATGAGAACAAAATAGCTTTGCGTCTCCGCGCCTTTGCGAGAGGAAACATAGTTCTTTACTCCACCAGGTCGATCATATCACGGATATCGGGGCCCTGATCCAGGGTGGATTTCCGCTGATCGGCCGTCCGGTGCCGCATGAGTCTGCTCTGGGTGCGTTTCGGTACCGTGAACAGGGATTCATGTCCCTTTTTCAAGGTCTGCGCACGCATCGTCAGTGCATCCAGTTTTTTAGCCCGGGTTTCCGCCTCGGCGTCATCTGTGACCAACAGGGCGTCACGGTCTTTTTTCTTCAGCACCCGGATACATTCCAGCAGAGTCGGGATCCGCTGGGGCGGGGTGGGGGAGAAGAACACCCGCACTCCCAGAAAGTCGCCGCCATGCTCCACCTGTTCCAGGGGCTCCCCGTTAAACAACACCCACATTTCCCATCCCTCCGCCTTCTGGATCTTCACCAGGCGCTGCAGGGCATCAATCTGCTGACGGGGAGTGGGAGTATCCGTATCGCAGCCTCCCGGAACCAGATCCATCCCGTCGACCACTACAGTATAGGTCTCACGGAGAGGATGCTCGGTTTTGGGATAATGGATGTGCAAAGTCATAATGCCGTGTGCTCGCGGTCCTTGACAGATGGTCCTTCTACTGGAAGAAGAAGCCCACCATGGCTCAAACCTCATCCTATCCCATTGCCTGCCCCGAATGCAAAAGTCAACAGGACGAAGTTCTCTATGACAGCATTAATGTGGCCGACGAACCGGAACTCCGGAAACAACTGCTTGAGCATAAACTCAATAAGGTGACCTGTTCCTCCTGCGCCTACTCTTTCCACGTCGACAAAACCCTGCTCTACGATGATCCGGATGGCGGATGGATGATCTATCTCCAGCCCGCTCCGCTGGAGAAGGCGGATGCGGCCATCGCGGAATTCGATCAGGTTCTCCGCGATCTCAACGGTCTGCTGCCGGCAAACGAATCACTCCCCCCCGTGGATCTGGTGCTTTCCCGCATTGAACTGATGGAACGGATTTTTGTGCGGGAGGCCGGATTCGACCCCGCGGTTCTGGAATATGCCAAGTATCTGATCTATACGCAGAATCTGGACAAGTTCATGCCGGAAACCCATGCCCTGTTACTCAATGGTCCGGAGTGCAACGAGGAAAACCTCTGCTTTGTAGTCCAGAACACCGAAACCCGTGAACTGGAAACCCTGCTTCATTATCAGCGGGACACCTACGACAGTCTGGTGGAACTCGATATGCAGGAGGGAGAGCAAAGCCTGGTTCGTCAGTTGTTTCCCGGTCCCCACATCTCGGCCCGGGCTTACCTGATGCAGGATGAGATTTGACCGCTGGAAGACCATCCAACAGAATAGGGGTCATAGATTTTTAAACGTTCCCTTATAATTCTTATTATTCTTATGGGGTGTGGATATGTGTATAAGTCCACAAAGGACGCAGAGTCAGAGGTTTGCAGAAACCCGCCCTGTTAGGGGATTGTTCAGAGACCTTTAGAAGCGACTGACTCATCCACAGTCACATGATAAGTCGCATGTTGTACACAGGCTTTTCAACACCTGTCCAACAGTCATGCACAGGCGATTGTGGATGGATTTACCCGCAGAGGAGGGGAGGGAGCGGAGGCCATGCAGGGGGGGAAAAGGTAAGATGGCGGCTCTGCGCTTTTGCGAGAGTCAATCCTTTCGGACAAGCAGGCAAGCGTAGGCTCCATCGGTTTCCTGTTCGCCTGGGAGACAGAGGACGTCTTTATCGACCCTCCACTCCGGATGGGCCGCACAAAAGCGTTCAATGACCCCGCTGGTCTCCTCCGGCTCAATGCAGCAGGTGCTGTAGACCATGCGTCCGCCCGGAGCGAGGAGAGGAAGAGAATCCTCCAGAATCTGAAACTGGAGAGTGGCCCGTTCTGCGAAGGTCTTCGGAGTGAGGGACCATTTCGCATCCGGCCGACGCTGCAACACCCCGGTATTGCTGCAGGGAACATCCAGCAGGATGGCATCAAAGGTTCCGGCCGCCTCTTCGTGGAGGTCTTTCGGTTCGCAGGCCCGGACATGAACGTGTTCGGCTCCCAGGCGGTTCATGTTCTCTTTCAGCCGCTTCACTCTGCGTTCCTGCGGATCAATGGCCCAGAGGGAATGGGTGTCCATGCCCAGAGCATCAACCAGAATGCCGGTTTTTCCACCCGGTGCAGCACAGGCATCCAGAACCGTTTCTCCCGGCTGAGCATTGAGCAATTCGGGAGCGATGGCAGTGGCGGGATCCTGAATATACCAGGCCCCGTTTTGGAATTCCGGTAAATCGGCCGGATTAAATTTACGGGGAACCTGATAAAATTCAGAAGAACCTTCGGTGGGAAATGGCATCAGATCCAGATCCTGGGGAAACTCCATTTTTTGTCCTGTCCGGGTCCGCCTGGCATACGTATGCGCCCGATCCTGATTCCATTCCAACATGGCAACCGTCCGTTCCTCTCCGAAACGGGTTAACCATCGATCAATAAGGAAACCGGGATGAGAATACCGCTTTTCCAGTATATTGTAGTCCCACCATTCAAAAAGTCCTTCTTTTCTCCGCAGCGCATTACGCAGAATGGCATTGATAAAACGGACCTGACCTTTGGGCACGCCCTGTCGTTTGGCGGATTCCACGGTTTCGTGCACGGCGGCGTGTTCCGGGATGCCGTCCATGAGGAAAATCTGAGCCAGTCCCAGCCACAAATAGGGACGGATACGTTTTCCCGGGGGCTGATAACTTAAATGGTCGCTCCAGCCGTCCAGAATGCCCTTATGCCGCAGACAGGTCCAGACCAGCTCGCGGGCCAGACTGCTGCAGGCCTGCCATTCCGGACTTTCCTGGGGAATTGCCTGTTCACGTACCCACCGGACCAGAAGTCCTGCGGCCTGGTCCCGATCCGGGGAAGAGTCTTCAAGGGTTTCACTCATAAAAAAGTGGCGCCCGACATTCCTGAAGGAGGGGGAGGAAGATAGTGGAATGCCGGACGCCTAAAAAGATAGACACTTAATCTGTACGGGCAAAGCCTCACCTGTCAAATACAGAGCGTGTGTAACCCGGTCAGACCCTATGCTTGCCAAACTCCGTCAGGTTGAAATTCTTCAGTCGCTCGATCACCAGGGCGGGGTGCGGGTGTCTGAACTGGCATCCAGACTGAAGGTGACCGAGGAAACGATCCGCCGGGACTTGATCCTGCTTGAACAGGAGGGAAAAGTACAGCGGACCCACGGAGGTGCTCTGCCGGTGACCACTGATCAGGGTCCGCATCCGTATCAGCAACGTCAATTGGTGGAAGTGGAGGCCAAACGGGCAATTGCCCGACTGGCCGAGGCGGAGGTGGAGGAGGAGGATGTGATCTTTATGGACGGCAGCACCACCACGTTTCAACTGGCCAAACGGTTTCCGGACATCCGCTGCACCGTCCTGACCCATTCCGAACCCATTTTCCGTGAACTTTCGGTGCGGAATCACGTGGAGCTGGTCAGTACAGGGGGAACCTATGACCGTCGCCATGCCTGCTTTGTGGGACCCCTGGCCGAACAGATGCTCTCCAGCGTGCACGTCACCAAAGCCATTCTGGGCTGCAAAGGACTGGATTATGAACGCGGATTCAGCGATGCCTCGGTCCGCCACATGAATCTGAAACGCGCGGTGACCCGTCTGGCCGACCGGGTGATCGTGCTGGCCGATCATACCAAGATCGATCTCAGTTCACGTTATTTCTTCGCCTCCATTGAGGAAGTGGATGTGGTGATTTCAGATCCCAAACTCAGTCAGGAACACCGCAACGCCCTGCGGAAGTGTGGACTGATCGCGCGCACGGAGTAAAAAACACTACGGCGCGCATCCTTCGTTCCATCTTCGCGGTCTTTACCGTTGGCGAAGCCAGCCGAAGTGTCCCGCGAAGCGGGAACGAAGGATGGCGGAGAGATTTACCCGCCGGAGGCGGGCAGGGATTGCCAGTCGCTTCGCTCCTTCCCGCGACTTCGCGCGGGCCTACTCCGTTCGCAGGCTCACTCCGTTTCGACCCTACGGGTTCGAACCCCTGTCGAGTGTTGGGGGAAAAGAAAGTTGGCGGAGAGACAGGGATTCGAACCCTGGGAGGCTGTTTCCAACCTCACTCGCTTTCCAAGCGAGCCCGTTCGACCGCTCCGGCATCTCTCCACGGGGCCGGAGTTCCTAACGGTAATTTTACTTTATGTCAAAGCTTTTGGTGAGAACTGTGTAGTGCCACGGCCCCCATGGCAAAAGTTGAGTCGAATTCTCATTTCTCCACGGAGGCCGTGGAACTACGCAGGAACTCCACCGTTTCCGCCACGCCGTCCTCCAAAGAGGTAAACGGCTTTTCATACCCTGCACCACGCAGCTTGCCCATGTCCGCCTGGGTGAAATACTGATATTTCGGCTGCAGGTGTTCCGGCATGTCGATGAACTCGATGCGGGGTTCAAGATCCAGGGCCTTGAACACGGCATGGGTGAGATCCAGCCAGCTTTTGGCCTGGCCGGTTCCACAATTGAACAGTCCGGAGGGGGCATCGGGTTCGGCCAGCCAGAGGGTGACATCCACCGCATCTCCGACGTAGACAAAATCACGCAGCTGTTTCCCGTCCTCGTAATCCGGACGATGACTTTTGAACAGCTTCACGCTGCCGGTTTCCTGAATCTGTTCAAACGCCTTGTACACCACCGAGCGCATGTCGCCTTTGTGATGCTCCCAGGGGCCGTAGACGTTGAAATACTTGAGCCCGGCGATCTGATCCAGCAGACCGTTTTTCAGCGCCCAGCAGTCGAACATGTGCTTGGAGTATCCGTACATGTTGAGAGGGGAGAGGTCAGAGGTCAGATTTTCAGCGTCGGAGTAGCCTTTTTCACCATTCCCATAGGTCGCGGCACTGGAGGCGTAGACAAAGCGGATTCCCTGATGCAGACACCATTCGCACAGGTCGCGGGTGGTGCGGTAATTGTTGTCCAGCAGATAGTCGGCATCGGTTTCGGTAGTGGCACTGCAGGCGCCCAGATGAATCAGCTGCGTGATGGAGCCTGCATCGGCCTGATCCAGGGCGACCTGCCGCAGGGTTTCGGGCTCCCAGATATCCTCATACTCAAGACCCACCAGATTTTTCCATTTTTCCGAGCTGCCCAGCTCATCCACCAGTAAGAGATCGGTGTGGCCGCGGGCATTCAGTTCCGCAACCAGGTTCCGGCCGATAAAGCCCGCAGCTCCGGTGATGATGGTGGTGATGTGGTTCATGGGGTGAAGAGGTCAGAGGTCAGAGGTCAGAGGTCAGAAAAAAGAGGTCAGGGAAGTTGCTCCATAGACGATGAAGTACCATTGTGGACTGTGCAAAAATTAGCAACCTGTTTTCTCTCGCCTCTGACTTCTGAATTCTGACTTCCATATTCTACCCTGATCGGCCATAGGCGGAGGTATGTGCGGACGTTTCACTCTGGCTAAAGATGCCCAACAGCTGGCGGAGGAGATTCCGGATCTTCCGGTGGAGCCACGTTTGACCCCCCGCTACAACATCTCGCCCTCCCAGCCGGTGGCGGCATGGGTGAGGGATCCGAAGGCGCATATGGAGATCTTCACCTGGGGACTGGTTCCGCCCTGGGCCAGAGACCCGTCGTTCGGTTCCAGATGTATCAACGCCCGGGCGGAAACCCTGTCGGAGAAAGCGGCATTCAAGACGGCCTTTCGGCGCAAACGCTGTCTGATTCCGGCCGACGGCTGGATCGAATGGAAACGCGGTTCCGGTCCGCCCCCGCACCCGGTGCGGTTCCGTCGGCACGACCACCGGGCCTTTGTGTTCGCAGGACTCTGGGAGGAGTGGCACGACAAAGAGGGGGGAATGATCCTCAGCTGCACCATTATCACCACCCGGCCGAATGCGCTGGCCCGTAAAATTCACCCCCGCATGCCGGCGGTGTTGCGGGAGGAGGATCTTGAGCCCTGGCTGGATCCCAACACCCCTCTGCGGGAGCTGCCCCGCATGCTGGAACCGATTACGGCCGACGACTTCACCTTTGACTGGATCTCCACCGCCATCAACAAAGCGGGAAACGAGTCGCCCGATCTCATCCGTCCCGCCGCACCCGGAGAACGTCCGGATCAGCCGGAGTTGTTTTAGGTTTCACAAAGAGATCACGGAGCGCACGGAGATAGGATTTTCTCTCGCAGTGACGCGGAGTACGCAAAGCAAGCATGTCGCGGCGTTGCGAAGCGAAGGCGGATCGACGGGTATTCTTAGGAGTTCAGGCCATCTGAAACGAACTCAAAAAAATTCTGCAGGACTCGGCGCGCTCTGCGGCCCTGCGGGAAAACCCCACCTGTAAAGCCTCCGTGAACTCCTTGTGAAAACCCGGCAGGGTTCTTCCGTCAAGACGCGGAAGACCGCTGTGCGCGTTTGCGGGCATGCGGATCGAGGATTTTTTTGCGGATGCGGAGATGATGGGGGGTGGCCTCCACGA
>CAZVCO010000124.1:1514-1955 GCA_964625795.1 uncultured Verrucomicrobiota bacterium | reverse complement strand
CATCGTCGGAAATAAACTCGATGGCCTTTTCCAGCGACATATTCACCGGAGGCTCCAGCATGATGGCCTTGTCGGTACCGGAGGCCCGCACGTTGGTCAGCTGTTTGGTGCGGCAGGGGTTGACCGGCAGATCGCCCGGCCGGCTGCTTTCGCCGATCACCATGCCGTCATAGACGTCCTCTCCGGCTCCGATGAACAGTTTGCCGCGCTCCTGAATGGTGTCCAGTGCATAGGCGGTGGAGGCACCCTGCGCTCCGCTTACCAGGGCACCGGTCGAACGGGAGGGAATATCGCCGGCCAGGGGGGCATATTCTTTGAACATATGACTCAGCACCCCTTCGCCGCTGGTGAGATTGGTCAGATAGGTGTCGATGCCGATCAGGCCGCGGGTGGGGCAGACGGCCTCCAGCAGGACGCGGGATCCCTGATGTTCCATATGGG
>CAZVCO010000124.1:0-1481 GCA_964625795.1 uncultured Verrucomicrobiota bacterium | reverse complement strand
AACGGCTCCAGCTTGGTTCCGTCCTCTGCGGTTTTAATGATCACCTCGGGACGGGACACCAGCATTTCGAATCCTTCCCGGCGCATGGTCTCCATCAGAACGGCAATCTGCAGTTCGCCCCGGGCCTGCACCAGAAAGGCGGAACCGCTGTCGGTGTCGTGCACCTGCATGGACACGTTGGTGTTGGTTTCCTTGAAGAGTCGTTCCCGCAGATGGCGGGAGGTGAGGAACTTTCCGTCCTGCCCGGTGAACGGTCCGTCGTTCACGCAGAACTGCATCTGCAGGGTAGGGGGGTCGATCGCCACAAAAGGCAAACGTTCCTGTTCCTCGGTCTTACACAGGGTTTCGCCGATAAACACGTCTTCGAAGCCGGCGATTCCCACGATTTCACCTGCTTCTGCATCTTCAATTTCGTTCAGCCCCATACCGGTGAACCCGTACAGTTTCATCACGGTTCCGCTTTCCTCTTTGCCTCCATGACCCCGGCGGCGGATGGGTTCGCCTTTGCGGATAGCTCCCTCGCGCATGCATCCAATGGCAATCCGGCCGACGTAGGAGTTCCAGTCCAAATTACTGACCAGCATGCGGAACGGGGCCTCCGGAAAGGTGGTGGGAGCCGGGATGGTTTCCAGAATCATGTCGAACAGCGGGTTCAGGTTGTCCTGCGGATCCTCCAGATCTTTCACCACAAATCCGTCCCGTGCGCTGCCGTAGAGGAAGGGGGCGTTGAACTGTTCTTCGCTGGCATCCAGTTCGAGCAGCATTGAGAACGTCAACGACAAGCAGATCCGCGTTCTCGTCAATCCCAACGAAGCCAGCCAGGCCGACGCCATCCGACGCCTCAACGAAGCAGGCATCCAGTTCGAGCAGCAGATAGAGCACTTCGTCATGCACCCGGTGTGGATCCGCGGTGTCGCGGTCGATTTTATTCACCAGCACCATGAGATGAAGGTTCTGCTCCAGAGCTTTGCGCAGCACGAAGCGGGTCTGGGCCTGGGGCCCGTCGGAGGCATCGACCAGCAGAATCACGCCGTCGACCATTTTGAGGATACGCTCCACCTCTCCGCCGAAATCGGCGTGTCCGGGGGTATCCACGATATTGATCTTGGTGTCTTTCCAGACCAGCGAAGCGTTCTTCGCTTTAATGGTGATGCCCTTTTCCCGCTCCAGATCCATGGAGTCCATGGCACGCTCCGCCACGTCCTGGTTGGCGCGGAAGACGCCGCTTTGATGCAGCATGGCATCCACCAGGGTGGTTTTTCCATGGTCCACATGGGCGATAATTCCAATATTACGTAGGGCAGGTGCAGTCACAGAAGCTCCGGGAGGGGATAAAAGAGTCCGCTTGGACTAGTGCAAATTCTCCGGAACACAACTGTAACCGTATGTGGATTCATCCGCAGACGTCTGCCACCCGCGACTCCGGCCGGGTTATACCTGACCGGCAAGCCGTAGATACCGGGCCAGAACCTCAAGGGAAA
>CAZVCO010000123.1:3591-9529 GCA_964625795.1 uncultured Verrucomicrobiota bacterium | reverse complement strand
TGCCCATTGACCAAATCTACCCCAGCAGTTTTTCGATCGCCGGCTCCAGGTCGCGGTCGAGATAGCGGAGCAGGCCCTGCAGGGCGGCTTTATCCTGTTTCAGGCTGTCTTTGGCCTGCAGCAGCAGATGGTCAAGGCGGGTGTTGACCTCTTCCGGATCGAGTTTGGCGGCGGAAACAATGCCTCTGGCTTCATCGGTGCCCAGGGTTTTCCCGGCTTCGGCATCTTCACGGGCGTCCAGTAGGTCATCGGCCAGCTGATAGACGGTTCCCACCAGATAGCCTGACTCTTTCAGAGCGGCGGAACGGACCGGGTCATTTCCACAGGCAATCATGGCGGCAAACGCAAACAGAGCGCCGGTTTTGCGGCGGGCAATGCTCTGGCACACCTCCAGCTCCGACTGTGATCCGTCCAGCATCAGTTCCTGCTCGGACTCCGCCTCACAGACCTCGCCGGTCAGTTTGACCAGATCATGGGTGTAACGTCCATCCGCGACCCGGCACATCAGATCGATGGCCTTGAACAACAGCAGATCCCCCACCAGAATGGCCCCGGCGGATCCTTTTTCCACCCAGAAGGAGGGCATGCCACGCCGCAACAGACCGCCGTCAATCACATCATCATGCAGCAGGCTGGCCGTGTGGATCATTTCGACCGCAGCGGAGCCGTGGAGCAGAACGTCTGGATCGGCTCCGGTGGCGGTTCCCATGCGGAAGGCCAGGCGGGAGCGGAGCATTTTGCCTCCGAATCCGGTCAGGGTGCGCACATCGGACAGCAACCGCTTCAGTGAGGTCTCCTCCATGGCCTGCACCATTAAATCCTGCACCCCGTGCAGATGGGCAGCCACGAGGGCGTCGTCGGTAACGGCGGTTGCGGTTGTCATGAATGGATCAATATGCAGGATTCGGGCTCGACTTCAACCTGGGAACGTTCGGTTTTTACTGAAAGTTCTGAAGATGTGAACCCGGAATCGATGTAAAATCCTTTGCACGGTCGTTTATTTGGGTTCCTGCGGGGCTTCTGCCTGCTGCAGCAGTTCGCGGGCATGATCCAGACTGAGAGAGGCTTTTGCTGTACCGCCCAGCATGCGGGCGATCTCCTTTTCCCGGTCTGCGTTCAGCAGATGATGCACCCGCGTATAGGTCCGTCCATCGCTCACCTCTTTCGAAACGGCCAGATGGCAGGCGCCGTGTACGGCCACCTGGGGGAGGTGGGTGATGGCGATGACCTGACGGGTTTCGCCCGCGCGGCGCATTTTGGAGCCGATGGCGTGTCCCATTTCGCCTCCGACATTGGCATCGATCTCATCAAACACCATCACCGGGATCTGATCGTGACCGGCCATGAGGGTCTTTATGGCCAGCATGACCCGGGAGATTTCCCCGCTGGAGGCGATGTCCTTCAGGCTGCGGATGTCCTCCCCGGGGTTGGGGGCGAATTTGAAATCGACCTCATCCGCTCCGGCCGGGCCGGGGTCGTCCGGCTCCACCGCAATATCGAAGCGGGCGTGGGGAAATCCGAGATCGCGCAACTGCTCCAGAATTTCTTTGCCCAGAACCTTGCCGGCCTGCTCCCGTTTTTTTCTCAGGGCGGCTCCGGTGTCCCGCACCTCCCGGGTGGCGTCTGCCAGGGCTTGTTCCATTTCCGCCAGCCGCTGTTCGCGGTTCTCCAGCTCCTCCAGCCGGCTGGCGGACTCCTCCAAGGTCTGCAGACAGTCCGACACGGTGGGGCCGTACTTCTTTTTCATGCGGCTGTAGAGTCCCAGCCGCTGGTCGAGCCAGTCCAGCCGGGCCGGATCGGCCTCCATCCGTTCCCCGGCCAGCCGGAGCGAAACGGAGAGCTCCCTTACACCGGTCAGGCATTGATCGACTTCCTCCAGCCAGGTCTCCGCCTCCGGATGAAGATCCCCGATGCCGGCAATCATGCGGCGGGCCGCGGTCAGCGGATCGGTGGCATTTCCCTCCGCATCCTCCAGGGCCTGCAGTGCACCGGACACGCTTTCCAGAATATTCTGGGCATTCCCGGCCAGCGTGTGTTCCTCACGGAGTTCCTCCTCCTCGTCCTCCTTCAGATCCGCCTCCTCCAACTCCTTCACCCGGTAGCGCAGGAGGTCCAGCTGCTCCTCCAGACTGTCCTGATCGCCGGTGAGTTCCCGTTCTTTCCGTTTCAGTTCCCCCAGCGCTTTCCAGGCCTTGGTGTACCGCTGGAGGTCGCCGTCCGGCACCCCGGCCGCATCCACCAGATTCCGCTGGGTTTCGGGCAGGATCAGGGACTGATGATCATAGGGCCCGTGCATGTCGACCAGCAGGTCGCCCACCTGCTTGAGCATCTGCAGAGTGACCGGGACATCATTGATAAACTGCTGGCCGGAGGCCTCCGCCCGGATCACCCGCCGGATAAACAGCATGTCATCTTCACACGGATCCAGCCCGGCGTCCTCCAGCAGCTGGTTGACCGTCTCCGGACGTTTCAGCAGAAATACCGCCCGCACCGAGCCCCGATCCGCGCCCGAGCGCAGAACCTTCTTATCCGCCCGCGCCCCCAGAATCAGCTGCAGCGCCCCCATCAGCACCGATTTCCCCGCCCCGGTCTCCCCGGTAATGACATTCAGTCCGGGCGTGAACGACAGGGTGGCGGATTCCACCAGCGCCAGATGTTGAACGGTGAGTTCGGTGAGCATGGCTTCGTCATAATCACTCCCTGGGGCAATGCAACTTCGGAGTCATGGGGAGAAGCATCAGACTGTGTGAAAGAGGTTAGGGGGGAATTAAGTCTTTTCCTGCCGGGCCTTTCGCGTCAAACATGAGGAGATGGAGTCTTCACGATCTGAACCAACCCGGAGTGCTGGACTGGCGGCATGGCTGACCGACCTGCTGCAGGGTCTGGGGGGCTCCTCCTGTGTGGAACTGTTCTCCGGCCGGCTGGACCAGCCGGTGAAGCGTGGGCTGTGGCTGCTGGTGGTGCTTCCTCTGATTCTTCTTAAGCTGCTGGTTGACGGGGTCTGCCTTCTGCTGGACGAGGTGTTCTTTCCCCGGGCAAAAGAGACGCCGATTGAACAGCCGGTGTTTGTGGTGGGACCGCCCCGCAGCGGGACGACCTTTCTTCACCGGGTGCTGGCTGCGGACCGGGAACAGTTTGTCACCTCTCCGGCCTGGGAGGTGTTTCTGGCCCCCTCTATCCTGCAGAAGAAAGGGTTCCGTGCGGTGTTGTCGCTGGACCGCCGGGCGGGCCGTCCCTTGGTCCGTCTGTTCCGGTGGATCGAATCCGGGCTGCTTAAAGCGTTTGAGGACACCCATCCGGGCTCGCTCGCGGATCCGGAGGAGGATTATTTTTATCTGAGTTCCATTTGTGCCTGCACCGGATGGCTGATGGCGTTTCCGGCCTGGACGTCTATCCGGGCCTACCTGCCGGGACAGACCGAGGCGTCGGAGCCCGCCCGCCGTCGGGCCCTGGTCTTTTACAAACGGTGTCTGCAAAAACAGGTGTTTGCCGACGGTGGCCGGCGAACGGTGCTCAGTAAAAATGCCTCGTTCTCTTCCTGGATGGATCTCCTGCCGGAGGTATTTCCCGATGCCCGTTTTCTGGTATGCATGCGCGATCCGGCGGAGACGGTGCCCTCCATGCTGAGTACGGCGGAAATGGCGGTCCGCGCCTCGTTTGCAGGAGCGGGACCCAATCGGCTTCAATCCATACTGGTGGATGAAATGACCGCCCACTACCAAATCCTGTCCCAGGTGAGACACGATTTGGCACCGGGAAGAGCCGTGGTGGTCGACCGCAACGATCTTAAAGAACACCTCGACCTCGTGGTTCGTACCGCTGCGGAGAGCTTGTCTCTGGATTTTTCAACAGATTTCTGGAATACTCTGTCAGAGAAAAGTGAACGGTCCCGTTCGCATTCCAGTTCGCATGACTATGAACTCTCTGAATACGGCCTGACATCTGAAACCCTTCGGGCCGCCTGTCCGACGTTATCTCCGACACCCCTTCATGATGATCCAAGCTGAATCCAGCAACCCGCCGCAGTCCTGCCGGGTGATGATCCTTTCCGATGCGATTCCCAACCGCAACGGTGTGGGGACCTATTACCATGATCTCATGGAGCATCTGCAGGAAAAGCTGGGGCACGTGGAAATGATCCCGGCCCGGGCCAACTGTGTCTTTAAAAAGAACCGGGTCTGGATTCCGTTGCCTGGCGATAACTCCCAGCATCTGTACATTCCCAATGTGCTCCCGATTCTGCGTCAGGTGCAGCAGGTGAAACCCGACATCCTGATTGCACCCACGCTGGGACCTTTCGCCCTGCTTGCCCGCTGGATTTCGGTCCGGCACCGGATTCCGCTGGTGTTTGGCTATCATACTTCGCTGACCAAACTGGCCGGCCTTTACTGGCAGGGCCATTTTGGCAATCTTACCAGCTGGTATTTGAAAAAAGCCAGTAACGTCATGTTCCGGCGCGCCGGTGCGGTAGTGGTGAATACCGATGCTATGCGGCAGGAGGCGCTGGATTCAGGCGCCGGGGATGCTCATATTATGGGAACCACCATCGCCCCGCTGATCGTGAATACCCCGGTCAGACCTTATGAGGGTGAGGTTCGCACGGTGCTGTATGCGGGACGGCTGGCCAGGGAAAAACGGGTGGAGACGCTGGTGGAGGCGGCAAAAGCGCTGCCCGGACTCCGGTTCCGCATTGCGGGAGAGGGGCCGCTGCGCCGGGAATTGGTCGAAAACGGAAAGGACTGCGACAACCTGGAATTTCTCGGCTGGCTGGATCGGAAGGATCTGCTCCAAGAGATCGACGGAGCGGACATGGTGGTGCTGCCGTCCCGGCACGAATCGTTTGGGTCGATCGCCCTGGAGGTCATGGCCCGGGAGCGGCTGATGCTGGTGTCGAATCAGTGCGGCATTCTGCGCTGGCCCGAATTGGTGGAGGGTCTTTGCGTGATCGGAGAGGGGGAGAGCGTGCCCCAGGCGATTCAACGTATCGCTGCGCTTGAGCCGGAAGAACGCATCCGGCTGGCCCGCACGGCCCGCGAAGCCACCCGGACCATGAACGAAAAGACTATGCAGCAGTGGTTGAATCTTCTGGAATCCCTGCGGGATGGGACACTCAAGGGCTGATCCCGTATGCGATCCGCATATATCTCGATACACGATGTGGCCCCGCATACTCTGGCGTCGGTCCGCACCATGCTGGACGTGCTTAAAACACACGGGATCCATAGAGTGATGCTGTTAGTGATTCCGGGACTGCCGTGGCGGGAGGAGCAGGTGGAGGTGCTGCGTCAATGGGTGGCGGAGGGCCACGTGCTGGCCGGTCATGGACGGATTCATCAGGTGAAAGAGATCCGGACGGTCTATCACAAGCTTCACAGCGTGCTGATTTCGCGGGATGTGGCGGAGCATCTGTCCCTTTCCGAGGACGGGATTGCGGATCTTATGCTGGAGAATGCCCGCTGGTTTGAAACACAGGACCTGCCGGTTCCGACCCATTACGTTCCTCCCGCCTGGGCGCTGGGACCGATCTCCAGAAACCGCCTGCGGGATCTGCCGTTTCAGACGGTGGAGGTCCTCCGGGGGGTGATTGATGTCCGCAGCGGCCGTCTGCACCGCATGCCGCTGCTGGGCTACGAGGCCGATACCGCCTTCCGTGCCCTGTTTCTGAGGGGCAGTAATGCCTGGAACCGCCTTGCCGCCTGCTGGAATCCGCGGGGGATCCGGATTTCGCTCCATCCGGAGGATTTGAACCTCAGACGTAGCGCCTGCCTGCTGAACGACTGCGCCCGGTTTGAGGTGCAGGCGGATCTTCCCGACTTCACCTGATGCTGACCTCCCGTCAAAAATCCAACCTCGCGCTGGCGGCAATCGCCGGAACTCTGCTGCTCACCGGGGCGGTGGCCTGGTTCCTTGATCTGCATGAAATCGGACCCGGGCTGGT
>CAZVCO010000123.1:0-3581 GCA_964625795.1 uncultured Verrucomicrobiota bacterium | reverse complement strand
CAGATCGTGGGGAGTCGCGGGCATGATCGGGTATGCGCTGCTGATCATGCTGCTGGGAGGGCTCGGGGTGCCTCCGGTGCTTTTTATCGTGCCCGCCGTGGCCTTCTGGCCGCTTCCGATTGCCCTGGCGGTTTCTCTGTGCGGAGGATTAGGGGCCTCCGTGGTGGGGTTTTTTCTCAGCCGGTATTGTCTGCGGGAGACGGTGGAACCGCGGATTCCGGAGAAAATCGCTCGGTATGAACACCGGCTGGAAACCCACGGATTCAGCACGGTTCTGGTGTTGCGGCTGCTGTTTTATCTCTTTCCCCCCATAAACTGGATGCTGGGGATCAGTGCCATCCCCCTGCCGGTGTTTACGGCGGCCACCCTGCTGGGAATCATTCCGGGGACGGTGGCGTATACGTTGACCGGAAAAGGGGCGCTAGCGTTTGTCAAAGGACTGGGGCTGCTCCAGGGTGCGGGTCTGATTGGATTGACGGCCGCAGGGCTGTGGCTGTGGTTCCGCTGGGCCACGGGGGATTCCCCGTCCGATCCGCCGGACGACATCGGCGATTGAAGTTTCCGTAAACTCAGACTATGTGAAAGGTTGAATTTGACAATCAGGCCAACCGCTGTATAGGGCAGTAAGTCTATCAACTTTATAGGGTATACATGAATATTCCACCATTTGTTCCAGGAATGGGTCCGTTGACTCCGGAACAGCAACAACATCTGAACGCGCTTCTTTCCACCCTCAGTCCGGAGCAGTCCTCCTGGCTGTGTGGCTATATGGCGGGGGTAAATGCCTCTGGAAGTGCGGGGTCTCCGGCAGTGGCTGCGGCCGCACCGGCTGCGGCCGGCGATCAGAAAGTCACGGTCCTGTTCGGATCGCAGACCGGCAACGGGGAGGGGATCGCGTCGGATCTGGTAGGCGCTCTGCAGGAAAAGGGGGTTGCGGCCGAATTGCAGGATATGGGCAGTTATAAGCCTCAGCAGCTGAAGAAAGAAAAGACCATGTGTCTGGTCGTGAGCACCCATGGGGAAGGGGATCCGCCGGACAACGCCATGGATCTTCACGCTTTTCTGCACGGACGCCGGGCGCCGAAAATGGAAGGGGTGGAGTTTGCGGTGCTCTCGCTGGGGGACACCAGTTACGAGCATTTCTGCAAAACCGGTCAGGATTTTGATACCCAGCTGGAGAAACTGGGCGGCACCCGTCTGCTGGACCGGGTGGACTGCGACGTGGATTATGAAGACAAGGCAGAGGCCTGGATCGCCGAGCTGGCGGAAGTGATTTCCAAAAAAGCGGTTCCGGCGGCAGCTCCGGTTCCGGTGGGGGCGGGATCGGTTCCCGCGGCCGCGCCGCCCTCGGCCTATTCCAAGAAAAACCCTTTTCCCTCTGCTCTGCTGGAGCGGGTGAATCTCAACGGAAGAGGATCGGCCAAGGAGACCATTCACATGGAACTCCTGCTGGAGGACAGCGGGCTCACGTATGAGCCGGGCGATGCCCTGGGGGTGATTCCGGTCAATGATCCCGACTATGTGGACGAGATTCTTACCGCGCTGGATGCCAATGCAGAGGAGGAGGTCGTGACCTCAAAGGGGATCGAATCTCTGCGGGATGCCCTGATGGGGACCTTTGAAATCACCACGGTCACCCGTCCCTTTCTCCGGGCCTATGCCGAAGCGGTGGAAAGTGAGGAAATGACCGCGCTGATCGGCGACAATGAAAAACTGAACGCCTGGCTGCACGGCCGTGAACTGATCGATGTGCTCACCACCTGGCCGGCCAAGGGAATCCCCACCGCCGAATTCCTGGATATGCTCCGGAAAATGCCGCCCCGCCTGTACTCGATTGCCTCCAGTCTGGCCGCGCATCCGGACGAGGTGCATCTTTGTGGGCGTCACCCGGTATGAGGCGCACGGACGCACCCGTAAGGGCGTCTGTTCCACCTATCTGGCTGACCGGGTGGCTCTGGATGAGACCATCCGGGTGTACGTGGATACCAACAAGAACTTCAAACTGCCGTCCAGTGTGGATACACCCATTATTATGGTGGGTCCCGGCACCGGTATCGCACCTTTCCGTGCGTTTGTGGAGGACCGCGAACTGCAGGGAGGCGGAAAAAACTGGCTCTTCTTCGGGGAGCAGCATTTCGACACCGATTTTCTGTATCAGACCGAATGGCAGCAGTGGCACAAAGACGGAGTGCTGGACAACATCGATGTGGCCTTCAGCCGTGACCAGAAAGACAAGATTTACGTGCAGGACCGCATGCGGCAGAAGGCCAAAGAACTCTACGCCTGGCTGCAGGAGGGTGCGCATCTGTATGTGTGCGGAGACGAAAGCCACATGGCCCATGACGTCCATGCCGCATTGCTGGACATTGTAAAGGATGAGGGGGGCATGTCCGCTGAGGATGCGGATGCCTATGTGAAAACCCTGCAGAAAGACCGTCGCTATCAGCGGGACGTGTACTAGAGCCTTTTAAACTGCTCTTAGCGGAGGCTGTCAAAGTCTTCCCCCGCTTTGGGTTAAGCTTGCATGAGTCCGGATGGGAATCTAGGAGAGGGCTATGAAAACCGCCATTTATCCCGGAACCTTTGATCCGATCACCCGCGGGCACATCGATATGGTGGAGCGGGCGGTCAAGTGCTGCGACCGGCTGGTCATCGGGGTGGCGAAAAGCACCCCCAAAAACGTCTGGTTCTCCACCGAGGAGCGCACCGCACTGGTGCAGGATGCCCTGCAGCATCTCGAAACGGTGGACGTTCAGGTGTTTGAAGGGTTGCTGGTCGATTTTGCCCATCAGGTCGATGCCGGATTCATCATCCGCGGGGTGCGGGCCTTTTCCGATTTTGAATATGAACTGCAGATGGCCCTGATCAACCGGAAACTGGCCCCGGAGATTGAAACCATGTTTCTCATGCCGGCCGAGGAATTCGGATACATCAGTTCCAGCCGGGTGAGGGAAATTGCCGCGCTGGGCGGGGACATCGGCCGCTATGTCACCCCGGCCACGCTGGAGGCTCTTCACAACAAGATTAAAAGCCGCAAAAGCACTAAAGATACCCCCCGGCGCTCGGTGGCAGGCGGCTAATTAGGTGAAATCGAACATCGAACATTCAACATTGAACATCGAATGTTGAATATTCTCCACCTCGCATTGATTTCATGCCCACCCCGTTTTAAAGTTCGATGTTCGATGTTCGATGTTCGCATTTGATGACTTATGAAATCTCCTCTTCACCTTTCTCTGGTTTCTCTGGAGCACGGCCCCGTCCAGTTATCCGGTGCTCTGCCGGGAAGTATTCTCGGTCTGGATAACGAGGTGGAGATACGGAATGTGGGGGATATCCGGTACGAACTGACCGCGATCCGGACCGGCACGGAGGTGCTGGTCACAGGGACGGCGGAGGCTCCCCTGGAGCTGGAGTGTGTAAGAAGTGGTCAATTTTTCTCGACAATCCTCCGGGAATCGGCTTTTTTACGTGACTTTTCCATAGAGGAGTCAGGTGATGAACTTGATCTCACTGAGGAGGTCCGGGAGGCTGTTCTTTTACAGCTGCCCAATTATCCGGTCAGTCCGGAGGCCCAATCA
>CAZVCO010000122.1:7374-9560 GCA_964625795.1 uncultured Verrucomicrobiota bacterium | reverse complement strand
CCGGGAGGGAACCCACGCGGAGTGGCAGCGAGAAGAGGCTCCGTTCTTTTTCTATATCTGGCCGGGGAGTGTGTTTGAATATGGACCCGACACCTGCTGGGAGGAATCCTATGTGGTTTTTTCGGGTGAGCGCTGTTCAGAGTGGGAAGCCTGCGGATGGCTTCGACGCAACTCCAGACTCTATCCATTACCGGAATCAACCGAAACCCTGCGCAGTCTGCATGATCAGATTCTGAACGGGGTACAGAGCATGGATCCGGTGGAAGCGGACCGGGCCAAATTCCGGACCGGTGAACTGCTGTGTTTGTTGAATGCACATCATCAGCCCACGAAGAATCTGAAGCATCTGGAGGGAATCGAGTCTCTGGCCCGGGCATGGAGACAGGAACCCTGGCATTCCGTCGATTTTGAAACCGCCGCCAACGGAATCGGGTTGAGTTACCCGCATTTCCGACGCCAGTTCCGGAAGGTCATCGGCGAATCCCCCTATCAGTATCTCGCCTCGCAGCGGATCGCCTATGCCTGCCGCCGGTTAACGGAAAGCGACCGATCCATTAAAGAAGTCGCCGCCGAGGCCGGGTTTGAGTATGTGGAGAGCTTCAACCGCCTGTTCCGGAACGTAATGGAACAGTCCCCGACGGCCTATCGATCCTCCCAACGGAACCTGGGACGGATCCCGACCTCTTCGGGTGACTGAGGATTGGATCCGTCACCTTCCGGAAAGATTTTATGGCCAAGTGGTCGGGATGAAACCCGGGAAGGATGGGGTTTTGGAAAGTTTGACTCATAGGGTGATGACCTCAAGATTTTCGATCCTTCTGAAATGAGCCTCGTCTTTTACGCCGACAAGGACCGCTCCGTCATGGGCCCGTGCGGTGGCGGCGACCTGGATGTCATTCTGTGGAATCAAGGTTCCCTTTTGATGGAGTTCGAAAAAAATATCGGCGTAGTGTTCCGCGATGGCTTCGGTAAAGTCCTGGAGTCCGGTCAGGCGGCGAATCGCCTGTAAGCGGGTCAGACGGCGGGCCGCCCGTTGAGCGGAGTCGGCCATTCTCACTCCGATTAACGCTTCGGCCCAGACAACAGCCGGAAGCAGAACGGTTCCGTCGGCGGGGATCGGACTTGTCTGCCACAGTTCAGGCGTTCGCTCCAATGAAACCAACGCGGAGGTGTCGAGAATCAGGACCATGGATTCTCCGGAGGAACGTCCATTTCATTCACCTTCTCCAGATCATCGGCAAATCCCGGATCGGCGGGATAGGAGCTCATGGCCTCCGCCACCGCCCCCCAGGTGGCACAGGCGGATGTGCCTGCGGGTTTCAGTTCCGCCACAACTTCATCATTTTTGGTGATGAGAAAGTCTTCAGACCGGTATTTTACCCGGGCAAGACAATCTCCAAGATTCCGTGCAAGCGTGGTGCTGGATATCAACGTTTTCATACATAAATATGTAAAATACATAATTTTGCACGTCAAGAGGGCAACACTTTAGTTTTTACGCTGTTCCATGTCACACTCTACCCGGCCTGACTTCCGCAGTCTGTTCGGATAGGCCACTTCACATGAACTTCCCGCCTACCGTCCAAAATCCCGCCCACGCCTGGTTTCCCGACGCCCGTTATGGACTCTTTCTTCACTGGGGACCCGCCGCCGTGGTGGGACGAGACTCCCAGGCCCTTTTCCGGGATCATATGGATCAACCGGCCTATCAGGACATGGCCTGCGCCTGGAATCCCGCCGACTGCGATATGCGCGCCTGGGCCACATTCGCCAAAGCTGCCGGATTCCGCTATGCGGTGCTCACCACCAAACACCACGACGGCTACTGCCTGTTCAATTCGGCCCATTCGGATTACTCCAGTGCGGCCCAGGCCCCTCAACGTGACTTCGTGGCTGAATTCACCGAGGCCTTCCGCGCCGAGGGTCTGCGGGTGGGCCTCTACTACTCCTTTATCGACTGGCGGATTCCGGCCTACTTTGAAGGACCGGAACAGAATCCGGAGGGCTGGGAAAAGACCAGGGACTTCTGTCACGGTCAGGTGGAGGAACTGCTGACAAACTATGGCAACATCGACCTCATCTGGTTCGACGGCATCTGGCCCCGCGACGCCGACGATATGCAATCGGCCGAATTAGTGAACAAGATCCGCACTCTCCAGCCCGATATCCTCATCAACAACCGGCTC
>CAZVCO010000122.1:3286-7364 GCA_964625795.1 uncultured Verrucomicrobiota bacterium | reverse complement strand
GCGAGGGCGAGGGCGCGGGCGGATCGCGGACCCTCGGCGACTACGGTACCCCGGAGCATCACGCCACCCCCGAGAAACAGCGGCTGTGGGAATCCTGCCAGGTCAGCTATTGGCGCTTCTGGGGCTGGACCCCCGGCGAACGCTGGCGGGGCGCCGATCAACTGCTCGACAGCCTCTGCGACTGTGCGCAAAAGGGAGGGAACCTCCTCATCAATGTCGGACCCGATCCGGAGGGACGGATCCCGGCGGAATTCCGGGAACGCGCCGGTGCCATCGGCGAATGGCTCAACACTCATGCCGAAGCGGTGTTTCAAACCGATGGCGGCGACCTCACCGAATTCATCACCCGCGGCTATCAGACCCTGCGCGGAAACGACCTCTACCTCATCATCCGCTTCTGGGACGGAGCCGAAGAGATGCGTCTGCCGGATCTGCCCAGTCCTCTGGAAAGCGCCACCCTACTCAGGATCTTTCCTTCACCCAGCAAGGAGATGTCATCACCCTGCAGGATCTGCCGGTGGCATCACCCACCCCCCTCTTCCCGGTCATCCGCCTCCGCTTCTGCGAACGTCCCCAGACCACCCAGTGGGGCCATGAACGTCTCTGGGACGGAGATCCGCAGCGTGTGGCCGACTGGGGCCGCAGCCGTGGCGAAGGGCCCAATGTGGACGGCAGCTGGGAGCCGTGATTCCCTCAATTCCGAACAGGCAGAACAGAAGGCGTCCTGGTCTAAGCAGATCGAATCGGAGCAGTTTTACGAGTTAACTCAGAGAAGACTTGTGTGAAGACTTCATACGGAACAGGATAATAGAATGACAAAGCTCCTACCTATCCCCCCTTCCGGCAGACAGGCCTTTACACTCATTGAAATGCTGGTGGTCATCGCCATCATCGCTTTGCTGGTGTCGATTATCGTCCCCGCGGTGAATACCGCGATCGGCAGAGCCCGCACCGCCACCGTAATGTCCAATATGCGCAGCATTGGCCATGCGATTCAGTTATACACCATGGATAATAAGAACAGGTTTCCTGTTCGCTACGGGTACAGTTCAACTGAACACGGAAAGAGCATGCATTGGCAGGAGCAGATCCAGGATTATCTGGGCAAAGACAAAGATGGCTCCGTCTTCGACTACCAGAAAAACGAGGTGTTTAAATCCCGGAATGCAGAGGATGTGGGAGGCAACCATTTTGGTCTCAATAAATTTATGTTTGAGGATGAGCCGAGGTGGTCCTATCGTAGTAATATTATTCCCAGCCCCTCCTCCACCGTCATCATGGGGGAGATCAACCAGAACACCAGTGCCTTTGATCCAGAGGTGACTCCGGCCTTCGACGGGGAAACGGTGACCAAATGGCGCATCTCCAACCCCGGCAACATCGGCCTTTACATGTTTGGTGATTATCATGTCGAGGGCATAAAAGGGGTCCCCGACACTGATGAATATCCCGAGATCTGGAAATGGTGGTAATCTCCACCCGCATGCAATCTCAATCCAACGGACCGCTGTGAAACAAACCGGTATTTTCCTTATCCTGCTTCCTATGCTTTTCATTGGGTGCAGACCCTTTCAACCACCGTCATCTCCTCCTGCTCCCCTTCCACCCGGCACTCCTTCACAGACGACCGACGTTTTGCCCGCGCCGGAATCCCTCATTCCCTACAACTCCGGCTGGGAATACGCCACCATCGTCAACTGGCGTCCCGGAGACGGCATCGAGGCCTCGGTCAACCCGCCCCGCTTCTCCTGGCCCTACCTGAAAAACATCATTGCGGAAGATATCGAACTTATTCCTCCCACCGTGTTCCAGTTCCAGATCGCGCAGAACGAAACGTTTACCGATCCCGACGTCTCGATTCAGAACACTCCCTATAATTTCTACAACGCGCTCTCTCCGCTAGAACCGGGCACCTGGTACTGGAGGGTCGGCTACGGCCCGGAAGATCAACCCAGCTGGAGCAGCACCCGCAGTTTCCGGATTACAGAGCGCACCACTGAATGGGACCGCAGTGCCATCAACACCGCGGCCGACACCCTGAGTGCACTGGAACGTCCACGCCTTGGACCGGCGTCCGGAGACTGGGCCGCATTTAATGAGTCATTGAAAGCCTCTTCTGACACCCGGTTTCGTTATGACCAACTGATCGGAGACTGCGACCGAATCAGGGCCCAGCCGTGGTGGAATGACTTTCCGGAAACCGACAACCTGGGACGTCCTCCGCAAAACCGCGAAGAGAAAACCATGTGGATCCGGATGCTGAAGGAACTGACCATCGTCGCGTACGCGTACCGGCTGACCGGGGAGGATCAATATGCCGGCGCCATTCCCCGTATCGTTGAAATGGCCTCCTGGCCGCGCGGCGGTCTGCTCTCCCCCGAGGGCGGACTCGGCGGACACACCAAAATGCCCTCCCAGGCGGCGGAATTATTTGCCGTGGTTTATGACTGGTTTGCGGGGGAATTGAACCCACAACAGCGGGCCATCTTAAAAGAAGCCGTCCGCTGGCGCCTGCACGATATGTATTTCGACCCTCACTCCATCATTTGGCGACAAGGGGACGACAGCATGCGGCACTACGGCCTGGCCTACAACGGCGGAAGCCATCCCTACCAAAACTTTGCCTGGACGGTACCCGCCATCCTGTTGATGGCGGGCGATCTGGAGGTGGCGGACGGGCTGACGGAACTGGCTCTCCATTATCTCAGCGGCGTCACTTTGCAGGAAGGACCTGAAGAGGGATACAATGAGGGGCATGGCTACGCGGATGAAAAGGCCGGGACCCTGCTCGACGCCGCCATTGTCGTGGATCTGCTGCTGCCGGAGATGAACCTTGGGAAGAACCCCGCTATTCAAAACCTGGTCACCTGGTTCGCCTTTATTTTTTCCGGACCGGAACAACTGCCCTGGGGAGATTCCTGGCTGAGAACCGCCCGCGACGTGGGCGGGGAAAATCTTCGGAAACTGGCCGTGTTGACAGAATCACCTCTGGCCAAACATCTCTGGCAGGAACGGGGCAAAGGCGATTTCAGTGGCAATGTGCGCTCCCTGTACAATCGGCCCTGGTTCGACTTCGCGGTCTGGGACCGGCACCGCGACGACCTGGCCGCGGTTCCGGACGACGCGGAGATCGACTCAACTCTTTTTCTGGAACGGGCCGGCTGGGTGTTCGATCATACCCGCCCCATCCTCAATCTGGATGACTACAACCAGGCGGTGGGCATGCAAATGCAGTTCCGCCCTCTCGGCGGCTATGGTCACTCCTATCCCTCCGACGGGTCCTTCATCTGGTTCGGCCATGGGGCGCTGCTCAGCTCCGGTGGCGGCTGGCGATCCTGGGCCAGCCTGGGTTACTCCCGCGACGCCCTCAGCCACAATTCACTGCTGATCAATGGCCTTGGACATACCGAAACCGACCGTTACCAGCCACAGCGCCCCATCACCGCCCGTCCCCTCGCCTACGACGAGCGTGATGGACTCCGCTACTGGGCTGCGGAGCTCACCCCCGGATACCCCGAAGAGGCCGGCGCGGAAACCGTCATCCGTCATGTCTTGCGGGTGGACGACATCTACCTGATCTATGATGAACTGGCCGCAGCGGAATCCGCCACCTTCCACTGGCTCTTTCACGTCTATCAGGACGTGCCGGTGGAGATTCTACCCGATGGATTTGAGTACAGCGTCGGCGGCGTCAACGCCCGCGTCCACCTCACCGGCTCCGGTCCTGTCTCCATCGAAAACCGCATCGGCCGCGACGGCTACGTCAATCCCGTTACCGGCGAGGACCATTACCCCGCCGACCTCGAACGCGCCAAAGGCCGGGGCATCTTCAAAAAATACGTCACCGCCCCCCTGCAGCACAACAACCTCATGGTGGCCAACACCGAACCGGCGGAACGCTTCACCTTCCTAGCCGCTCTTACCTGCGCGCCGGAAGGAAGCGACGCACCCGTGGTCACCTTCGACAGCCCCGAGCGCGCCACTCTGCCCGACGGACGCACCGTCTCGTTCGACCCCGCCACCCCCGGCGACATCAACGTGGATCCCGGCCGGGTACATCCTTAAGCTATCCCCACAA
>CAZVCO010000122.1:0-3276 GCA_964625795.1 uncultured Verrucomicrobiota bacterium | reverse complement strand
CGGTGGTAATCGACGCGGAGATTGACCTCCCGGGTTCCCTCGCTCACCCGCACCGTCCGCACATAGGCCTCCTCCACCCGGGGCAGCGTGTAGTCAAACTCCCGCAGGTCGGTAACCGTGATCGAAGACAGAACCTCCTTCACATTCCCGCATTCCGCCGCATCCAGGACCCGCACCACCCAGGCCACTTCCACCCGTTCACTCACCCGGTATCCCGGCGACCCGCCCAGCAACGGCACCGTCAGCCGCACTCCGTCTTCCTCCTCGTGCGGCACAGCGTTGGCCGGGCGCCAGCTTTCCTCTCCGGCGCCCGCCTCGTAGACCGACAGAGCCTGAACCGCCATCAGGCCGTCCCCCTGTTCGAACACCCACCAGTCACCCTGACGCCGAAACCCGCCATCGTCTTTTGCAGGAAACCACCATTCATCCGACAGCGCCAGACCCTCCTGCGACACCCAGTTTTTCACCGAGCGCACCACCACCGCCAACGGCCCCTGCTGATCCGTGTGCGTCACCACCGCCGCCACGTCGTTCCCGTCGCTCAACCGGTAATTCCGGTAAATTCCTTTTGGACCGCTGGTGGGATGGGTATTGACCCGCCCTTCTTTTTCCGTGCGCCACTGCAGCCGCCCCACACCAAATCCGTCAAACGCCACACTCACCGGAAAGCTCTGCCATCCCAGCCCCCAGTGGGCATGCTGATAATGACCCGGCATCACCGGGAACCGGCTGCAGCTCCCCAGACGGATTCCGTTCCCTGCCCAGCAGTGGGCCGCATGCCCGTCAAAAATCCGGAACGTCCTCTCCCGGGGAACCGCCGGCGGGGTGTACGCCGCCCTCCCGATCTCCTCATGATACAGCAACATCACCAGCACCTTCTTCCAGGGAAGCTCCGGCATGGAGGCGGTGCGCAGCGGGGAAAAATCCGGATGTCCCACCAGAGACCACAACGGCGAGCTCACCCTGTCCCTTCCGTCAAACTGATAGCTGCGGATGCTGGGGCAGCACTCTGTTCCGTCACAAAACCGCACGATCTCCAGCAACTCCGCCTCCAGCTTCCGCAGGTCGGAGCACCACGCACACCCCTCCCCTGTGAGAATCAGATACCGCACCGCCACCAGAATCACCGGAATATATCCCAGACTGATATTCTCCCCCCAGCCCCACCCCCGCTCCCGGGTATACGTGACCCAGTCCGCCACGAAACGGGCGGCTTCTTCCCGAATCGCCGCATCCCCCAGAAAAGAACCTACACCCCACAGCACGGCCCCGTCACTGATCACTTTGTTCGGATAATAAAAATGGGGTTCCGCGGCCTCTTTTTTAAACCAGGGCAATGTTTTCCCACACAGCTCCCTCACCTGTTTCCATTCGATCTCCGATAGGGCCTCCGGCTGCACCGCGTGCAGCACCAAAAACGGCATCAGAGTGAAAAACGCGGCATTGGTGTCCGACACCCGGGTCTCCTCCGCGAACCAGCGCATACAGCCCGCGTGCGCATCCGCTGGATCCTCCACTACCAGCTCCAGCAGACGACCCAGCACCTCCGTTCCCGTCGCCGCATCCATCTTTCCCGCCAGTCGTGCCAACACCATGTACACCGCCGTCTCCCGTCCACTGGCCGGATGTGGCACCTCCAGCGTCTCCGGCGTGTGACCGGGTTTGTTGGACCTCACCCATTCCCCATCCCACCGGCCGGAAGACACACTGCTCTCCAGCAGCGCGTCCAGAAGTTCAGCGGATAAAAACGGGGATTCAGAATTCATTGCCCCCTATTCCCACACCCTGCAACGTTCACAAGTCTTTCAAACCGGGAATCCGTTTTCCTTGTTAAACGCCGCCCTGATAACAGCCGGACGTGCCGCACATGTTCCGGCGAAGCCCGGAGGGCGAAGACGGATCCTGCGCCGGAACTCAGCCGGACGCGGGGCATCCCTGCCCCGGTCTTTCCGCCGCAGGGATGCGGCACCTCCAGCTGTTTTCTCCATCCAACAAATTCCGACCCCGTCGTTGGAGCGCTTGCCCTCTGACTTCCGACCTCTGACCTCTGACCTCTCCTAAAGCGTCTCTCCCTCCACCCACACCTCCGGCGTCAGCACCGTCTTGGGAAACGCCGGCTTGCCGGTCTCGTTCCGGTTCAATTGCGAGGTGACCAGATCCACCGCCGCCGCGGCCAGAGTCACCGGATCGTGGAAACAGCCCGTCATAGAGGGTTCCGCATGGGTGGTGCTCAGCAATCCGAACCCCAAATCGCCGGGCACAGCAAATCCCTCATCTTGTAACACCTGATGGTCATCCGGATACTGCGTGAGCACCGCGTCCAGCTTCCGCTTACGCACCCAGTCAATCAGCGCGGCGGGATTTCCATGCGCAATCAGGACCTGCCGATTGGAAAACGCCAACCCCTGAATATCATTCAATGCCGCGTAAAAGCCCCCCGGATACTTGTGACCGGTGCGATCGTTCATCTCAGGGGATACGTGCAGCCCGATCCTCCGATACCCGCGACAGAGCGCCTCCCGCGTCAGCCGGTACGCAATCTGAAACTGACTGTGTGCCACCCGGTGCACCCCCTCAATGGCCTGCGAATACCCCACCGCCACCACTGCAAACCCCTCACAATCAAATTCCGCGGGAAACTCCCGGGCTGGCGCCTGAAACGGCGGCAGAATCACTCCCCGTATCCCCCGGTTCCGCATCACCCGCACACAGGCCTCAAACGAATTCCGTCCCTCCTCCGGCTCAATCACATCGATACCATATCCGAGCTGTTCCGCACGTTTACGAATCCCCGCATAGACGTTCTGGCCATATGAAAACCCACCGGCCCGGGCGCGATCCTCATTCCGGGGCGGAGCCAGCAGGGCCAACTGCGTTCCTTTGCTCACGCCTTTGCCCGCCTGCACCTGAGTCATCAGCGAAGACACCAGAGGGTTGGGTTTGTAACCCATCTCCTCGGCCAGCGCATGGATCCGTTCGCGGGTTTTCCCGGAAATCCGGCGGTCATTCCGCAAGGCCAGCGACACCGTGGTCTTGGTAACCCCCGCCCGGTCGGCTACATCCTGCATGGTAATCGATTTACCCATGCTTAACGTGTAAACTTTACCTCAAGGACGTCAAGACAGAAGCCGTACCTGCAAAAAGACCGGTCGCATCCTGGAATTGGTGAAACGCAACCTTGCAAAACGGAGGTTGGGCATTCCTGCCCGACAAATATAAGGTGACGGCCTGGACTTGTGCGCCGAAGGCGTAAAGGCCATCCCGCCTACGGCGGGC
>CAZVCO010000121.1:7279-9602 GCA_964625795.1 uncultured Verrucomicrobiota bacterium | reverse complement strand
TTCTCCTTACGGATGGAAGCCGTCTGGCGGGCAGTATACTGGACCGGAATACAGAACAGGTGACTTTTTATTCCGTCGCCATCGGACGGCTGATCCTGCCGGCAGCTCAGGTGGCCGGTGTCTTTTATCAACCGGCGGAAGACTGGAGAGACGTGGAGGTGACACCACCTGCCCTGATCACCCGTTCCGGTGAAGTGGTTCAGGCCCGGCGTATTCTGTGGGCTGACCACGAAACCGCGGCAGTTCTGACGGCCGGAGGTCTGCGTAAATTTCCAGTCTCCTCTGTGTCCAGAGTCTTATGGTCCACGCCCGGAACCACAGCAACCCTTACCCTCCGAAACGGAGATGTGATCAATACCCCGCTGACCTTCCGGGGACAGCATTTTTCCTTCACGCTGGGCGGGCGTGAACACCGTCTGCCGCTGAAGGCAGCCACCCACATCCACTTTTCTAAATGAGCCACGTTTAACCCAAGGAAATGAACCATGAGTGAAAAAATCGAAGTTGTCTGTCCCGGATGCGATGCTGAATGGCGTTGCATGGTGGAAGACCTGGGAGAAATCCGTTGTCCAGACTGTGACACCCTGTTGGTGCGTCCGGAGTCTAAGCTGAAAACGCCGTCCCCGGATCCAGCACCGCAGTCCTCACCTCCACCTACAACCTCTGATACCCAACCGCCCAACTCATTGGACGACGGGGATCTGGCCGGACTGGAACGCATGCGGACCGCTTACGCCTCCATACGCGAAGAACTGACCAAAACCATTGTGGGTCAGGACAAGGTCATTGAAGAAGTGATGGTGGCCATTCTCGCCGGCGGTCACTGTCTGCTGGAGGGAGTGCCGGGTCTGGCCAAGACACTGCTGATCTCCTCCATCGCCGAAGCCCTGAACCTGCAGTTCAAACGGATTCAGTTCACCCCCGATCTCATGCCGTCGGATATCACCGGCACCGAAGTCATTCAGGACAATCCGGAAACCGGCAGTCGTGAATTCAAATTCATGGCCGGTCCGGTGTTCGCCAATATTATTCTGGCGGACGAGATCAACCGCACCCCGCCCAAAACCCAGGCTGCCATGCTGGAGGCCATGCAGGAGAAACAGGTGTCGGTGGGCGGCGTCGTACACAAGTTGCCGAAACCTTTCTTTGTTCTGGCCACCCAGAACCCGCTTGATCAGGAAGGCACCTATCCCCTCCCCGAAGCACAGCAGGACCGCTTCCTGTTTAAAATCTTTGTGGACTATCCGGAGGAGGCGGAGGAGAAACTGATTATCCGTCGGGTGGCCGAGAAGCAGTTCGGCACCATCGAACCCGTGCTCACCGGAGAGGAGATTCTGGAGGCACAGCGTCTGGTGACCCGGATTCCGGTGGCCGATGCGGTCATTGATTACGCCACCCGTATCGTGCGGGCCACCCGGCTGGGTCGAGAAGGAACTCCAGACTTTATCGGGAAATGGGTGGCCTGGGGCTGTGGACCCCGTGCCTCCATCAACCTCATCACCGCGGCCAAAGCGGTCGCCGCCCTGCGTGGTGCGCCCTGTGCCTCCTGTGAGGATGTGGACCGGGTGGCCTATCCGGTGTTCCGTCACCGGCTTGGTCTGAATTACACCGCCAGGGCCGAGGGCGTGACCACCGAAAAGATCACCGAAATGCTGCTGGAGCACATTCCGGCCTATTGAACATGATGAGCGTCCCTTCCCGCCTTCAGACTTTTTCTGCCCGCATCCCTGCATTCGGAATCATCGGCCTTCTGCTGTTCGGTCCGCTGCAGGCGGCGGTTCCTTATGCGGATAAACCCAGCTGGTGGGATTCGGCTGAGCGCAGTGTCCCCCTGCAGGTGGAGGGTGACCTGCAGCGCTCCTATGAAACCACCCGGGACGAGGCTCTGAAGAGTTTCCGGATCGAGCGGTCCCCCTGGTGGATTCTGGGGCCGTTTGCCGCCCCGGACGGACTGAAGACCCCTCATCAACCCGAACGTAATCCCCGCCGCATCCCCAATGCACGCTTCCAGGACCGGGACGGCTCTCCCGCGGAATGGAGACCTCTGTCTGAGCACCGGAATGTGCCGAGGGACAATAACGTAATCGTTTATTTCTCCACCGTTTTCGAGCTTCAGCAGGCCCGCCCGGTCTGGCTGGTCCCGCAACACGATGACGGCATGGCCCTGTGGGTGAACGGCAACCCGACGTATCTTTATCCTGAGCAACGCCAAGACGGTTTTGCTTCGGCCACGAGGGTGAACCTTCCGGCAGGACGGCATCAGGTGTTCGCCAAGCTGCATCAAGAGGGCGGAGGTTGGGCAGCCGAACTGGCACTCTATAAA
>CAZVCO010000121.1:6534-7269 GCA_964625795.1 uncultured Verrucomicrobiota bacterium | reverse complement strand
CGCGTTTTGTGGACATCATGGCATTGACGAAAGCCCTGACTCATCCGCCGTTTAAAGAAGATCTTCGATGGGCGCGAATGGCCGGCGAGCTGGCGAAAAAATGGGCTGAAATCGAGGAGTTCGACAACGCGGTATATTGGCAGGCCGAACGCTTTGAATTGCTGGGGAAAGAAGAACGGGAGGCTGTGTACAGATGGTTGAAAGAAATAAGAGAGGAGAAACCGGAGGCAGGGCCTCAACTCCGGGATTTTTACCGGCTGGCCTACACCAGCGGGATCGATTCTGACTCTGTCCGGCAGGAACTGATACTGGCGCACCTCGACCTGCTTGAGGAGACCAAAGACCCCCTCTCCATGCGTCAGCAGTTTAACACCTACCGTCAGGATCTGGAGGAATTGGCGCCGGTGGAGGCCGATCTGTTCCGGATTCGACTGACCATGCAGGAGGGCGATCTCACCCAGGCCCGCAGGCTTTATCGTGAGGTGATAGAGGAGCGGCCGGAACTCGAAAGTGACGGGCGCTTCCGAAACGTGAACCGGGATTTGGAGGAGTTGAGAGAAACCGCCGTCCAGCTTCCGATGGACTGGGACTTCGAAGGATCGGTTCGTCAGGCGGGACGTCTGGCCGCAGCCGATCCAGCAGAGCTTCACCGTTATATTCGATCCATCCTCCGTGACAAAAGCGGATCCTTAGTGGGCACCCGAGATCCAAATCTTTTCGTAGGGGCCAGGAGTG
>CAZVCO010000121.1:4549-6386 GCA_964625795.1 uncultured Verrucomicrobiota bacterium | reverse complement strand
TCCGCTACAGTCTGACGCCTACCGGTCGACCGGACGTTCAGGTGTCCCGCCCTTCAGCAGACAGATTTCGTCTGCCCCCCACCCAGGGCGTGAAGCCTTTGGTGATGCTCGATCCCGGCAGTCGCGAAATCGGGATGGAAACACCCTTTTTCCGTGACAGGATTCGAAACCCCGTCAACGTCGGGATTGATGAGGACCAGCAGGGTTTTGTACTGCAGAACAGCCGCAGCATAGCTCTGTTTGAAGGATCACAACTGATGTGGCGGGATGTGTCCTCCCCCACCGTGCTGTCACTGTCGGAAGACTCCCGTCCTATCCATGGTGATCTCCGCCCTGCCTTGTCAGAACAGCGGGTCTTTGCCCGGATGCTGCGGGGTGGCCGGTATGTGCTGACCGCGTATGACCGCAGCACCGGCACTATGGAGTGGGCCTGGCCAACTGACGACCGGGTGCTCTGCACGAACCCGGTGATCTGGGGGCATCAGGTCCTGACCGTAATCCGCTCCCCTGATCAGATTGCTCAATACACCCTGGCCTTCATCAACCGTGAAACCGGGTTGCTGGAGGAGGAGCTCCCCCTGCTGGTGGGAGCATACCGTCAAAGTCTGCATGGCTACGGCACCACCGAGTTTGACCATTATATGCCCGATCCAGTGCTGGCAGGCGACACCCTGTTTCTTCAGTCGAACAACGGGGTGATGACGGCGGTAGACCTCTCAACCATGTCCACCCGCTGGTCGCGTAAATATGCCAATGCGGATTGGGATGACCGCTCAAGGAATGACAAGGTCCAGAACCGCTGGAATTCTCCTCCTGCGGTGGTGAACCACATCGCAGTATTCGGGCCCATGGATGCCAAATCGCTCAAAGCCGTGGACGCGGTCACCGGAGATCTCCTCGCCCAGGAGGGCACCATCGACTGGATCAGCCTGCACCCCTTTGGGAATCATCTCCTGGTGATCGATAGGGAGCAGAAGGCCTGGGTTTTGGAACCTCAGTCTCTCAATACGCTGGAACAGCTTCCAGGTGAAGGCTACCGGGTGATTCGTCCAATGGACGGCGGCATTCTGCTGGAACAAAATGGGCAGTTGGAGGTCTGGACGGCAGATCCCCTCCGCAGGATTTCCCGTCAGGCCCTGCCCTCGGGCTGGCGGACACTGGCCGTAACGATGCAGGGAGTATTGATGGATCGGCCGGATCAGCTTGAGACGGCAGTGGGACTCGGCACATCCTCCTCCGGAGTGAACGGACGCCCCGTGCCCATGGCTGGCACCGCAAATCCTCAGCGGGTTACCCGGGGGCTGTTCCGGGTCGGACAGAAGGCCTTGTATGTGCTTTCTGAAGAGGTTGTTCAGAAATGGAGCGGCACAGACACACCGGACTGGGTGATCCCTGCGGTCTTCCATGGAGACTTGCGGAAGGTCAGACTCTTTGAATCGGGCAACCTTGTCTATCTTGCAGATCGACATCGGATCTGGACTCTTCAGGCCGACACAGGTCAGGTGATCGGACGCTATCCCGGTCCGGGAGAGGATATGGACGAGATTCGGGCGGTCAATGTGGAGAGAGATACGCTGATGTTCGCCATTCCCCGGGGGGACCGAAACCGGGCCAGTCATGATGTGGTGCTGATGAAAAACGGTCAGACCCTGGTGCTGGACCGTCTGGGAAGAGATCAGGGGGATCCGCTGATGGTGGCAGATCAGGGAAACCGGGTGGTCACGGTCGATCGTGATACCCTGTACGAGTTAAAGCGTGAGTCCGGCGAGGATAAATGGAAAACGATAAGCAAAGGGAAGATCGGAAGAGAACGATGGCGTTCCTTTCTGACCTTGGA
>CAZVCO010000121.1:0-4539 GCA_964625795.1 uncultured Verrucomicrobiota bacterium | reverse complement strand
GGGGGGGCACAGATCGATGCCGACTCGGGCCATGCCGAAGTGGTCTTAACCGACGGGACCTTTGAGAGAGTGAAAACCCACAACTGGAATCAACGTCAGCGTAACCCAAAAGAGGTGTATGAGGATGCTTCGCTTGAAAACGACATCCTGATATGGAAAAACAGCCGGGATTTCTGGAATGCCGTTCACCTCAAATCAGGAAATGATCTGACCCGCGCATTGAAAACCACCACGCGACCCGTCCTGCTTGAAGACAAGGCGTTCGGATTGGAATTCAATTCGCATTGGAGGGCCAATAAACTGACCCCCAGGGCAGTAGACGTTTCTTCAGGAAAAGCATCCACCACAGACGTAATCGATCTGTCAAAGGAGCAAAGAAACTGGCGGGCAGTATCAGGAGAACGTTTCAGCTTTACGGATACGACCTCCTTGTACCATCTCCTTGAGATTAGAGGTGACTCGGATCAGGTGGATGAAAATCCGATCGTCATCATCAATCCGGACACCCAGTCTGTCCGGATTTCCGGATTTCCGGATACGGGACCCATACGCGATATCCGGGTGTGGAAAAACCAGTTATGGTTACTCCGGGAACACGATCTGATCCGGCTTCCTCTGCATGAGTTCAACCGGTTGCTTTACCAAGGTCAGACCCTGGTGGATCCAATGCCCCTGCCCGCTTCTCTCCGCATTGACGGCGTGCATGCGGAATGGGGTCCGGACGACATGGCCGATGCGGGTGGCGGGGTGTTTGCACATTACGGCGCGGATGGACTCGTACTGGCCGGCACGATCCGCAATGAAGAATTTATACGGATGCTGGGGCGGCAGGGAGTCGATGAGCGCGTTACCCTCCATCTGCGTAACGGCTCCGCCGCCTCTTTTGTCATGAACAAAGGGGTTGATCTTTCCCTGACAGAGTTGCCGGAGGGTGCCGCCTTCGCCTACAGCGTTCATCCGGCGGGTGACCGGATGTTTTATGAACTGAGCCTCCCTGCCGAACAACTGAAAAATCTAGACTTTGACCCACTGGAAACCCGTGACCAGCCGGAACGGGATCGACGGGGGGATTTTGCATATGACCTCAGTGTTCGATCCCCGGATGACATTCTGGTTTTTGGTCACGCGGAACGGCCCTGGCCCGTGTACTTTCCGCGATTCCGCTTTGCCGCTGACTGACAACCTTCAGGGGCCCCTTCAGGTTCTGCTTGCCCTCATGCCGTAGCCGTGTAGGTCGGACTACGGAAGGATTCCGACCCGGCTCCACCGGGACACCGACTGAGGAGACAATTTATGCGAACCTATCTTTGTTCCACCTGCAAACAGAAAGTGCCGCGCAAACAGCTGATCGAACACCGGAAAAGCTGCAGCGGTGATCTGCATGAAGACAAAGGTGCTGCCGGGGCCGCGGCCAAAGGCATGAAGGCGGTGATCTGGAGTCTGCTGGCCGCCGGCCTTGCGCTCGGCTCTGTCTATCTGGGCCGTTCCAGTTTTGAGTCGCTGGCGCAGATGCGTCAACTGGAGCGGGTTCCAGCCACCACCGTGCGCGCGGTGCTGCCTGGAGAAGCGAATCTCAACGGCACCGTCTCTCTTGCGGAACCATCCCTTACCTCGCCGGAGACCTCCACCCGCTGTGCATACTACCGGCTTCTGGTTGAGCGCAAGGAGCGGGATTCCGATGGCGACACCCGCTGGGTGACGGTGAGAGACGAATCAGAGTTCGTCCCTTTCACCCTGCGCGATGATACCGGGGAGATCCGTATCCGTCCCGGAAGGCAGGTGAAGTTTTCCGTGCCGGAATCCTGGTCCACCCGCCGCGGGGATATGCGCTATACGGAGTACCGCATTGATCCGGGCGACTCTCTCTTTGTCTTCGGCTATGTGGTGCGGGGGGATTCCGGATTTGAGGTGGTCTTTCACCGCGACGGACATTATCAGCCCATTATCTCCGAGCTGGGGGAAACGCGGGAGCGGATCGGAATGGCCGGAGGCTCTATAGCCAAGGTATGGCTGGGGCTGGTGGCCCTGGCTGCCGGACTCTCCATTCTCATCAGCCTCTTCCGTCAGCACCGCCTCCTGCTCTATTTCACCGTGCTGAATCTGGCGGTGGCCATTTATCTGGTGTTCCTGGGGCTTCAGATGATGAAATTGGATCTGGAAGCGGCTGCGGAACGGCTGGAGACCTACCGCACCACGGTACAAAACGAGATTCAGACAGAACTGCAGGCGTTCGGACTGCAATGGAATGGCGACTGGACCGCTCTGGCGGAAAACGACCTGCTGCAGACGGAGGTGCTCCCGTCCGACACCCGGAAGCGGCTGACCGAGATCCGTCTGAATCTGGCTCAATCCGTCGATCGGGTTCGGACCCAGAAACAGGCCTTCCCCGAGTTCCTGCTGGCTCCGCTGTGGGGCATTCCGGGTCAGCCTTCCCTTCCCCTGCCACCGGTGGATCAGAAACAACTGGAAGCCGAAGAGCAGGAACATCAGCGTGCCAAACTCCCTCCCCTGATCGGATGGGCTGTGATCGGAGTCAGCCTGCTGACCGGCGCGGTCACCTTCGGAATCGGCTTCCGCAAAGTGAAATTCAAACGCTGCATGGAGAACATCCCCACCAGCCCCACCCAGGGGGTCTCTTTCGGGATAGCCGAAGTCAAAGGCGTAGTGGATCTGGGAGAAAGTGCCGATCTGCTGACCTCTCCGCTGACCCATCAGCCCTGCGTCCAGTATCACTACAAAGTCGAAGAGAAACGTGGATCAGGCAAGAAATCGCGCTGGGTCACCCTGGTGAATGAAAACCGCCGCATCCCTTTTCTCTGCCGGGATGGCGACGGCACCCTGCTGATCGATCCCGCCGGAGCGGATGTGGTCTCCTCCCACCGGACGACCCGCCGGAAATTCCGTACCCGCTACACGGAAACCCGTCTGGAGCATGGCGACCCGCTTTATGCCATCGGGCAATGCGCCATCAATCCCGCCCGGGGTGACCGTTTGCTGATGAAAAATCCGGAGGAGAAAGACACCCCGTTTATTCTTTCCAACCTCAGTGAACCGCGGGTCATGCTGCGGATGGCCCGGATCGGCATCCTTCTGCTCAATGTCTCCTTTGCCGGAATCCTGCTGATGGCGCTGGTCTTGTTCGGCCTCTCCGGTTCCTTTGCCGCCACCGATTATCTGGCGGCTGCCTTGACCGCCCCGGTCTTTATGACCTGCATCACACTTGCCCTGCACTATAACGACCTGGTGTTCCTGCGGGAGCGGGTGCGGCGGAATGCGTCCAACATCGATGTGGCACTGCAGAAACGTGCGGATCTGGTGCCTCAGCTGGAAAACGTGACCAAGGGACTGATCCAGCATGAGCGTGAGGTTCAGGAGGCAGTGACTCTGATGCGCAGCCACCTCAGCACAGAGGACAGCCCGGAGGCCGTGAGTGCCTCCACGGAGGCCGCCCCTCTGCAGAAGATGCTGATGGTGAGGGAGAACTACCCCGAACTGAAATCAGATGAACAGTTCTCACGCTTCATGCGTACCCTGATTGTGCTGGAGAACGAACTTTCGCTCATGCGCATGGGCTACAATGATGCGGTGGAAACCTACAATACCCGGCTGCAGACCTTTCCGGATGTGTTTTTCGCAAATCTGTTTCAGTTCAAACCCGCCTCTCTGCTCTTCGCTGAAACCAGCGTCGTCCGGATTCCCCCCTCCATTCAAACCCTGTGGGAACGCGATCAGACTCCTTCTGCACCGACCGAAGAGGAATCGGAGGAGGATGAGGCGCCCGATGCGGAAGCTGTCTCCACTCCGGCCGCACTGGCCGCTGCCGATCTTCCCTCCGATGATGAGCCGGCCGGGGAAGGAGAGGGAAATGACATTCAGTCTGAATTTATTTCTCTCATGGAGCAACCAGGTGAAGAGGCACTACCCCACTTCGCCAAACTGGAATCGCTTTATCCGAGTATCCGCGAATTGTCACCCGCCGCCTACCGACACTGGAAAGCGGAGATCCTGAAGGCGATGGAGGCCGACGAGGTGATTACGGTCTTCGAGTTTGCTCTGCAGAAGTCGATCACCCGTTACCTCGACCCCCACTTTGGCTTGGATCCAAAACGCCCGGTCCGGCACCGGAAGATCGAAACCATGCTGGACTCCGTCAACGATCTGCTGTCCCTGCTGGCCTGCATGGAGGAGACGCCCGAGACCCGGGAGTCCGTGTTTCAGGCCGGGATACAGAACCTGAACCATTCCGATACATCCGCGTTCAGTCTGCGTGAACTGGACACCGGAAATCTGGGCGAATTCGACCGGATTCTGGAGGACATCGCCCATGCCACCCCCATGTGCCGGGCCAATGTTATGTATGCCTGCCGCGCCCTGGTGGAAATGAATGACGATGCCACCCCGGATCAGGTTCTCATGAGCTATGCCATTGCCGATACCCTGAAACAGGAGCGCCCCGACTGGAACGCCTGAACAGGGCGCATCCCCGAATTGGTTAAACGCACGTTCATAAAGCGGAGGTTGGGCATTCCTGCCCGACAA
>CAZVCO010000120.1:4033-9649 GCA_964625795.1 uncultured Verrucomicrobiota bacterium | reverse complement strand
TTTTCAGGGAACTCTGCAGGGGACTGTCCGGACGGCGCTCTGAGGCAGAGGTGTTTTACGCGCTCAAGGGTATCAGCTTCGACGTACGCCGCGGGGAAGTTTTCGGGATTCTGGGAAATAACGGTTCCGGAAAATCCACCCTGCTGAAGATTCTCTCACGTATCACCAAACCCACGACGGGCAGAATTGAGATCGACCGGCAGGTCTGTGCAATGCTGGAGCTGGGAAGCGGCTTTCACCCGGAACTCACCGGCCGGGAGAATATCTATCTCTACGGTTCCATCCTCGGCATGAGGCGGGCGGACATCGAGCGGGAAATCGATGAGATTGTGGAATTTTCCGGAATTGGGGAGTTTCTGGATACGCCGGTCAAACGCTATTCAAGTGGGATGTTCGTTCGCCTGGCATTCTCGGTCATGACCCAGCTGGTCTCCGATATCATGTTGGTGGACGAAGTACTTTCCGTCGGAGATGCGGATTTCCAACGCCGCTCGCTGGCCAAAATCGACGAACTCTGTAAGCGGGGAAAAACGGTACTTCTTGTCAGTCACAGTCTGTTCCATCTGGATCAGATCTGTGACCGGGTCCTCTGGCTGGAGAACGGTCGCGTCCGCAAGCTGGGCACCTTCAGCGACATCTCCTCGGAATATCTTTTTCAGGCAGATCTTCCGCAGGGATACGTGAAATTCCCCCGGCAGGCAGGGGACAGGGCCCACCTGATCTCCGCCTATGTGCAACAGGACAGAACAGCCTCCGCCAGACTGCTTCCGGGTAAACCCGTATCCGTGTTTGTGGAATATGAAGTCGAAGAGACCATTCCTGGTCTGCTGGTGGGATTCCGAATCTGGAACCCTCTCAATGTCCCGGTACTTTCCTCCGAGATGCGGGACAGCGATCTCGGACCCCGGGGTTTCACTCTGGGTCATCCCGGACGGAAAGTGGTCTCCGCTGACATCCCCGCTCATCTGCTCGGCCCGGGTCAATACCTGCTGGAGTTGGGCCTCTGGTCCCCGGATGTGGAGAATCATCATCATGCCCCCCGGGCTTTGACCTTTCACATCCTCAGTGCCTCGGATATGGAGTCACCATTGTCTGAACCGATTCAGGAGACCTTACCCTGGACCCTGCATTAACCCTGGACGTCACACATGGATCACACCGATTACCTCGCTTTGCAACGACTCCATGCCCTAGGCATCGCCCCGGACTGTATCTACGACGTGGGATCCTCCAACGGCTGCTGGTCGGAAATGGCCTGCAGCCTGTATCCGCAGGCCACCTGTGTACTTTTTGAGCCTTTGATACAACACTCTTCCGAATACATGCAGGGACTGGAACCGCTTCGGATGGCTCACCCGGAATGGATTCTCCGGCCCCACGCCCTGGGAGAAACCGAAGGTGAGATTCAACTGACCCGGTTTGAGAACGAAGTAGGCAGCACCACTCTTCCTCAGGATGGAGGCCTGATCGATATGGACACGATTTCCGTCCCGCTGCATACGGTGGATGGACTGGTGCAACGGCAGGAGCTGCCGACACCATCACTGATCAAAATCGACACCCAGGGATCTGAATTGAGCATCCTCAACGGAGCTGCCAACACACTTCCAACTGTGGAGGTTCTGTTTCTGGAATGCTGGCTTCAGAAGGCCTATGGCGCTCCCACCCCCCTGTTCCAGGAACTGGTGGACTTTCTGCTCCCTTTCGGTTTCCGACTTTGGGATTTCTGCGGACAATTCCGTAGCGAAAACGGCATTCTGGTCTCTCAGGATATGGTCTTTCTCAATGTGCGGCTGTTTCGATCACGGGGGGTGGACTGGATCCGTGCCTGGGACTATCCACCGGAATCCATGCTGTCGTAAACCGGCCTGCCCGCCGCCCGGCACCACTCCCGGACGATCTGGTACAACTCATAGGTGGAGAAAAACATGACATTGCCCCAACTGTCATCTCCACAGGCGGGTTGACAGAATTCCGCAGTGACTTCATAAGCATCTCCGGCTCCCGGGACCGCATGATACCGGAAAAGTATATGCCAGAAATAGCCCTTGTCCCGCATACAGGATAACATGGACATAAGCTCTTGCTCAGAAGTATCCACCGGATGGAAAGCGTGCCCCTGCTCGTGGAATTCCGCCAGCACCACCGGAATCCTGTTGTCCGGCAGTGAGGCCAGAATACGGGGGTCCATTCCCTCCGCATCCACTTTAAGCACCCCGATCCGCTCGGGCAGGACTCCTTTTTCCCACAAGCTGTCCAACCGTGAGGTCTCCACCTCCAGCGCATTCGGCATATGCAGCCCCGCCGGTAGTTCCAGCACCTCCAAGCGATGAAAATAACTGCTGTCCTGTGTGGGCTGTTCCTCTCCCTGAACGGCCACCAGATGAAACGGCTGGCGCCCGTTCCGGTCACTCAAGGCCAGCTCATGCACCGTCACCCGGGATTCTCCGCCGAATCGCCTCCGCAAAACCTCTGCTGAAGGCGGATAGGGTTCGAACGCATGAACCGTGTATCCGGCATCGAACAGGGCCTGACTGAAGACGCCGTGGTGAGCCCCCACATCCAGGGCCACAGGATGCTGTAAAAAAGGGAACAGGGTTTTCAGAACCAAGGGCTCAGGGGCATTTCCGATCTGCGTCGAGGAATACCGTCCCTGCAGACGGAACCGGTTGGGAGAAGGAGCACATTCCCTTTCCCGCATGCGCCCATCAATCCGATCCAGACGCCCATTCAAATACACCACGGTCGTGCGTAGTGTAGTAAGCTGGGCAGAGATGTCCCGCAGAGGCTCCTCGGCCGAATCCGAAAACCGCCGTTTCCGAGACTCCTCCACGATTTCAGTCATAAGCTCCATTTGCCGGGCCTGTGTCTCCAGCAACCGAATGTCGTTCTTCAGCAATGCGGCCAGAAGTTCACTCCGGTGGCCACGAAGGCGGAGAGAAAGCCTTCCTTTTAGATCCTGGTACACCGTCATCAGACTCATGAACAAGCCTCCTCGGGTGTTCCCCTCACAAACAGTTCCTGCCGCATGAAGACCAGATCCATCTGAAAGAGGCGCCCGGTGGTGTGGTTCCGCCATCCCCCACATTCATCAAAAACCCGGAAACCCTGACGGAAAAACCGGTCAATCATTTCCTGAAGATCACAGCAATCCGGGACCTGCTTCCACAGACTGAGCTCGATAAAGCATACGTCCACCCGCTCCAGAAAATGCTCTCCGCCCTCCAGAGCAAGATGCTCCGCAAACTGGAGATCGAGTTTCAACCAGATCCGTCCGGTCAGTTCAGGGCGTTCGAGCAGGGAATCCAACGTGATGACCGGGACATGAACCCGCTTCTCGACTCCGGTGCGGTCATCCTGGAAAGAACTGTTATACAAATCGGGGCTAACGTTAAACTCCAGCTCTCCCGACTCAGACCCGATGGCAGCCTCAAGCCTTTCGATCCGCAGCGATGTATCATAATGCCACAAACAATTGCCCCAGGCATCATATTCCGACAGCAGAGGATCAATCATCAGATAGGACACCTCAGGGTAAAGCCGGGAGGCGCAGTGCGTCCAGGCCCCGGTTGAACAGCCCGCATCCACGATCCAGTCCGGACACATGCCGCTGCGTTTCAAACGGCGTATCGCCCGGTAGACCTTATGGAATCCCGCATACAGATCCTGCGGCACTGGCGCCTCCACATGCGGAGCAGGATCTCCCGGCAAAGGGGCGAACAAGGCTTCAAACCGTTCATCCACCGGCGCACCGTTTTCCAAAGATTTCCAAATCCACTCCCCCATTCCCCGGGAATTGAAGAAGGGAGCCAGATGCCAGGCCCGTTCCCGGAAGCGCTGTTGCGCCGCCGGGGGAAAAATCTCCTCCTGCAGGCATCGTTCGTATTCCGCAGCAACATATGCACAGCACACACCGACTCCCTGCTCGGTCACAAATTTTCCCGCAGCCGTCTGCAGATCGCCCAGCACCACGATCGGAAGCTGGGAAGCGGCCATCAGAAAAAGTATTCTGGAGGGAAGACTTAACCGGGCCACCGCCTCGGCATCATCCTCCGATCCCAACTCACCCGAAGGCACAACCGTATAATGATATTTCCTCACCGCCTTCTGCAAATCCGCCTCCGCCAGCGGCGGGTGTACGTGCAGACCGTCTCTGCGCATTTCGTCCTCATCAACCTTCATCCAGGAGAAATGACCAAAATTCTGACTGTACCAGTCGAGTTCCCGACCACTCTCCCGGAGCAGCCGCCGTAAAGCATCCAGCTGGTGGGCACTCCAGATGTTTCCGATCATCACACCACGGGAGTACACGTTCTCAGGAGGCGGATGGACCTCACGCAGAATCACGGTCTCCTGCACCAGGGGCGGAACCGTGAACAGCTTCTGAGCAAACTGCCGTTCATACTCCTTCGTGAATTCCCTGGAAATGGACAGGCGCAGATCGGCTTTCTGCAGCAGTTCCTTCATCAGCTGCCTGCTGATCGTCTTGTGCTTTCCAAACAGACAATTATCGTCCATCAGATAAACGCACAATGGGACATCAAAGGCATCTTTCAGGGCGAGTGTGATCCAGATATCCTCTCTGTTAAAGGGTACACTGAGAATCCTGCGCGGACGGAAATCTGAGGTGGCATCCAAAGTCTTGCGATAGGCCTCCCCCCGGTCCAACTCGGACAAATCTAAAAGCCGACGCCAAGTTGCAAAACTTTGTTCTCCACCGTATGAGTTGTGCGATCGCAGTGAACAGATCCCCTCACCCCCGGCTCCGAACAGATTGATGAGCAGGGTGCCGGTGCCGTGTCGCGGACACACTTCATTATACGTCACCAGCATATCGCAGACTAGTGGTTCAGAGGAATGGAAGTCCATGCCCTGCAGACTGGATGCAGCCCCTTCCACCTGCTTCCGCAGCTTTTTCGCCTGCCGCAAAAGTGTAAAAAACTCAACCTCCCGTGGCGAAACACTCATAGAAGCTGAAAAGAGGGTGTACGGGTGCAAACAATAACGGGATAATCGAAAACCATTTCAAAGCCTTGTCTAGTGAAAGTGATCCTGACAAGAGGAAGTAGTAACCAATTGTTTCCGGTAAATTTACCCTCATTCCTGTGATGACAACCTCCTGCTTTTTTCTATCTCCGCCCGGCCCGCCCTGCCCCGTAACCGAAGTGTCCGCATGAGCCTGGCGGTGATTACAGGATCAGCTGGATTGATCGGCTCAGAGGCGGTCCGCACCTTTGCGGAGAAAGGGATGGATGTAGTAGGCATCGACAACGACATGCGGGCACAGTTTTTCGGTTCCTGTGCCAGTACGGCACCTGAACAGGAACGCCTGCTGCATCTCCCCTGCTATCGCCACCAATCGATCGACATTCGGAACAGGGACGCAATCCTCTCACTTTTTGCAGAGTTCGGCTCTGACATCGACCTGGTAATCCATACCGCCGCCCAACCTTCCCATGACTGGGCGGCGAGGGCTCCATTTGTGGACTTTGACATCAACGCGGTCGGCACGCTCAATCTGCTGGAGGCTACCCGACTGTATACTCCAGAAGCCGTGTTTATTTTCACCTCCACCAACAAAGTATACGGAGACCGACCTAATCAGCTGCCTCTGAT
>CAZVCO010000120.1:0-4023 GCA_964625795.1 uncultured Verrucomicrobiota bacterium | reverse complement strand
GCTGGGAGCTGGAAGAGGGACACCCCTGCGCGCAGGGAATCCCCGAAACCATGGCTATCGATCACACCCTGCATTCTCTGTTCGGAAGCTCCAAGCTGGCGGCTGACGTTCTGGTACAGGAGTACGGCCGCTATTTCGGGATGCGCTGTGCCTCCTTCCGGGGAGGATGCCTCACAGGACCCCAGCATGCCGGAACCGAACTGCATGGATTTCTCTCCTATCTGGTCAAATGCGGACTGCACAATCTTCCCTACACCATTTATGGCTATGGCGGGAAACAGGTCCGCGACAATATTCACTCCGCGGATCTGATTGAAGCCTTTGCCTGCTTCTTCGAAGACCCCCGGTGCGGTGAGGTCTACAACATTGGAGGCGGACGGCAAAGTAACTGTTCGCTTCAGGAGGCCATCGGTATGATTCAGCAACTCACCGGCCAGGAGATGAGTACCCGGTATGTCGATACACCGCGCACCGGTGATCATAAATGGTATATCAGCGATGTGAGCCGCTTTCAGCAGCACTACCCACAGTGGACCCTCCGGCGCAAAGTGCCGGATATTCTGGCGGAAATGGTGCACGTGCAACGCCAGCCCGCATAACCGTCCTCCCACACGCGCGACATTTCCTTTATCGGCCTCACCCGCTGAATAAGTGGACATCTGCTTGTCATGGCGCATCAATTGCGTCACTTTTACTCTATTTTCCCCATTCATTGTTACTCAACCTTTTGCGTAAAATATAAGAGTCATTTTGTCTCTTATTGATAGTGGTATTATTTTTTAGACTGTTACAAATGAACATTTTACGCCATAATGAACCTAAAGTATAAAACGGTGTTTAACTTATGAGTCCAGAACAGTTCACTCAAAAAACGCAACAGGCCCTGGCGGCCGCACAGTCCCTGATGGAATCGCACCATCATGCCGAGCTGGACGTGCCGCATTTGCTGCTCGCCCTGCTGCAGCAGGCGGACGGGGTGGCTGCGCCTCTGCTCAGTGGCTGCGGAGTGGAGGTGGAGGCGCTGAAATCCGAACTCACCGGCCAGTTGAAGAAAATCGCCTCGGTGGAGGGCGATCAGGTGCAGCGGGGCGTCAGCCGCGGGCTGCAGTCCGTATTTCAGAAGGCCCAGGCGGAAATGGAGGCCATGGGGGATCAGTATCTGACCGGGGAGCATCTGCTGCTGGCTATGGTGGAGGCTGACATTCCGGCCTTCAAAGGAAAGAATCTCTCCAAACACACCCTTTTAAAAGACATCACTGCCAACCGTGGGAGGCAAACCGTGAACGACCCCAATGCTGAAGACAAATACAACGTGCTGGAAAAATACGGGCAGGATCTCACCCAGATCGCCCGGGATCAGAAACTCGATCCGGTGATCGGCCGGGATACCGAAATCCGCCGCGTCATTCAGGTGCTCTCACGCCGCACCAAAAACAATCCGGTGCTGATCGGTGAACCGGGCGTGGGTAAGACCGCAATCGCGGAGGGACTGGCTATGCGGATCGTGGCCGGAGATGTCCCGGAGAGCCTGAAAGAGAAACGGGTCATCGCCCTGGACATCGGCTCCATGATCGCGGGCGCGAAATACCGCGGCGAGTTCGAAGACCGTTTCAAGGCCTTTATGAAAGAGGTCATGGAGTCCAAAGGGGAGATCGTGCTGTTTATCGACGAGCTTCACACTCTGGTCGGGGCCGGCGGCGCGGACGGAGCGGTGGACGCCTCGAACATGATTAAGCCTCCGCTTGCCCGCGGAGAACTCCGCTGTATCGGTGCCACCACCCTGGACGAATACCGCAAGTACGTGGAAAAGGATCCCGCCCTGGAGCGGCGGTTTCAGCAGGTGCTGGTGGACGAACCCTCGGTAGAGGATTCGATCGCGATTCTGCGCGGACTGCGGGAGCGGTATGAGGTCCACCACGGCGTACGTATTCAGGACACCGCCCTGGTGGCCGCCGCCACCCTCTCCCACCGCTACATCAGCGACCGCTTTCTGCCGGACAAGGCCATCGACCTGATCGACGAGGCCGCCTCCCGCATCCGTATGGAGATCGACAGCATGCCCACCGAGATCGACGAGGTCGAGCGGCGCATCATGCAGCTGGAGATCGAACGGGAAGGATTGAAAAAAGAAAAAGACGACGCGTCCAAACAACGATTGAAGGACCTGGAGGCGGAACTGGCCGAACTGAAAGAGAAATCCTCCGGCATGAAAGCCCACTGGCAGGAGGAGAAAAAGCTGATCGGTGAGATCTCCAGCCTTTCCGAGGCGCTGGATCTGCTGCGGGCTCAGGAGGAACAGGCCAAACGTCAGAATGATCTGCAGGGAGCCGCTGAAATCCTCTATGGCAAAATCCCCTCCACCGAACGGCAGATCGAGGAGGCCAAAACCAAACTCGCCGACTTCCAGAAAGACAAAAGCATGCTCAAGCAGGAGGTGGACGCGGAGGACATCGCCCTGGTGCAGCTGCGCCTGGACGGCCCGACGGGCCGCCCGGTGCCGGCCCAGATGACCCTGGCCTCGGTGACGCGGCGCGGACGGGGCTGCTGGCTGGAGATCTACGGCCGCGAGGGCACCGCCGTGCTGGGCTCCGACAACCAGGCCGACTACGTGCACGGCTTCCATCTCTGGCTGGCCCGGGGCAACGAGCCCCTGCGGCGGCTGGAACCCGATCCCCGCTGGGCCTTCGCGCCGACCTCCGGAGACGGAGCGGCACGTCACGGCGGTCGCTTCAACCCGCGAGGCACCCCGGCTCTTTATACCTCGCTCGACCCCAAGACCGCGTGGATGGAGGCCCAGCAGGGACTGCCGTTCAAGGCGCAGCCGATGACTCTGGTCGGGTATCGCGTGCGCTGCGAGCGGATCATCGACCTCACCGATCCGACCGTACTCGCCGCCTGCGGAGTCGATGACGACACGCTGGCCTGTGCTTGGGAGGACCTGGCCTCGCGTGGCCGAATCCCGCCGACCTGGTGGCTCGCCGAGACATTGATCGCCGCCGGCTGCCATGGTGCCCTCGTACCCAGCTTCGCACCCGGCACGACGCGGGCTGAACGCAACCTTGTGCTCTGGCTTTGGTCCGACGCTCCGCCCTGCCAGGCACTGGTCATCGATGATTTCGGACGCTTGCCGAAGGACGATGCCTCCTGGGTCTGAACCCTCGCACAATCAGGGGTCACACAATCAGGGGTAAAGCATCACATGTACCACATTCCCCGTTCCTCCCGCTGAATGAAGCGATAAGTGTGCAATGGGAGACCTGGCCCTACCCCCACGCTTCCGCATGGGCGAGGCCGGCGTGCTGGACCCGGAGGCCAGGATCGAGCTGATCGAAGGAGAGATGATCGACATGCCGCCGATCGCACCGCCTCACGCCGGTCGCACCAAGCGGCTCACGTTGCTCCTCATCGAGGCCATCGGCAGGCGCGCGATCGTCTCGACCCAAAACCCGATCCTCCTCGGTGACCTCAGCGCACCTCAGCCCGACATCGCGATCCTCGAGCCGCGAGACGACTTCTACAGCTCGGAACATCCGCAGGCCGAAGATGTGCTTCTGGTCATCGAGGTCGCCGACAGCAGCGTCCGCTACGACCGCGAGCGCAAGCTGCCACTCTACGCCCGGTTCGGCATCCCCGAGGTCTGGCTCATCGACATTCCGGCGCGCGCAGTCTGGGTGCACCGGGAGCCGACGGAAGGCGCCTATCGCACGTCCTTCCAGCTCGACGCCCCTTACCGAATCAGCCCGTTGCTGCTCGAGGGGGTGGAATTGGAGCTTGGCGGGGTGGTGGGCTAGGGTGGGGTGTCGGTGATGATGAGCGTGGTCTGAGAGGCCGCGACGGTGCGCGAAAAATGGAATGTGAAAGGCAACGGTGTCATCTTTAAGCCTGGCCCGATTTCGGCTAGATCGTCACCAGACGTCCGCCTCGGCGGATAGACGCGCGGTCTCCTCGTCTGCCATTTGCGCATGCTCGATGCAGACCACGCCGGCGCGGCGTTGCCGATACCGATCACTCGGTAGCGCATCT
>CAZVCO010000119.1:6278-9659 GCA_964625795.1 uncultured Verrucomicrobiota bacterium | reverse complement strand
CCGGACAGGAGGGCACAGACCCTCATGATGGCAGCGGAATCGACCTGCCGGTCACCGACGACGGATTTTACCGCATCGAGGTGTCGAATCAGCCTTGGATTGCTTCGCCGTGACCCTGAAAATTAAAACCGCCACAGGCGGTCCGATCTCCGTGTTTAACTCTGTCTTATGATTGGACTGAAAAAACCGGAAGATTTCCCTTATCGAGAGATGCAGACGTGACCGATTTAAGCGGAATGTTGTCATTCAGAGCGGGTATACAATTTCCGTTCATTTGGTAATATTATTGGGTCATAAACATCTTATATATGATCAATCCCTGCATTGAGGTTCCTATGAAAACTAAACTTTCCCTTCTTCTCGCCACTGCCGCGTTCACCCTGTTCGGCACGGTCAATGCGGTAGTAATTTTTTCGGAAAACTTTGAAGATGCGGGCATTACTGCTGGCAGCACAATTGACGCGGCGGATACCGCTTTCGGAGATATCAATCCCAACGTTGGCTCTGGTTCTGCCTCGTTGGATGTGGTGGCTGGCAACAGCAATATTTTCGGTACGGGCAACAAGTACGCAACGTTTATAGATACAAATGGTTCCAGTGGCACATTTGCCGGTGCGGGTGCCTCCGGCACGACTTTTTCCGCCAATCTGGTCACCTGGCAGTTTGATTTCTATGACAGCGGTCTTGATGATGGAACGGGTAGAGGTCTTTTTACCCGACTCGATACCGCAGTATCCAACACGCAATCCGATGACTACCTTCAAGTTGGTATTCAGGACGGATCTTTTCTTATTAGGAATAATGATTCGACCAATGACGTCACGGGCAGTTACTCATTGAACACGGCCTATAAACTCTCCATTTTTGCCAATAACTCGGGGTCAGACGTAAGCAACTATTTCGGCGGAGAAACCCTTGAGAACGACACCTATGACCTCTGGCTCACTCAGGGTACGAATGCGTCCACTTTCATTGGCACCGGCGCTTTTGGCCCCACAGCTGATAGCAACAATTTTCAAGGCTTGGCGATTCAAAGTTTTAATGGAGCAAGTACGGTCGACATGTCCGTAGATAACTTCGAACTTCACGATGAGGTATTTACTGACGGTCTGAATGTCGTCCCCGAACCCTCCACTATGGTGCTGGTTGGGTTGGTCGGTCTGGCCAGTCTGATTGGAATTCGGCGGCGGAAGTAAGCCAGCGTCCTTCGAATAAAAAGCGGTCCGTGTGGGCCGTCGAAACGAATGGAGGCTTGCCCGCCTGAGGCGGGATGGCCTTCACGTCACGGCGTAGCCACAGGCGAAGACGGATTCAGGCCGTCATCTTCAATTTGTCGGGCTGAAAGCCCAACCTCCGTTTGTTTTGCCCAACCTCCGTTTTATTTTGTCTACCTACCCCGTCCGGAACTGACTGGGGGTGAGGCCGGTGGCTTTTTTGAAGTGCCGGGTGAGTTGGTCGGCATCGCCGAACCCACACTCCTCTGCGATCGTGTAAATGGGATCCTGGCTGTGCAGCAGTCGGTTGCAGACGGCCTCAATCTGGATGCGGAGCAGTTCCTCGTGGGGGTTCCGTCCCACTTCTTTCTGAAAATGACGGAGAAAGGTGCGGGGGTGCATATGTAAATGCGCGGCGATATCCTTCACCTGCAAACGGGCACCCAGGTTTTCCCGCATGTAGCGGATCGCGCGGGCGACATCGGAATCCCCGGCGCCGGGATCGGTGGAGGCGCGCACGTGCACCATCTGGGGGGGCATCAGCACCGCGTCCGCGTTGCGGTCGCCCTGCATCGCCCGTTGCAGGCGGCGGCCGGCTTCAAATCCGATGCGCTCCCCGGGCAGGCGGATGGAGGAGAGGGGAGGCTCGCAGGAGTCACAGATGGATTCGACATCATCCACACCAAGCACCGACAGATCGACCGGCACGTTCAGCCCGCACATTCTGGCACTGTCGCAAAGGTGCATCCCCACTCTATCACTGGCCACGAAAACTGCGGCAGGGGTGTTCAGTTCCCGCAACAGGGCGGAGAAGGTGGGATCGGGGTGGATGGCTCCACACTGTTTGGCGATCCTGGTGTCAAACCCGTGCGTATCCAGTACGATCCACTGCGGGTGGCCTCCAAATGCCCGTACACCCTCTGCAAAGCCCTCCCATCGTTTTTGTTCAAACAGCCGCATGGCATTCGAGACGAAGAGGTGGGAACGAAACAGAGGGGCGTTGAAATACTCGGATGCCAGTTGACCGACTTTCAGATTATTGACCGTGACCCGGGGAAAGGGGCGGTCGGCCAGCAGACTGCTGCAGTCCACCACCGGCAGTCCACTGGCCTGCAGTTGGCGGACCAGACCGGGTTCGGTGACATTGGCAAGCACGCCCGAGTACCTCTCCGGTGACTCCAGGAACTGATCAAGTGAGGAGCGCTGATGCCCCGCATCGTGCAGCACCCAGCATCCCGCCGACCGTCTGAACAGATTAAATCCGCGCAGCACCTCCGCATCCAGTCCGCCCATGGCAAAACCCACCACGAGGATGTGCCGGTTGTCCGTCTTTGGTTCCATACTCATCTGGAGTGGTATTCCTGTCACTTTTTAACGGGATCCGCAAGACTCCGTTTGATCGGGGCCCTTTCAATCACGTACAGGATACACCTCAGGGCGCACTCAAGACCCAATTTGCTTGAGGTTCATTCTATTCTTAACAAGGGTGAATCTGTGAAAGAGGACGCTCCCGCCACAATTTATGATGTTGCCCGCAAAGCAGGGGTCTCCACCGCGACGGTGTCGAGGTTGATCAATGATGCGGCCTCGGTGCGGGAGGGAACCCGGAAACGGGTGCTGCAGGCGATTGAGGAATTGAACTATGTTCCGCAGCGTGGCGCCCGGCCCGGCACCAAGGACCGGCTGCCCGCAGTACTGGCCCGCCCACCGGTTGCTTTTTTAAAAGTCGGTGACTTCAGGTATCCCGACCGGTCCCCGATCACCACCCGGCTGGTGCAGGAATTACAGCACGCGGCGGAACGTCACCGGCTTCCGTTTCACACGGTGGATGTACCCGAAATTGATCCGGCCACCACCGCGCGTGATCTCGTGGGGGACGAGATCAAAGGGGTCTTTCTGCGGACCTCCAACACTCATGATGTTACTGAAGCGTCGGTGAAGTGGCTGGACGGGCTTCCGGCGGTGCAACTGCTGGGGGAAAATCAGGCATCGCGTCTGTGGATGGATCATCTCTCCCCGGATCATGCCACGGTCGGTATCGAGGCGGCCCAATATTTAATGGAACGGGGCTGCACTCCGCTGGTGTATGCCGGATCCGGCCATGCGCACATGATCCTTCCGGCATCTTTCGCCGATATCGGCAAAATCGCCGCGCCCGCCGCCGACG
>CAZVCO010000119.1:3948-6268 GCA_964625795.1 uncultured Verrucomicrobiota bacterium | reverse complement strand
CTGGGCAGAGAGGTCATGCTCTTTCACCAGGCATTACCGGGCGGGAAAGAGGAGGTGGAGCAGGTGTTCTCTCATCTTCCCGCAACCCGGACGGCAGTGGTGGAGACCCGAAAAGACCTGATCCAACAGATTTCAACGGATCTCCCCAACCAGCCCTTTGGACTTTTCGTCCCCTCCGACATGCTGCTCACGGTGATTCTGTCCCAATTACAGATCCTGGGGGAGGGGCATCTGCCGCGCCATGCCATCGGCTGCAACCGGGAGCCGCGTGCGTTTTCCGAACTGGAAACCCCGCCCGCCACCTTCGATCTGCAGATCGACACCCTGGCCGAACAGGCTGTCCACCGCCTGCTGCGACGCATCCAGGAACCTGATAAACCCTTCCTCCGCATCTCCATTGCGCCCCGGTTGATCGATCCGGTTGGGTAGAGGGAAAGGGGGGGGAGTGTGGCAACGTCGCGCTACAAGGGTCGGAAAGGCGGACCGACAGCATAGGTAGGTGGGCGAATATTTTGCCCGTAATCCAGTGGATTCAGGTGTTGGTGAACGTTCAGGAAACGGGAAAAAGTTGAAAAAGTCACTTTACAATACCATGTAGATACATGTAAGTTACAAAAATATACTTACAAATACTGTACGCTCATTCAAAACCATCAACTGACAACAAGATACAATGAAAGCAAAACTGACCCTGACAACCGTGCTGGCAGGACTTTCGCTGGCCGTCCGCGCCGCCCCCATTGTCTATGAGTCCTTTGATTATACTTCCGGTGCTTTGGCCGGAAACGGCACCGGGACAACCGGTCTGGATGGTAATTGGACCTCGGGAGGCACCAACGAATATCAGGTGGAGGGAACCGGATTGAGCTTTACCAACCTGTCGACGACGGGCGGGGCGGCCGACAGGTCCAGCGCCTCGAATGGTGCCTACTCCCAGGTGGCACTTACGTCTTCGGCCCAAGCCAGCCTGCTGGCCGACAATTCAACCATTTATTTCAGTTTTTTAATCGGGTATGGGAATAATTCTGAGGCCAACGATAACAGCACCTTCTACCTTGGGACCAGCGATGCCCCTTCGCCTACAGATGCGCCGGTGACGACCACCAGTGGCTCCGGGTTTGGTTTCGCCCTTGATGGGCCAGGCGGTACGGACGGCAGTCGGCCGCTTCGCGGGTTCACCATGGATGGGGGCACCACCTCACTCGGCACGTCGGGCACCCTGATGATTGCCGGGCAAATTGACTGGGCCGCCAACGGCAGCAATGACACGCTCACGCTGTGGAATGTGGCCGATCCTGGCTCAGGGTTGGGCAGCACCTCCATCACGATGACGGCGGACTTGGATCAGAGCGGGTTCGATACTCTGACCATCGCCAGCCGACAGGATAACACGCCCTTCGACGAGATCCGTTTTGGCACGAGTCTGGCGGATGTGGGCGTCATACCCGAACCCTCCAGCCTCGCTCTGATTGGATTGGCCGGTCTAGCTGTACTGCTGTTCCGTCGCCAACAGCGCTGAGTCGGTTCTATTCCGATTAAGAAACGGAGGATGGCCTTTCCTGGCCGTCACCGAGCTCCGTCTCCCTGGCCGTCGCCGTGCGACAGCACGGGCAGGAAGGTCGTCACCGTGCATTTGTCGGGAAGGACTTGTGCGCCGGAGGCGTAATCCCCAACCTCCGTTTTGTACGCGTGAGCTTCACTAATTCCGGAATACGCCCGGAGGTCCACAGGGCTTTTTCCATTTTTGGGAAATGGTTGTTGTTGTCCAGGGAGGTTCAGAGTTGACATCTCCTATTATTTAGTTATTTAGCTAAATATGAATATAAAGTTGGAGCAAGTGCGGGCCCTGGCCGATGCCAACCGTCTCAAGGTGGTGATGGCCCTGCTGGATCATGAGGATCTCTGTGCCTGTCAGATCATCGAATGGCTGGGCGTGAGCGGCGCGACCATTTCCCGTCACCTCGGTCAGTTGCGGCAGGCGGGGCTGGTCCAGGCCGAGAAAGAGGGTCGGTGGGTTCATTTCAGCCTGGCTCCTGATTTTCCTGTCGATCTGCGGACCTGGCTGATGCCGGGTCTGGAACCGGCCGAACGCGCCCGTCTGAACGCGATTCTTGAACACACCCCTTCCGAGCTTTGCCGGAAACAACGAACCCCTGTCTCCTGACACTCCTGACCCCTTCCTCTCCTTATGAAAAACGACGTCCCCTCCGGTATCAGCTTTTTTGAACGTAATCTCACCCTCTGGGTGGCTCTCTGCATGGTGGGCGGTATCCTCATTGGCCGCTTCCTGCCTGTCATTCCCGACACCCTGGCCAAATTT
>CAZVCO010000119.1:3047-3906 GCA_964625795.1 uncultured Verrucomicrobiota bacterium | reverse complement strand
GGTCTTTATTTGACCTGGATTGTAAACTGGCTGATCAAACCGTTCACCATGTTCGGCATTGCCTGGTTGTTTTTCTTCGTGGTGTTCAAGTCGATCATTCCCCCGGAACTGGCGGAGCAGTATCTGGCCGGCGCGGTTCTGCTTGGGGCTGCGCCCTGCACCGCCATGGTGTTCGTCTGGAGTCATCTCACCAAAGGCAACCCCGCCTACACCGTGGTACAGGTGGCCACCAACGACCTGATCATTCTCATCGCCTTTACGCCCATCGTGGCGTTCCTGCTTGGCATTGGCGGCATTGACATTCCCTGGAACACGCTGTTTCTCTCCGTGGTGCTCTTTGTGGTTATTCCCCTCGCGGGCGGGATACTGACCCGTCATCAGGTGGTGGGTTCCAAAGGACTCGACTACTTTGAGAACACCTTCATTCCGAAATTCAACGGGGTGACCATTGGCGGACTGCTGCTCACCCTGCTGCTGATTTTCTCTTTCCAGGGCGAGGTCATTCTCGACAATCCACTGCATATTGTCCTGATTGCGGTTCCGCTGATTCTCCAGACCCTGCTGATTTTCGCTATCGCCTACAGTGCCTCCAAATGGGTGAAGCTGCCCCATCAGGTCGCCGCCCCGGCCGGCATGATCGGGGCCTCAAACTTCTTCGAACTCGCGGTGGCGGTGGCCATCACTCTGTTCGGAGCCGATTCACCCGCCGCCCTGGCCACCATCGTCGGCGTCCTGGTGGAAGTGCCGGTGATGCTGGCCCTGGTTCGTTTTGCCAATAAAACCAAGGGGTGGTTTTCATCTGACCCCGCCTGAGACGGGATCAGATAAACTCGCGGAACAAGGCGTCACTTACCAGATA
>CAZVCO010000119.1:0-3021 GCA_964625795.1 uncultured Verrucomicrobiota bacterium | reverse complement strand
GGGGGGGAGTCCAGTCCACCCAGCCGGCTGTCTGCCAGGTGCGGAGGGCCTCCCCCAGCAGATCCGGGATGCGGAATCCCGTTCGGGCCTGAAATGCGTCGTCGTCCACACCCTCCGTGATGCGCAGGGCGGTCATCAGCGTTTCCCGGGCTTTGGCTTCGGGAGAGAGCGTCTCCTGCTGCACCTGTTCCTTTGTTTGGGCCAGATAGTCGGCCAGGTCGGGCTTGTTCTGCCAGCGGGTGCCCTGCCAGTGGGAATGCGCGGAAGGTCCGCATCCCAGATACTCACCGCCCCGCCAGTAGTTGAGGTTGTGCCGGCATTCGTTCCCGGGTCGGGTGAAACTGAACAGTTCATACTGACGATAGCCAAGCTCCTTCAGACCGTGACGGATCGCGGCGTACTCGTCTGCGGTCTCCTCCTGTCCGGGTTCCTCAAGCACACCTTTTTCCTTCAGATCGGTGAAGGCGGTGCCGGGTTCAAACTCCAGACTGTACCAGCTCACGTGGTCGGGCTGGATGTCGCGGAGGGCCTGTAGATTGATCTCCAGATCGCCTGGTCCGGTATCGGGCAGCGCAAACAGCAGGTCGATCGAGAGATTGTCACAACCGGCGGCGCGAAGAAGGCGGACGGCTTCCCCGGCCTCCGCCGCGTTATGAATCCTCCCCAGCGCCTCCAGGGTGCGGTCGACAAAGCTCTGCACGCCCAGGGAGACCCGGGTGACCCCCCGCGACAGCAGCAGTTCCGCCATTTCGGCGTCCAGCGTGCCGGGATTCGCCTCGCAACAGCACTCCGTTACCCGGGACAGGTCCACGTGCCGCTGCAGGGAATCGAATACCCGGGCGAGATCGTCCGGGGGCAGTTCGGTCGGCGTCCCGCCTCCGATGTAAAGGGTCTCCGGCTGAAAACTGTCCGGCAAACCGGCCAGTTCCGCATCCAGCGCCTGCAGGAACCGCCGGTGTTTCAGTGAGCGGAATTCCCGCATCCGTTTTCCGGGCGCCCCGTCCCCCAGAGGCAGGACGTAGAAGTCACAGTAATGACAACGACGGACACAGAAGGGGATGTGGAGGTAGAGGGAGGGTGCCATTGTAGAGGTCAGAGTGCAGAAGGGAGAGGTCAGTCTTTCAATAATGTACTGCCAGAAAGTAGAACGCACTCGATCTTTTTCTGACCTCTGACCTCTGACCTCTGACTTCTGACCTCTCGCAGCGCGATGCGCTACACCGGCGAATGCGCCTGAATCATTTCCCTTTCCGCCGCCAGGAGGAGATCGTACATGTCTCCGGCCGATTCGGCGGTCAGGAGATCCTCCAGAATGGTGGTTTCCCGGCAGATCATGCTGATACGGGCCAGCAGGTGCAGGTGGATGCGGTCCTCCTGACTGCAGATGAGGAAAAAGAAATCGGTGGAGGCGCCGCCCGGTGCTCCGAACAGAATGGGTTGGACGGACCGTCCCAGCACAATGAAGCTGTCTTCAAACATATAGGGTTCATGGTGAGGAGGGTGCAGCAGGGCTGCGCCGCAGGGCATGGCGGTGCTGAACAGATTCTCGCGTTCCTCCACCCCGGCCAGTAATCCCTCCTCATCCCACACCATTCCGGTGGCGGCGGCCAGATCGACCATATTCCGGATGATTTTGGGCGGGGTTTTGCCCTCCAGTGCCGGTTCAATAGAATTCGGCTGCATGAGCTCGGGCAGCAGAGCGTGGTGCTCACTCAGATCATGCACCCGGGCGGTGGAGGATCGGTGAAAGGCCTGAATGTCTTTGTCCTGCATGCCCAGCAGCCGCTGGGAGGCCCACTGATCGATTTCCTGACGGGGAAACACATAGGCCGGTCCCTGCTGGCGGTGCGGAATCTCATGCCGCTTCACCAAAAGAAGAATGTCCTCTTTGGTGAGATGCAGGTAGTCAACCAGCTCGTTGAGGGTGAGGGTGCGGTGGGACATGGGAAAAATCTGGAGCCAAAGGCCGGGATCGAACCGGCGACCTACGCATTACGAATGCGTTGCTCTGCCAACTGAGCTACTTTGGCGGGGAATGGGGTGATCTTCTGTCGATTTTACACCGTTTGTCAAGAAAAGCAGATGCCTTCCGATAAACTCGTCCGGATTCAGAGTGGACAGGCGGACAGGTCATGTTTATGAATCCTCCCTTCACCGTTCCTGCTATGTTGAAAAAAGTGTTAACCGGAAAAATCCATCAGGCCCGCATCACGCATTGCGATCTGGAATACGTGGGGTCGATCACGATTGACGAGGACCTGCTCCGCGCCACCGGCATGCTGGCCAATGAATTTGTCAATATTGCCGATCTGGATAACGGGGCGCGCTTTGAGACCTACGTGATCAAAGGCAAAGCCGGATCCGGGGTGATCGGCATCAATGGAGCCGCCGCCCATCTGGTCAGTCAGGGCGACCGGGTGATTATTTTCTCCATGGCTCAGATGACTGAGGAGGAGACCCGGAATCACGTGGCCCAGGTGGTGGTGTGTGATGAGGATAACCGGATTCAGCAGCAGCTCGAATATCCCTGCAGTCTGGATGCCCAGGGGCCGGCCTCTTAGGCGGGGAGCTTCGCATTCAGGTCTGACACGTCTTGCGAAACGGACCTTTTTCTTCACCCTCGATCCGCTTTGAATCACCTCGTTTTCTTTGGCTCCCAGTGGCCGGAACCGGCCTCCTCCGCCGCCGGCACCCGCACCCTGCAGCTTCTGAATCTGTTTCTGGAGGACAACTGGCGGATCACGTTTCTGACTGCGGCGAAAAAACGCCCTCACAGCGCGGCACTGCCTCCGCAGGTCAGGGCGATGCCGATCGAACTGAATTCAGCTTCGGTGGATGCGCTGTTACAGGAGTTGAAGCCGGATCTGGCCGGGTTTGACCGGTTTATGCTGGAGGAGCAGTTCGGCTGGAGGGTATCGGCCCAGTGTCCTGACGCCAAACGCATGGTGGACACCATCGATTTGCACAGTTTGCGCGATATCCGGCGCAGGGCCCGGCAGGAGGGGAGGGAGCCGGACATGA
>CAZVCO010000118.1:0-9817 GCA_964625795.1 uncultured Verrucomicrobiota bacterium | reverse complement strand
AGCCCCAGCTCCTTTTCCACCGGCTCGGAAAACCGGAAAGGTTCCGTCTCCGGTGTTCCCTCCGGAACCTGTTCCGTATACTTATCCAGCACACTGCGGATCCGGGCGTGGGCGTACTGCAGATATGGCGCGGAATTGCCGTCCAGCGCCATGGCCTTCTCCCAGGTGAAGGTGACCAGACTCTGGGGATTCTGACTGAGATCGGCATATTTGATAGACCCGATCCCCACCGCCCGGGCCACCTCCCGCTGACGGTCCTCCGGCATCTCCGGACTGCTGGCCTTTACCAGCTCCCCCGCACGCCGCTCGGCCTCATCCAGAAGCGCCTCCAGCTTGATCACGTTCCCCTCCCGGGTGCTGAAGGTCGCATCGGGCAGTCTCATCAGACCGAACCAGACATGAGAAAGATTCACCTCTCCGCCCAGTTTTTCCACCACCGTGAACACCTGACGGAAATGGCGCTGCTGACGTTCATCGGTCACGTACAGAATTTCATCCGGAGAAAGCTCCTCCACCCGGCTGAACACCGTAGCCAGATCCGTGGTGGCATAATTAAATCCGCCGTCCCGTTTCCGCACAATGCAGACCCCCAGCTTCTCCTCCTCAAGGTCCACCACTTGTGCCCCCTCACTCTCCACCAGAAGCCCCGCGTCCTCCAGACGCTGCAGCACCCCGGGGAGGCGGTCATTGTAAAAACTCTCGCCCCGCTCCAAATCAAACTGCACCCCTAAACGGTCAAAGGTTTTACGGAATTCCCCCATACTGAGGTCCACAAACATTCGCCACAACTTCAGATTCTCCTCGTCACCCCGCTGGAGTTTCACCAATTCCGCCCGGGCCGCCTCCAGCCAGCCCTCATCCTCTTTGGATTTCTGATAACTGGCCACGTAGACCCGCTCCAGTTCCTCCACCGGCGACCGCTGCAGCGCCTCCTCGTCCACAAAGGCACGGTATCCCATCAGGATGAGTCCGAACTGAGTACCCCAATCCCCCACATGATTGTCAGAGATTACGCGGAATCCGCAGAACCGGTGCAGCCGGTCCAGAGCATTTCCGATCACGGTGGACCGGATATGCCCAATGTGCATGGGTTTGGCCACGTTGGGGCTGGCATAATCCAGCACCACGGTTTTCCCCTCGCCCAGACCGGGCCGACGCTCCGCCGGGGACGCCGCCGCGGCCAGACGCTCCTCCAGGGTCGTCGTGGACAGACGGATATTCAGAAACCCCGGACCAGCCACCTCCACCCCGGCGAAAGGGATCACCTCCTGCAGGGCGGTCAGTACGGCCTGGGCGATTTCCCGGGGATTCTTTTTCAGCGTCCTCGCCAGTTGCATGCAGTCATTGCACTGATAGTCGCCATGCCGGGGATCGGCGGTTTTCACCACCGAGGGAGAGAAATCAGCCGGCAGTTGTCCGGGGAATGCCGTCTCCATCGCAGAGGCCACCGCAGTGGCGAGTTCGTGGTCAATTGGTTGAAAAAACATAAAACAAATCCTTTCTGTCTTGCATCCGTTTTTTATCGGAAGAAAGGAAAGACACGTACCTGTCTGAAGGCGAAAATCAATCAACAAGGAACGCCACATGAGCTCCAAGAAAAAATCCACTGCGAAAAAGGACGCCAAAAAAGCGCCGGAAAAGAAAGCCGCCCCTGCCAAAAAGAAAACCGTAGCTAAAAAAGCACCGGCGAAAAAGAAAGCGGCGGCCAGAAAAAAAGCCCCCGTAAAGAAAACCACGGCAGCAAAGAAAAAGGCACCGGCGAAAAAATCAGCCTCTACCTCGCTGTCTTCTGAAGAGCGGTACAAACGCATTCAGATGGAGGCCTATTTTATTGCTGAGAAGAATGGTTTTCAGGGCGATGCCTCCGAGTATTGGGCTGAGGCCGAACGCATTGTCGACGCTCAGTTCTCCTGAGCCCGGTTTCGACCCTCACGCCTCTTTATCACCGTTATCCGCCGTGATGAGGGGAAAAGTTAACCCCGTGAACCTTCACGGGGTTCTTTTCTGCCAGAATCGCAGGATGAAGAGGGCAGGAACAATCAAAGGCCATCGGCCTGAACCACATAAAAGCGTTGGACGAAATCTTTTCGTGACAGGTCCGGGTGAACACATTAAGTTCCGTTCATGCCCAGTCAAAACACCTTCTCCCGCTATGCGGAAACCTTGGCCCCTCTGCATCAGCCCGGCCCACAGTTATCGGGAGATGTCTGCAGGTTTACCCTATGGTGCCGGGAGGCGGCCTCTCTTGAACTGAGACTGTACCGGCATAATACCGAACTGCGTCCCGTCCGGGAGGTCCACCTGACGGCAAAGGAGCACCGGTACGGTGACTGGTGGTGCGTGGAGGTCCCCGGAGTGAAACCCGGAATGTGCTACAGCTGGCAAATCGGCGAGCCGGGATCCCCCCACGCGGACAAAAAGATGATTCTGGATCCCTATGCCCCTGCGGTAGCCGGCTCACCGGAATGGGGCCAGTCCCTGGTGCGACAGCCGGAGGATCTTGTGCGGGGCGGCCCGGCCTTTCCCAAAGGCGTGATCGTCGACTCGCATTTTGACTGGGGACAGGACCGCTGCCCGGACATCCCGCTGTCGGAGATGGTGGTGTACGAAACCCATGTCCGCGGATTCACCGCCGGTCCCGCCAGCAATGTCGAGTCCCCGGGCACCTACCGGGGGATGATCGAAAAGATCCCCTACCTCAAATCCCTGGGGATCACCTCCATCGAACTCCTGCCGATGTTCGAATTCGATGAAATGGAATATTTTCATCAGAACGACCGGCGTTCCAGCCTGAAAAATTACTGGGGATACAGCACCCTGGGGTTTTTCGCCCCCATGTCACGTTATGCCGCCTCCGGCAATCACGGTCAGCAGGTGGACGAGTTCAAAGAGCTGGTGAAAGCCATTCATGCCGCCGGCATGGAGGTTATTCTGGATGTGGTCTACAACCACACCGTGGAGGGGGGCGAGGGCGGTCCCGTGCTGCATTTCAAGGCATTGGGACAGGAGGTCTACTACCTACTCACCGACGAGGGGGAGTTTCAGAATCAGACCGGTTGCGGCAACACCGTGAACTGCAATCACCCGGTCGTCCGCAGCTTCATTCTGGACAGTCTTCGGCACTGGGTGATGGAATACCACATCGACGGATTCCGCTTTGACCTGGCCCCTGTCCTTTGCCGGGGACGGGACGGAGCCCTCATGGAGTCCCCTCCCCTGATCGAGGAAATCGACGAGGATCCGGTCCTGCGGAACACGAAAATGATCGCTGAAGCATGGGATGCAGCCGGCGCCTACCAGGTGGGCTCCTTTCCCTCGCATCGCTGGCTGGAGTGGAACGGCAGATACCGTGACGATATCCGCCGCTTCTGGTCCGGAGAGCCCGGCACGCTCTCCGCCTTTGCCACCCGGGTGCTCGGTAGCGAGGATCTCTATGCCGGCCAGCCACTGGGCGCCGCCAAGTCGGTCAACTTTGTCTGTTGTCACGACGGCTTCACCCTCCGGGACCTGGTGAGCTACCGTGACAAACACAATGAGGCCAACCTGGAAAACAATCAGGACGGTGAGAAAATCAACCACAGCACCAACTGCGGGGTCGAAGGGGAAACCCTGAACCCTGAAATCAATGAGCTGCGGACCCGTATGCAGAAAAACTTCCTGGCCACCCTTTTTGTTTCGAGAGGGATTCCCATGATACAGGCCGGGGATGAAATGGGCAAAACCCAGCACGGGAACAACAATGCCTACTGTCAGGATAACGAGCTCAGCTGGATCGACTGGACCGACACCCCGGACCGCAAAGATCTCATCACCTTTGTAAAAAAACTACGGCGGCTGCGGGCCACCCTTCCCGCTCTGTCTTTCGACGGCCTGGTGCATGACACGACGCCGGAGCTGGCGGCGGAACGGGTACACTGGATCGGCCCGGAACACCGCGGCCCCAACTGGAAGGAGGATCAGGCCGTGGGCCTGCGTCTGAGCGGAAAAGCACACTGCCTCAATCTGGAGGAGGATTCCGAGGACGTGCTAATCTTTTTCAATGCCTCCCGCCATTCCGTGCGGTTCACTCTGCCCGACACCGATCATTATAAATGGAAAATGAGAGCCTACACCACCGCGAAACGGGTTCACCGCAGCAATCTGGGCACCTCCCTGCTCACCAAACCCCACAGCGTGGTGATTTTCAGCGCGAAAGCCTCCTGAAAACGCCTCCGCAAGTTGAACATTTTCATTTCCCGCGTATCTAAGGACCTATCATGATCTTTGACCCCATGTATTTTTTATTTGCCGCCCCGGCCATTCTCCTGTCCATCGTGGCCAAAACCATGACGGAGTCCCGGTTCAGGAAATACGCGAAAGTGGCTCCGTCCAGTGGACTCACCGGCGCCCAAGCTGCGTATCAGATGATGCGCCGTGAGGGCCTGGACGACATTGCGGTGGAGCGCGTACAGGGCTTCCTCAGTGATCATTATGATCCGCGCGCACGCGTCCTGCGGCTCAGCCCCCAAGTGCACGACGGCCGCAGTCTCTCCGCAGTGGGCGTCGCCTGTCATGAAGCGGGACATGCCCTGCAGCACGCGCAGAAGTATGCTCCTCTGGCCATGCGAAGCGCACTGGTTCCGGCCACCAATTTCACCAGCCGGCTGAGCATGCCACTGCTGCTGCTGGGCTTCCTCATGAGTTCAGCCCCGGCGGGGCGGTTTATGATGATTGCTGGTGCCCTGCTGCTCACCGTCTCCGTGGTGTTCACTCTGGTCACCCTGCCGGTGGAATGGGATGCCAGTGCCCGGGCCAAGAAATTAATGGTAAGCAACGGCATTGTCAGCCCCATGCAGGAAAAGGACGCCGGGGCCGTGTTGGACGCCGCGTTTCTCACCTATCTGGCCGCCGCGGTCTCCGCCGTCATGACCCTCCTGTACTGGCTCTACCGTTCCGGTCTGCTGGGCGGACGGCGGTAACGTTGTCTTCGCCCCCCCCTCCGGGGTCGGGAAGATGTGCCAAAAATAACGATGCCCCGGAGGGCTTGCCCGCCGGAGGCGGGGTCGCAGATCGCCGCCATGAGTGCCCCCGGCTCAATCTTTAACGACCATCCTCCAATGGTTCCGCTGTCCTGAAATGCCCCATAGGCTCACGTGAATCCGTGTCCCCGCCACCGCGGAGACCGGACAGCCACTCCGTGATCTTCTGCTCCTCTTCGGCCGCGGCAACCGGGATGTTCATATGTTCGAGGTCCCGCACCCCAAGAGGAAAGCGGATCTGAGCTTCTCTTCCCTTCCGAAGCACCACCACTTCCACCAGCTGACCCGGCTGCAGTGCCGCAATGGCGTCCGCAAAAGCCTCCTGATTCTCCATGTCCCCGATATCGACCCCCTCAAATTCCAGAATGCGGTCATTGGCCTGAATCCCCGCCTGCTCGGCTGCTTCACCCGGCAGCACCTGCAGCACCTCCACCGCCTTGTCATCATCCTCCAGATAGACCATGCGGTAATTGATCCCCATGAAGGCCGGCGGATGATAAAAGATCCATTCCCGGGCCAGCCCGGTCAGCAGCTTCTCCAGCCGCGCGCGCACTTCCAGATCCTCGGCCCGCCCAAGGTGTTCGGCCAGTCGCATCATCATCTCTCTCGGCTGACCCTCCGCCCGGGCCTGTAGCTCCTCCTCGGCCTCGTTCCTTTTTCTCAGGTCGGCATGCCCCAACTGCTTTACCAGTTCCCCCATTTCCGCAAAAGCCAGGCACGGGCCCAGCAGCAGGAGGAGGATCAGACACCTCCACCACACTCCGCTCATCCCGACTCCTTGTTCCGCTGAAAACTCAGTCGGATTCCTTTGCGGATAAATGTGGGCGTATCGAGATCCGTTCCGGCCACAATGGTGGGCGCACTGTCTTTGAATCTGCCCTTGCCGGGTCCGGCCAGATCGATTTCCCCCTGAATCAGTTCCTGTTCGCGCCACAGTTCCGCCTGTTCTGAATCCGACTCCCCGGCCCCGTCCTCCTTCATGGCCTCCAGCGGCACAGTGGAGGCCGACCACTTTTCCGCAACCATCACCACCAGGGCCAGATGCCGGCCAAACCGCTCATCCTGACCCACCCCCAGTTTCCAGTCGGCATCCGAACGCAACACCCGGCGGATTTCAAGGCTGATCGATTCCAGTTCCGATAAGGGGGTCTGGGGACCACACAGAATCCCCACTAACACCCCGCCCGAATGCGCCAGCAGACTGCCATGCTCAATCAGGGGATGGGTGAAAAGTTTGTCCAGCGACTCCGCCACCCGTTTCTCCCCCTCTGCAGAAGTAGCAATCAGCCGGCAGCAGCCATCCGCCCGACGCAGGGTCTGCACCAGATCCTGAACCGACATCGGCAGCAGCCAGCCCGTGCGCAGCAGCACGGCCAGTCCGCCCAGGGATCTTCCGATCTCCATTCCGCAGCGTTTAAGCAGACGCGGCAACAGCATGGAGGGATCCTCCGAGGCTTTGAGCACCTCCAAGGGAAATAGAAACACCCCGTCGCTAATGTCCCTGTACAACACCACCGCCGCATCGGCCCGCTCGCGGCACCTCCCCCCCTCCGCTTCCAGCGGACGCACCAGCGCACACAGCACCAGCGCCCCCGCTTCCCGGGCCATCTCGGCCAGGGCAGCCCCAATCACACTGCCGGTGCCGCCCCCAAGACCGGCCACCAGGATCACCACATCCACATCCTGAAACAGAGCATACAGATCCGGGTGTCCCTCCTCCAGACAGGATTCCGCCAGTTCCGGATCCCCTCCGGTTCCCAGTCCGTTCGCACAGGATTCCCCCAACAGGATTTTCCGCTCAAACGGCAGGGCGGCCAGACTGGAACGATCCGTGTCCACCGCCGCATAGTCAAATTCCGGCACCCGTTTGGGCAGATGCGAGATCAGCGTGCCCCCGGCATGGCCCACCCCCAGAAATAAGAACCGGGTGGGGTCCCGCACCTGCGGCGTCTCTTCTGTCATCAACGGTTCACTCATGGCTTTCTGAACACCTTCCGCAGCAATGATCCGATTCCCGGGCCGGGAGGGGCGGAGGACTGCTCCCGCATGCCGTACTTGAGCATCCCGACCGTGGAGGCATACTCCGGGCTTTCCGAGGGAAGCGCCAGACCGCTGATGTCGCGCGGACAGCCAATATGACAGGGCAGTTCGAAGACCAGGCTGGCCAGATCCTGTATGCGCTCCATATTGGCTCCACCCCCGGTGAGAATAACCCCGGACCCGAAATTCCGTCTCGGCACTTCTTCCCGGATCCGGTCGCGGATCAGCTCAAAGATCTCCTCGGTGCGGGCATGAATCACGGTGTTCACATCGCGCAGCAGAATATCCCGGGCCCTGAAACCCGTCTCCGGCGGCACCGCCACCCTCCGTCCACGCGCCCCCAGATCCACCATGGCACCCCCCGACTGCACCTTCACCCGCTCCGCCTGCTGGGTGGACAGATTCAGCCCCATAGCAAGATCATTGGTGATGTGATCCCCCCCCACCCCAAGGCAACCGGCCATGGCCACTACCCGGTCGGAATACACCACAAAATCCGTGGTGCCCGCCCCCAGATCAATCAGGATAGCCCCAACCTCTTTCTGCTGAGGGGTCAACACTGAGAATCCCGAACAAAGTCCGCCAAATGCCACCTCGGCCACCTCCACCCCGGACTCCTCCACCAGGCGAAGCAGATTGCGCAGCCGATTACTCGCGGCATAGAGAATCAGCATGTCCACCGACAGCCGGGAGCCGCTCATCCCGTCCGGATTCAGCACCCCCTCCGCGTTCCCGTCCACATGATACCGGCCGCAGATGTGATGGATCGTTTCGCAGTCATGCGGCAGACTCACCGCCTGGGCCGCCTCCATGGCCTCCTGACGCTCTTCGACCGAGATCACCTGATCCTCCGACATCACCGTTACCGTCCCCCGGTTATTCAAATGGCGGATATGCGCCCCGCTGAACACCAGCCAGACCTCCTGAATGGAAACCCCGGCATTGTTCTCTGCCTCCGTCAGCGCCGATTTCACGCAGATTTTGGCATTCTCCAGATCCACGATCTCACTTTTCCGCACCCCGCTGGAGGGCGTCCGCCCCAGCCCGGTAATCATGAGGTGTCCGTCCTCCCGGGGCTCCGCCACCAGAACCCGGGTCTCAGCCGTGCCGACTTCCAGAACTGCAATGGGATGAGCCATGGTTTATTTCGGTCCTACAATGACGTTTCGTCCATCCGGGGTCAGATTGATCAGGCGGCTCGGGTCATTCCGCTGGGTAATATCAAACACCGCCCGGGAGGCACGGCTCAGCAGCTCCTCATAGTCCTCCACCCGCGGCAGCAGAATCTGAAATCCGTCCCGGGTGCGCACATCCAGATAATCCGGATGCCCCACGCTGATCACGTGCACCCGCAGTAGATCCCGCATTTTGGACGGCAGCACCCGCAGATCCTCGATACAGGCCAACGCATGCACCGCCGGACTGTCCACCACCGATTCCCCCAGGGTCACATCCTGCCGCACGCCCACCAGAAACGGCAGATGCTTGGACTGAAAACTTTTCTGAATCAGCACCCCGTCTTTGTCCAGCAGCCAATTCAGCCGACCCTCCACCTGGCCCATACGGGCAATAGGCACCCGCTCATTCACCGCGATCTCGAGCCCGTCCGGCAGACTGCGGCGGACCAGCGCCTTGCGCACAATGGCATGTGATTCCATGCGCTTCCTCAACGCAGATAAATCCAGTTCATACAAATTGGTTCCCGGCTCCACTCCGATCCACTCCTGCAGAAGCTCTTCTGTCAGTACCCCGTCCGTCCGGGCTTCAATCCGCTCCAGTTCAAAGCGGTCATTCTGGGTGAACAACACCGAGTGCATCCAGCCCACCACCAGCCAGATCCCCCACCCCGCCATCAGGAGACACAGCCCCCCAAACAGGAAAAAGGCCCCGGCCGGCAGTCCGATGGGAGAGGAGGACGCCGTGGTGGAGACCTGGAGAACGCTGCCGCGCCGTCTGGAGTTACGTTTTGTTCTGGCCATAGCTGAAAGAAAGTTCTGCCTGATTCAGAATGAGAACACACAGAGAGGGGAAATCAATCCCCAAGGCCGCTGCAGCTTTGGGCATCAGGCTGGTGGCAGTGAACCCAGGAATAGGATTCAGCTCCAGTACCACCGGATCCCCACTGTCCGGCAACCGCAAATCAACCCGGCCGAAATGCCTCCCCCCCAGGATCTGATACGCTTTACGGGCGGTGGCCACAATGGCGGCCTCCTCCTCGGGCTCCAGCGGCGCCGGCACCAGATACTGGGTGTCGTTCCGTTCATACTTGGCCTCATAATCATAGGTGCCCTCCGCCGGACGGATCTCAATCACCGGCAGCACCGTCTCCCCCACAAATCCCACCGTGACCTCCCGACCCTCCACAAACGATTCCACCAGCACCCGCTCATCAAACTGACGCACCCCGGCCAGCGCCTCCGGAATCCGCGCCGTTTCCGTTACGATCTCCAATCCGATGCTCGATCCCTGCCGGGGGGCCTTGATCACCAGCGGAACCGCCCGGGTGATCTCCTCCCCCGGCTCGATCATTTCCCCCTCCGCCACCGGAACCCCGGCCTGGATCAGCAGTGCCCGGGTGATTTCCTTGTCAAAACTCCGCGGCATCTCCCAACTGCGGGAGCCTGTGTAGGGGAGATTCAGATCCTCCAGCCGACGCTGAACCGTGCCGTCCTCCCCGAAACTGCCGTGCAGCACCGGAAACACCGCCTCCACCCCGTCCGGTATCTCAAACGAGGCCTCCCGCACATCCAGCTCCTCCA
>CAZVCO010000117.1:6778-9859 GCA_964625795.1 uncultured Verrucomicrobiota bacterium | reverse complement strand
GCCGAACTGCTGCCGCCCGAGCTGCGGCTCGAGGGCCTGCTGCACGATGCCGCCGAGGCCTATATCGGCGACATGGTCAGTCCGCTCAAGCAGGTGATGCCGGAGTATAAGGCCGTCGAGGCGCGCATCAGCGCTGTTGTCGCCGAGGTCTTCGGTCTGGCCTATCCCGAACCAGCCGCCGTCAAACAGGCCGATCTGGCGGTGCTCGCCGCCGAGCGCGAGCAGGTGCTCGGACCCTCCTATGGACCCTGGTTCAAGGACTTCCCGGAGCCGGCGCCGATCAGCATCCGGCCGCGCGACTGGCTGGAGATCCCGGACGAACCGGAGTGGCCCCAACCCGCCCCCTGGAACATCAACCTGGAAGGGAATCCGGTGAACGGCCTTCCCTTGCGACATGAGGGCAGCCCGTCCTGTTTGGTAACCGTTAAGCCCGCGTCAACGTCATCGTCATAACCTTCAGCCAAGCCTTTTCACAACATCATCCGTTTTGGCACTTCTCACTCTCTACGGATCAGTCTCTTATGTTACCATTTGTGAATGGATTTCTATGCACATCAGGTCATCTTGGCGAATAGCACCAGGTTTTCCACGCTGAAGGGCAACAATATGCAAAAGGTTGAATTTATCATACGGACCCATGCTGTGTAATGTATTCAGAATGAACAAGTCCGACCGCAGCTCTCGACAAGGATCCGCGTTGCTGCTCACCATACTGATGGTGAGCCTCCTGATGGTCATTGTGCTGAGTTTTGTGGTGATGGTCCGGCTTGAAATGCAGAAGACCTCAAACCGTCAACAGCGTACACTCGCCTTTCATAATGCACAAATCGGCCTGGAAATCGCATTGGGAACCCTTCAGCTTCATGCTGGTCTGGACCAGCGGGTCACGGCCAGAGCCGATATCTTATCTGAAGAGTTCTCAACCTCTCCACCGACGCTGGATATCCGGCCTGAACATCAAAACTGGGTAGGCGTCTGGGATTCAAGCATCCGGCGCTATATCGATGATCCTTCCCGTAACGATGGTGCCCTTATTCCCAACACCGCCTTTTCTGCATATGGTTCGGACAACCAGAAAGCACAGCCTTTGGTCTGGTTGATTTCAGATCCCAGGCTTCATGATCCACAACACAGTGGATTTCTAACTTCGGATGCCAGCCGAACGACGTTTATTCATTTCACCCAACCCGCCATCGATATCCCTAATGATGACCGGGTGCGCCTGTATGGAAACACATCAACTCCAGCAGAAAATAGAGTGAATGCCGGAAAAGTGGGAGTGTACGACCTCAATGGGATGCGTGACGGCGATTATGCGTGGTGGGTCGCGGATGAGGGGATAAAAGCCAAACTGAACGTTGTGGAACCCGAGGCTCAGGCCTCCGCGGCTCCCGGGACACCGGACTACACCCAGCGTCTGAAGGCGCCGCTGCGAACGGGGATACAGGCGATGTCCGGGCTGACATTTACTGAGTATGACTACACCGACCCCTCGTTTCGCAACCAGTTGGACAAAATTATAACCCTCCCGTATGCAGAATTTTTAGGAACCGGCTATTCGGATTTTATTGAAGATCAGTTTCACAGCATCACTTCATTCAGTCGTGGCCTGTTGACCGACACTCAGAACGGAGGATTACAAAAAGATCTGACGGCATATTTTGATCAGGGAGCAGGGCTGAATGATACCGATCCCCTGTTTGATATCTCCCGCTTTCCGGACATGCATCTTGCCCCTGATGCCCGCAACTTGCCCCGCTGGGGTTTATTACGGGATTGGGTTTCTCTCGGATCCGGCAGTACTCCCCGCAGTATGGAAAGCACCGAGGCAAATGTGTCTCACAGCTTTCATCCTGTGGTGCTGAATGTGGGAATCCCCTGGTCACTGGGACTGGACGTCAGTACCGGGACCAATTATCTCGAGTTTCGCATCCACCCCTTTGTGGTTTTGTGGAACCCGTATAATACCACCATGCCGGGGCAGGACTACACGCTGCGCTTTGACTTCACCGAAACGGGCGGTGCCCCGAACTTCACCATCGACTCCGTTTTCATCGATGCCAACGGGACCGGCGTTCTTGATAATATCCCGCCTCCGGCAGATGAGGACCTGGGGGCGGTCTCCATCGACCTGCAGAGTCTGAATACGGCCCCTGCCGGATACCCGGACAGCAACGGCCACCTACTGCTGACGCTTCCTGCCAGCGAAACTCAACTCGCTCCCGGGGAATGCGTGATCTACAGTCTGGCAACCGACAGCCGCCTGAACGACGGGAGTACCACCAACCCCTTTCCCCTGCAGATGACCCGCGGAGGGTGGGCATCTGACTACGAACAGAACAATACCTTTGTTGGTTTCAGATCGGGCCCTTTGACCCCAACCGTAAGCGGGAATCTGATAGCCAACGACAACAGTTCCAAAAATGTTCACAATGACTATGACCTAGTGGGAACGGTGAATTTCGGACTTCATCTTGGAACCAATGATACCCAGTCGACGGCACTTCAGACCGTGGTCAATTACCGCTCACTGGGCTCAAACCGCCTTAACAACAGAAATCTGTCCACCGGCCCCTGGGCCAAAAATGGTCCGATCACCTGGCCCATGCGGCCTTTGGTGAACAAAACAGGCAGATGGAGTTCCGGATCGGTCACCTTTTATGGCTCATTGCGAAACATGACCATGTACAGCTTCCGGGCCAAAACCATTGAGCAGCCTAGGCGATCGGGTCCCGCTTACCATCCTCCGGATATTGCATGGGGCCCCATCGATGCGTGGGGAACCACAGATTTCGATCTCAGCTCAGATTTTGGCAGCGGACGTATTTACGGGGTGTACGGAGGACATGTCGGAGCGGATGGTATTGAGAATCAACTCCCCCCCACCCTGAGTCATGGCTATTTCTACCCCATTTTTGATGTTCCCGACGGAAACCCATTACTGTCGTTAGGCCGGCTGCATCACACCTCGCTGGGCGAATTCAGTAATCAGCCGAATTATGCCATCGGCAACTCCTACGTGCCGGCGGATATGAGTGCCGATCATTATTCAGGTTTTTTTGACGGAAGCCTCTCCCCCAC
>CAZVCO010000117.1:2027-6768 GCA_964625795.1 uncultured Verrucomicrobiota bacterium | reverse complement strand
CAGGTCCTGATGGCCCGCGACGGGCGCAGCTGGCTCTCCCCCACCCTGCCCGCCAACAAAAATGAGTTTCTGGACCTTTCCTATCTTGCCAATGAAGCACTTTGGGATTCGTTTTATCTCTCCACGGTTGATGCCGGCCTCGCCACCCAGCTCCATTCAGATTATCATGATTTCGCCACGTCGAACTCGCACCTCCCCAACAGCCGTCTTGACGTTCACACCACCGGGTCAGCAACTTACCGGGACATCGCCTTGGATCCCGAGGAGCGCTTTGATCGGGGAGCCGCTTTTTTAAGCATCGACGGGGCGTTCAATATTAATTCCACCTCCGTGGAGGCATGGAAAGCACTGCTGGGCAGTTTCATCGGCCTGGATATAAACGGATTGCCCGCCGTAACCGTGGATACGGACGATTCAGATGATATCTCCCTCATAGCGTCTATTCCGGAACCCTGGCGTGATACCTCCGGCGATCCGCAGGGCACTTATTATGATGCACTGGCGGTAACCACAGATACCGGAGGACAGGCTGGAAATTATACCGGGATCCGCGGCCTGACGGCTGAGGAAATCGATGAGTTGGCGGCGGCAATTGTGGAGGACATTCAGCTGCGGGGCCCCTTTATGGGCATCGCGGACTTTGTGAACCGCCGCCCCGTTACGGCGGGAAATGACAGAAATATTGAAGCCAATGGACGCAGGTACTGGACCCGTTTCCGGGGTGTGCTGCAATCCGCCATCGACCGGGTTTCCAATTACGGCGGCAGCACCGGATCTATCAATTCCACGTTCATCGATTCAGAGACCGACCCCCTCGGCAACACCTACAACCTCTTTGAGCGTGATCATATTGCCGTTAATACCGACGGAAGTGACCGGGGCTATGTAACCGAAAACGTATTGATGGGTGAGGATGTATATCCTACCTCGGCAGGCACACCGGGTTTTCTGGAACAGGCCGATCTTCTGTCGGTCCTGGCTCCGGTTCTGCGGGCACGGTCGGATACGTTCAAGGTCCGGAGTTATGGCCGGGTCACCACCCCCGACGGGGAAACGGCCAGCGAAGTCTGGCTTGAAGCGGTGGTTCAGCGACGCGCCGACTATGTTGAGGGGTCCGGCACTTTGCCACCCGCGGATCCATGGGACCCCAGCCCCACGGTATTTGGCCGCCGGTTTTATATTGTGTCCATTCGGGAACTATCGGAATCAGAATTATAATCCTGATGATTCTTTTCATGTTCGCTTCATCCACACCTCCTCTCCTGCCAAGGAACCTCAAGATCCGGATACTGGCGGGTTTAGCGGCCATGAGCCTGGTGTTCGCCCAGCCCGAAACGCCACCGGTATGTACATTAAGAATCATTACCTTTATACCGGAACGGCAGACAGCCCCCCGTTTTTACATCCGTTCACCTGAAAATGAAATGCGGCCGATTCAGGTCGGCAATGGCTCCCTCGGAAACAGTCAACCGGTCCCCTCTGGTGAGACACTCACCTTATTCAGACGCACAGAGGAGGAAGGCGGACCGGTATACCATCCGGTCGGCGGGTTGGAGATTCCGCAGGGCGTCACGGATGCTGTTGCGGCGTTGCTGCCACGCAATGAACGTCTGCAGACGCTCGTTTTTGACGTAAGTGAGCAATCCCTTCCCACCGGGAACGTTATGGTCCTCAACCTTTTTGAATCCACTGTCGGGATGAGAATCAGCGATAAAACCCTCCGGATAAACCCCGGTCAGTCTGAGATCATCAGCCCTGCCCCCGCAAAAGAGAACCGCGTGGCATTTGAATTGGCCTATCAGACCGAACACGGGTGGGAAAGTCTCCTGCAGTCCGGCTGGCGAATTCGTTCAGGGACCCGCCTGGTTGCCATCATTACCGCCAATCCCTCAAGCCGGTCTCTTATCCCGAAACTCTCCACATTGTACCTTCGCCGACCGGTTGAATTAGTGACCTCTGAGCAACCCCCGGAAACCGGACAGGCGGCTCCAAGACGGGCGGACAATCAGATTGAGGTCAGGCTGCTGAATTTTTCCGGCGGACTGCCTTCCACCTCCAGAGCTTCGGTTCATTCGCAAATCGACCGGATCGGATTAATTCTTAACCCCAACGACCTTCAGCAGAAACAACTCAGGGTGAGGCCGCAGGCCGCACAGATCGATGTTCACCTGGGAAACAAAGCCCCCATTCCCATCAGACTCAACTCGGTCTTGCGTCGGGTTATTCTGGCGGTGACCGGAACAGACGACCTCACCGTGACGCCTTTTGAGAATAGCCCACAGTCCCATCCCCCCGGAACGCTCCGGATCTTTAATTTAAGTCCATACCGCTTAGCCTATGCCGTCAACAAAGAGGTTGCCTATTTGTCTCCTATGCAGGAAACGGTCCTGACCAACCCCGGCGCACAAGGGGGTGAGATCGAACTGGGTCTTGCCGTTCGCGCACCCCGGGGATGGATCTCCGTGGAAAAAACCGTACGGCCGTTCCCCTCACCCAGGCAAAGAGAGGCCCTCTTTGTCTTTCCCGCCGGCAAAGGAGATGACGTTTCCATCACCTACTTGAATCTATGAAAACCTGGAACCTTTTCACCTGCATCTTCCTGACGGCCTCCCTTCTTCACGCCTCACCTTATTTGTGGATTGAGGCGGAGAAAGCCCAGGCAAACTTTCCGCTTGAAGATTCAATGACCTATGCGCCGGAAGCCTTCTGGGAGGAGGACGCTCTCTCGGATGGCGACTGGCTGAGTCTGCAGTGGCATGATCCGGATTTCGAACCGGAAATCAAACTCGAGATTGCGGCTGAGGAAACCGGCACGTATTATTTTTACGTAAGGAAATTCTCACGGTTTGGTGCCTTTGAATGGCGCATCAACCGTGAGTCCTGGCAGAGGCTGGATCCGGATGATCAAATCATTCTCGACAGTCTGCCTTACCGGGAGGATGAAGACCGCATCACCCTGAACTGGGTTTACGTGGGACAGGTCTCTCTCAAGGCCGGAACGAACACTCTCAGGATCCGTCCTATTTTCAGCAGCCCTGAAATATCAGCTGGATTCCAACCTCTGGGTTATGATGTATTTCTTTTTTCGAAACAACTGTTTTTTCCAAAGGGCAAACTCAAACCCAACCAGAAATACGACATCCTTCAGGCAGAACGTTTTTCGTTTGAATCGCCTTTGGATTCATCAGAATCTTCCTCCTTTGATCTTTTTCGTGTTCCTGATGATATTTCGACACTGCGGATAAAAGCGGTCGGGTCCCGTTTCGAACGGGACGATGCCCCGTTCCGTCCTGTTGCAATCAATCTCTCCAACGAGTTGCTCAGCTTTACACCCAGTCTGGAGTATCTGATCAATTTTATTGAGAAACGCGGGATCAATACGGTGCGGATCGAATTGGCCCACCTCTTCAACTATCAGAATGAGGATGGACCCGAATTTGTCCTGGACCAGGAGGCTCTCTCCACACTCGTCAACGCGGTGGACTCTTTTCGGAAGGCGGGTCTGTACACCGCGCTCACCTGGAATCTCCGGGGCAGTGTCTCTGCCAGATCTGACAATATTCCGGGGTATGCCTCCATCACCGAAATGAAGGAAATGCCTTTAAACCCGTCACTCAGTCCCCTGCTGCAATTCAATGAGGAGTTCGAGGGGGCCTGGAGACGATCCTGGGCAGCCGTCTTTTCCGCGGAACTGTCCGATGGCACACCATTGGGGGAATCCTCCTGCGTAGCGTTCGTCACCCTCGCCCAGCAGGAAACGTTGTTGACCCCTGACTGGTCGAGGCCGGGAGTATACGGTGATGCCATTAAGCACCCGATTGAGGCCGAATTTTACCATTGGATGCAGGAAAAGGAGAATGCGGCGGGTGCGGTTCCACCCTCATGGAAGGGAGGCAAACGGCCGCGCGACAAGCCGGAGAAAGGCCGTTTTGAGTTGGCTGACTTTTCAGAATGGGGGCAGACCGATCAGGCCCGTGTGCGGGACACGGTACAGTTCTTAGCAGAACATCAACGGGCTTTTTTCCAGAGAAGCATCGACTTTTTCCGTTCCGATCTTGGCTACGAAGGTCTGATCAGTACGACAAACAAGTCCACGAGCTACCAGGGCTTGGCGGGCATGGCCAATCTCTGGTCCCGTTCGGTGGGTGACTATCTTGAAACTCACGCGTTGATAAAAGCCCCCTTTGAACCGGACTTCAACCTGTGGGTCATCTCCGTCAACAGTCGCTACCGGGACCGCAGCCTGGTCCGTATGGATCCGTTGATCGAAAGATCTCCCGACATCTCTAACCTCCCGCTGAACCAGCCGACGGTCAATGAGATGCCGGTCTTTTTAAGCGAGGTCAATTGGGCACGGCCCAACCGTTTCCGCACCGAGTCGTTGTTAATGACCTTCGCTCTCAGCGCCATACAGGGGGTGGACGGCATTGGGTATACAGGCCTGTCCTCTCCTCATTGGCAGAGTGCGATTGATTTTACCCGAACCCGTTCCACCACCCCTGCCTCACTTATCCTGATGCCGGGCCTGGCACATGCCTTTGAAAATGGGTACTTCGCTGAAGGCCCCACTGCCGCCCGGCTTGAGCTTTCCGACCAGAGACTTTTTTCGGGCTCTCCGCTGCCAGTGGCGGTAACAAGTGATTCCCAAATCGGCTCCCCTGCCGTTCCTCTGGACGCGACGGATAAAGTTCCGGAAAAAGAAAAGGCCCTTTGGACCCAGGGACCTGTGAAGATTCATTTT
>CAZVCO010000117.1:0-2011 GCA_964625795.1 uncultured Verrucomicrobiota bacterium | reverse complement strand
CAGGTTGAAGACGGGTTGTCTTTTGAAGAATTCACAGGCCCCTCCGATCCGTCATCCATCGAATGGAATACCGACAAAGGGCTGTTCAGTATCAATCAGCCTCATCTACAGGGATCGACCGGATTTTTTGACATGAACCGCGACATTCAATTGCGGGACATCACGTTCACCTCCTCCATGCCTTTTGGAGCGTTTACCGTTGTTTCTCTGGATGGAAAGCCTCTGGACTTTTCACGGAAGATGCTCCTGTCCGTCATGAGTCTGGAATCCAACACCGCCTATTATTCTACCGGAGACCCGGATAAAATTATCCGCAGTATTGGCACCGCCCCCATACTGATTGACAACATACTTGGGTCGCTGACATTCCGGCGTCCGGACGCCAACCGGCTTCGCTTTACTGCCCTGGATGTAAATGGCGTTCCGGTGACAGATGCTGCAGTCGGCGCCACCCTGCATCTGCTGCCCTCCACCTTTTACTACCTGATTGAACGTCCATGACGTTTCGTGTGCCTCACTGAACGTTAAGCACATGAGCGTATGCGACATCCTGCTGGTCGGCAGTTCAATTTTTGAAGCCTGGACAACTCTCAACCGTGCGCTCCCGAATCACAACATCGTCAACCGCGCGGTGGGCGGAACCGAAACCGCTTACTGGCTGGAGAAACTGCCCTTGGCGCTGAACACGATCTCTCCACGCGTGCTGGCGTTCTACTGCGGTAGCAATGATCTCTCCCGGGGGAAAGATGCCGATGGAGTGATCGACCGCACCCTGAAGATCGTTGAAGGCATACGGTCTACCCTGCCCCATGTGCCTATCGTCTACCACAGCATCATCAAAGCGCCGGAAAAACAAAAGTGCTGGGCCGATGTGGACCGGGTTAATGAGGAAATCCGGAATTTTCTGGCAGAGGATTCCCATGCCATGTTTATCGATCTGAACCCTCTGTTCTTTCATTCGGACGGGCACATCCGCAAGAACTTCTTTCAGGACGACCGGCTTCACCTCACCCCCGGGGCCTACACGGCCATGAACGGCCTCTGTGCCCCCCTGTTGGCTCATTGCATGCATACGAGCTCCTGACGGTACCTGCACTCGCCCCCTTCCCTTCACGATCTAAGCTGAAGTACCTTTAAAGATTTATTGCGCACGGCGAACGGGGCGAAACCCAACGTAGCTCCTTCCCACAAAAGGGTTTTCCTTGCGGGTCATGGGATGCGGATACGTCCCGGAATGGTCCGCAAAGGATTTACCAAAACGGATCTGTCCAAACAGGCCTCCTCCGCCCCAGGTATGGACCTGCACATTGCCCTCCACATCAAACAGTCCCAGCGCGTTTGCGGGTTGGGTGCCGACCGGATGGGTGCGTCCCCCGGAATTTTCCCGGAACCACCCGTTTTCCGGCGAGGCGTTTTTATCCGTCAGCGCCTCCATCTCCGCCAGACTGGGCAGACGGAAGCCCGGGCGTCCGGTGAGGGCGCGGAGTTCAATGACCGCCCCGGTGTCGATGGGACGGTCATGATACCGGCCGGTATTGGCGTAAGCGTAGGGCTCATACGAATCCACCCGGTGCCCTCCCGCATCCCGCCAGACCTCCCCGCTGTCTTTGTCCACATACACCGGTTCGAGGCCGAACAGTTCGGACAGGGCATTGCACCACACCACGGCGTCCACCCAGGCGATATGAGTCACCGGTTCCTCCGGACTGCGGGAAAACCCCGCCGTCTCCACGGTGAAATACTGCACACTCCCCATGTCCCCCTCATAATTGAAGTGGTACCCCTTTTCTGTCTGCGCCCAGTGTCGCAACAGATTCCAGAGTTTATAGGTAACCGGCTTCTCCGCCACGGAAAGCGCATACGGCTCTCCACCCCGGTACTCCCTCCGATGATTGTCGTTCTCGGGCAGGCTCCCCGCATTCTCCGCCCGCACCAGCCCCATCTCCATCCGGAAAAGCCGCTGCAGATCCTCCGTGGACGGCACCCGGGCCGGAGTCACCACCTCGCCCCG
>CAZVCO010000116.1:8836-9948 GCA_964625795.1 uncultured Verrucomicrobiota bacterium | reverse complement strand
TCCTCAAAAAACGTCTTTGATCGCTCCAGGATAAGATGACGCCCCTGTACCCACTCCACCAGCTCAAACGGGCCGCACCCGGCATCCACCCGGTCGAGACGTCCGCCATTCGCCTCCACCTCCTCGCGGTCCACCACCGCGTTCATGGGGTTGGCCAGTGCGGTCAGCAGAGGAGCGGAGGGTTCAGACAGTTTCAGCACCACGGTGTGGGGATCGGGGGTCTGCACCTCTGTCACCGCGGAAAAAGCATCCGCCCGTATTCCTTTATCGCGGATCCGCTGCAGGGAATATGCCACATCCTCCGAGGTGACCTTCCGGCCGCTGACATGAAACACCGCGTTGGTGACCAGCTGAAAGCGGTAGGTTTTACCATCCGGGCTGATCTGAACTGATTCGGCCAGCCAGGGGACCACATCACCACTCTCAGGAGTGTACTGCAGTAAAGTCGCGTAGAGATTTTCGATCAGCCGCATGGACGCGGCGTCTGTCACCACATGCGGATCCAGACGTTTGCCCTCCGCCTGAACCGCCATGCGCAGGGTACCGCCCCGGACGGGGGATGCCGGCGGAGGCGGAAGATCGGAAACCGGTTCACGCCGGCAGGCAGTCCCGCCCAACAGGATGAAGATCAACAGAACGTGGAGGGCGCATACCCGGCGAACCGGCCGGAACGTGACGCGAAACCGGAAGCTGTTCTGTAAAAAGGGCCGCGGCTCCAAACCGGTCAGAGGATTTTGGGTTTCTTCTCCCGCTCAATCTGACGGGTGAAGCTGTCCAGGCTGCCGAAGCGCTTGCGGTCATGGTTGATCTTCACCGGACTGGACATGTAATGCACGATGAGCTCCGCCACCGACACCAGCGAATCGATGTGCGTCCGCTCGTAGCCGTGGGAGGCATCGAGTTCGAAGCAGACCAATGCGGTGCGTAAATCGTTTCCGGCCTCGTTGGCGGAGGCGGAGTCGGAGCGGTAGTATTTGAAGACATCGCGGTGATGGAGGATGTCGTTCTTTTCACACAGATCGATCAGCTTGTGGGTCAAATGATAATCAAACGGTCCACTGCTGTCCATCATGGCCAGCGTCACTCCGCGCTCGGATGAATTCTGTCCGGGG
>CAZVCO010000116.1:0-8826 GCA_964625795.1 uncultured Verrucomicrobiota bacterium | reverse complement strand
TATGCTCACCCAGTCAATAGAGGGGCGGTCCAGCTCCAGCATCGACTGCATTTTTTTGGTGGACTCTCCCTCGCGCACCCGCGCCAGCTCCACGTTGAGCGCCTCGCCGCCGGCTTCGAACGGATGGCCACCATGCCCGCCACATCCTCCGGCAGAATAGCAGCCGCCCCGTATCCCACCTCTTCGAAGATGGAAAACAAGGGGTGGCAGTCCACCGGCAGGGAAATGTCATGATCCCGTATCGCCTTAATGGCGGCCAGATGAAGCGCAACCCCGGCTTTATTGTCCAGGTGCCGGGAGACAATATATCCGGAGGCGGTCATCTCCGGCTGAGGATCAATGGCCACAAAGTCCCCCACGTTGATCCCCAGGTCCATCACCTGCTGACGGGTGTCGCAGATCTCATCAATGCGGATTTCGAGATTGTCCCAGCTGACCGGCTGGGTGTCGACCTCCTCATTGTACGTATGTCCGGAGGCCTTCAGTGGCAGAATGGTGCCTCTTTTGGTGGTGGTGTCGGTGAAAATGGTGACCCGGGCCCCCTCGGCGAAACGGGCGGACCAGTGTCCGATAGGCGTCAGCCCCAGTCGGGTGTTTTCTTTGACGGATTTCACCATCGCCCCCAGGGTGTCCACATGCGAGACCACCGCGCGGTCGGGCGTGTGGATCTCGCCCGGGATCGTGCCCCGGATCGCCCCTTTCCGGGTGAGCTCGAAGTCGACATCCAGCGCTTCCAGCTGGGCACCGACCGCGTGGATAATCTGGTCGGTATAGCCTGCCGGGCTGGGGATATTCAGCAGGCTGAAGAGGGTGTCTTTCAGGTAGGTGACATCAATCGTAAACGGTTTCGTCATTCAGACGCTCCGGGGCTTTGGGTATCGGGAAAACACATATCGATAAATTTCTGTGCGGTGGGTTGCGGTTCGTGATTGGCGAGGCCGGGCCGTTCGTTGGCCTCGATAAAGACGTAGGCATCCTTGTCGGGCGCATCCACAATGAAGTCCACTCCGACCACGGGAATATTGATGGTTTTGGCCACCAGCACCGCCGCTTTCTTCAGGGCGGGATGCAGGGCTGCCGTGACATCATGGATGGTGCCGCCGGTATGCAGGTTGGCCGTTTTCCGCACCCGCAGGGTTTCCCGGGGCGCCAGGACATCGCTCAGGCCATATCCTGCCGACTGAATGCAGTTTTCGGTTTCCTTATCAATGGGAATAAAGCTTTCCCCTCCGGTGGCCATTTCGCGCCGGCGGCTCTGTTTCTGAATCAGCTCTTTCACCGTATGGGTTCCGTCTCCCACCACTTCTGCGGGTTTACGCACCGCCGCGGCCACCACCTCGAAATTGATCACCACAATGCGGAGGTCCTGTCCCTCAATGAATTTTTCCAGCACCACTTTGGAACAGATTTCCCGGGCGCGTTTGATGGCCAGTTCCAGTTCGTCCGTGGACTGCACCATCAGGCTGACCCCCATTCCCTGTTCGCCGTCCGCAGGTTTTACCGCGATATGACCATGGGCTTTGAGAAAGTTGAAGTCCGATTCGTCATCCGACACGGTGTGCTGGGGTGGAAGGTGAATCCCCTCCGGCCCCAGGAGATCATGGGTAATCTCCTTGTCCGCGCAGCGGCTCATGGCCACCGCGGTGGTGAGTTCTGAAAGGGATTCCCAGCAGACGATAGATCTGCCGCCGTGCTCCAGACTGAAATAATTGTGTTTGGCGTCGAGAATGTGAACCCCGATTCCCCGGCGGCGGGCCTCATTCACGATAATGGTGGCGTAGGGGTTTAATTTCTCAGACTGAAAATTTCCCACATAGAGTTTTTCATTGATGACATTCTTCCGCTTCAGGGTGAAGACCGGCACCGGGTAGAATCCCATTTTTTCATACAGCACCTTGGCATCACTGTCGTGCATCACGGACAGATCCAGAAACGAGCGTCCTTTCGCCTTGAAGAAGTTAAGCACCTGAACCACCAGACCTGTGCCGATACCCGGATAGCGGGCCTGCGGATCGGCCGCCAGCGCCCACAGACTGCAGCCGTTCTCAGGATCGCCGAAGACGTTTACGTGATCGGCCCCCATCACACACCCCACCGCTTCGCCGGTTTCCTCATCCTCCGCGATGAAATAAATGATTTTTTGCCCGAAGGATCCCGGTTCTATATCTTTGGGCTTCACCGGCACCATGCCGTGTGAGGAGTAAATCCGGTTGATGGCCTCCAGATCTCTGTCCCAGTCGGCCTCCCGGATACGATAATTGGTTTTTTCGGGGAGAGTCTCCTCATACTCCTCCAAGTCAAACCGCAGGGTCTGGGAGGGATCGAGGAAGAATTCATGCGGTGATTTGGAAATGGTGAACTGGGGATTGCGGATATAAAACGAAATATCCCGGCATCCTTTTTTCTCTTCGCGGAGAAGCTCCGCCACTTTGTCGTTTTCCTTAAACGTATGCGCAAAGATCAGCCGGCCCCAGCCGCATTCCACGTAGGCATCCTGTTCCACCCGGCTGAAGGTCTCTCCATCCGGAGGCGCCCCCCAGTTTTTCAGAGAGGGGGATTTGGTGGCATCGATGATGGTGCGTTTTTTCATGGGGAACCTCACAGATCCTGTGACTGCAGCCACATCTCCAGAACGGCGTACTGCCACAGGGTGTTTCCACGCAGACGGGTGATACAGTCGTCCGGTGCGCGCAGCATGTCGTTGAGCCGTTTGCGGCTGACAATTCCCCGCTCGCGGGCCCGTTGGGAGTCCACTGCGGAGCGGATCATCTCGAGATAATCGCCGCGGATGTATTTCAGAGCGGGAACCGGAAAGTAGCCTTTGGGTCGGTCAATCACATCGGAGGGAATGTATTTCCGGGCCACGTCTTTGAGAATCTTTTTGCCACCGTCCTCGTATTTGAATTCGGCCGGAATGGTGAAGGCCGCCTCCACCAGTTCATGATCCAGAAACGGCACCCTGGCCTCCAGACCCCAGGCCATGGTCATGTTGTCCACCCGCTTGACAGGATCATCCACCAGCATGACACCGGAATCGATGTGTAATGCTTTGTCGACCGCGGCCGTATCGCCCAGGGCATCAAACCAGCTGTCCAGAAACTCCCGGCCGGGGTTGCCCGGAACCTGATAGTCCCTCGACAGTAATCCATTCAGATCCGCCTCATCCCGGTCGAAGAATGCCTGTTCATAGGCATCGGCCGCCGACTGGGAGGATCCGGCAATTTTGGGATACCAGTGGTACCCGGCGAACACTTCATCCGCCCCCTGTCCGCTCTGCACCACTTTGATGCTGCGGGAAACCTCCTGACTGAGCAGATAAAAGCCAATGGCATCGTGGCTGCCCATGGGTTCCGACATGGCGGCCACGGCCTGAGGCAGGGCGGAAAGCATACGGCCTTTCTCAATGGGAATCTGGGTATGGGTGGTTTGAAAGTGATTCACGATCACATCCGAATACTCAAACTCATCCCCTTTCTCCTCCTCGGTGCTTTCAAACCCGATGGAAAAGGTGTGCAGATCGGGATGATGCTGATTGGCCAGAGCCGTGATCAGGGAGGAGTCCAGTCCGCCGGATAACAATACTCCCACATCCACAGCCGCGGTCATGCGGTGTTTGACCGCCAGTTCGAGTTTTTCCGCCAGCAGGTCCCGGCAGTCTTCGTAACTCCCGCCCGAGGCAGTGGGGGTCGGAATACGCCAATAGGGATCATGAAGTTTCAGCTCCCCGCTGTCGGCATGGAACTCCAGCGTGCAGGCCTGGGGAAGTTTTTTGATTCCATTCACCATGGTATGGGGAGCCGGCACCACAGTGTGAAAGGTGAAATAGTGGTTCAGCGCCACCGGATTCAGGCTGGTGTCACTGACGCCCAGCTTCAGCAGCGACTGGGTGGTGGAGGCAAACTTGAATGTACCGTTGTCCAGGCTGTAGTAAAACGGCTTGATTCCCAAACGGTCCCGGGCGGCAAACAGCACTTTGGTGGTGCGGTCCCAGACCGCAAACGCGAACATGCCATTGAATTTTTTCAGCACCTCCCTGCCCCAGTAGTGATAGCCCTTGAGAATCACCTCGGTATCCCCGTCGGAATAAAACGAATAGCCTTTCTGCTCCAGCTCCCTGCGGATCTCCCGGTAATTGTACACCGCCCCGTTGAACACCATAACCAGATCCTCGAACTGCATGGGCTGGGCCGAGTGAACGGAGACATCCATAATCGCCAGCCGCCGGTGACCAAACAGCATCCCCGGTTCCTGAAAGACCCCGAAGGAATCCGGTCCACGACAGAACTGGGACCCCATGGCACGGTCCACGTTCTCCAGGTCCACCTGATTTCCGATCACACCTAAAATTCCACACATAGCTTTACCTTGATTCGATTCCGTTACGCTCAATAAGAACCATTAACTTATTTAATATATTTAATGTAAGTCATAAATATATAAGCAACTGAGTCCGGTAAACGCAAGAGAAGCCCCGGGATAACCCCAAACACGATTCTCAGCATTTCCACCCTTCGCCTCTCTTCGTAACCGATCACCCCCCGTGCGACCCTCAGTTGAGGCCCCAATGGACCTCCGTAGACATCAGTGTTTCAGCAGGACGCTGCCGCAGGGCGTGATAGAGAGGCAAACAGCCTTGTCATCCCAGATAAGGTGACTTCAACTCTTCATAATACAAACGTTTGTATTTTTCTTGCATCCTTAGCCCCCCTCCCATTCAATCCATGAAAGACCTGCGATATTAAAATCCTCTTTTTATGCCTCCCACCCTTAAAGTTCTTGCTGATGCCTGTGGTGTTGACGTCTCCACGATTTCCCGCGCCCTCTCCGGCTCCTCACGGGTAAATGAGGCAACCCGCTCCCGGGTACTTGAGGCAGCCGCCCGCATGGGGTACCGACCGAACCTCAACGCCCGCCGGCTACAGTCCGGGAAGACAATGACGGTCTATTGCATCCTGCCCTCTCTTCAGGATGAGGAACGAATTCCGGCTGAACAAGCGTCACGGACACTGGCAGCACTGGGTTATGACACCCTCATCGCCGTCCACCATCATGATGCCGACACTCTGAGTCGGCTGATCAACCGCCTGAGTGAAGGTGTCGCGGATGGAGCTTTACTCATTCCCGGAGCCACCGGAACTTCAGAGGAAGTTATGGCACTCCTCTCAAACTCCTCCCTTCCGGTGATCTTTCTGGACCGGTCCATCAAGGGACTGCAGATTCCGGTCGTCTCGTCCCAAAACCGAAAGGCGGCGGCCCAACTGGTCACCACCATCGCTCAACAGGGAGTCAAACACTTCCTGATTGATTTCAAAGCCGACAACTCTGTCCTTTCTGAACGCCTGCGCGGTATCCGTCAGGTCATCAGCGCAAAAAAACTGACACACTGGCAGGATCCCTCTATCGGCCCCATGAAAGAGAAAACCCCTGCGCCCATCGGAGTACTGGCAAATGATCAGGGCAGCGTGATGAGATTACTGGAATCCCATTCCTGGCTGAAAAAACACCCCATGGTGTTCGGCGTCTTTGACCGATGGAACGGAGAGCCTCATCCGGCGTCCAGGGCGATGGTGGCCATTCAGGATTTCACCGCTATGGGCAGCAACGCTGCAGAACTGCTGGCAACTTGGATGACGACAGGAACGCCACCCGCCAAACAACGAACGCTCCTTCCCCTGAAAACCCTCGAGGTCATCACCCCCTGCTGGACCTGACGCTTTCCCCTCAATCACCTTATGATCACATCACAACGTACCCTTGATAAAGTCACCCGCATGGTGCCTACCTACGAGTCGCTCATGTTTGCTCCCATCCGCACGATTCCCCAGGAACGTCTGGACACCAAAGAGCATCTCTATGCCGTACCGGATGACTCGCAGCCCTGGGCTCCGGCTGAACCCGGAGCCCCCTGGGGAGAAGCCTGGAGCAACACCTGGTTCCGGGGAACAGTCACCCTCGACGCGGAGGAAGCAGAAAAGAACCTGTATATCCGGTCTGGCCTGGGAGGACGTGAAACCCTCTTTTATGTGGACGGACAGGAACGAGGAATTTTCTCACAGTCACTGGAAACCGGAGCCCGGGGCAATCACCATACCCTGCTGTTCCATCATGCCGGGCAGCCTGCCGGCACGCATCAACTTACTTTTGAATGTTATGCCGGTCATCCCTGCATCGGCACCATGCCCATGGACCCCCGGGAAAAAGATGCTGACTCCCCCTCCAATTTCAGTTTTCGGGTCGGTCCCGTCACCCTGATGGAACGAAGGGACGACGTGAAGGACTTTGTGTTTGATCTCCAAACCCTCACCCAGATGGCGCAGGTACTCCCGGAAAAAAGCACCCGCAGGGGAAGCATTGTCCGCTGCCTGGCCGAAGTGTTTGCGGCCGTGTTTCAGTGTCCGGAGGAACATCCGGAGGAGGTCTGGCGCGAGGCCCTGGCGAAAGGACGTGAGATTATGGCCCCCACCCTGGCCTGTACCAATGGCTCTTCCGCACCTTTCATCGGACTCACGGGGCACTCCCATATGGACACCGCCTGGCTTTGGACCTCCAAAGAAACCATCCGTAAAAACGCCCGGACGTTTTCCAATGCCCTGAACCTAATGGAGCAGTATCCGGAATACCGCTTTATCCAGTCCTCCCCCATCCATGCGGAAATGGTTCTGAATCATTACCCCGACCTCTTCAAACGGGTCGCGGAAAAAGTGGCCGAAGGCCGCTGGGAGCCCAACGGGGGCATGTACGTGGAGGCCGATGGCAACATGCCCGCGGGGGAGAGTTTTATCCGCCAGTTCCTCTATGGGCAGGCCTTCACGCAGAAGCACTTTGACTACCGGGCCGATACCTTCTGGCTGCCGGATACCTTCGGGTATTCCGCGGCACTGCCCCAAATCATGCGGGGGTGCGGGATAAAGTACTTCCTCACCACCAAACTCAGCTGGAACGACACCAATACGTTTCCCTACGATACGTTCACCTGGAAAGGGATTGATGGATCGGATGTCCTGGTGCATTTCAATCGACAGGGTGGCGCCCCGGATGCCGGTAGTCTATATAAAGGTGTTGAAGATGGTCGACTCCTACACACAGACATCTCGGACAAACGCCTCTGCAGTTATGGCAAAGGAGATGGAGGTGGAGGCCCCACCTTTGAGGAAATTGAACTGGCCCGCAGAGTCAGAGACCTCCAGGGCTGTCCACGCTCGGAACATATGAGCGTCAGTGACTTTATGGGATTGCTGGAACAGGATCAGGAACTGTATCCGGTCTACAATGGCGAACTGTATGTGGAACTCCACCGGGGCGTCCTCACCGTGGTCGCGCCCATTAAGAAACTCAACCGCCGGGCAGAATCCACCCTTCGGGATCTGGAACTGATGGATGTGCTGGGCAGCACCGTTGGCCTGAACCGCTTCGATCCGGATAAGCTCCTCTCCCTGTGGAAAGTCCTGCTCAAAAATCAGTTCCATGACATCCTCCCCGGCACCAGCATTCCCGAGGAGCACGATGAAGCCATCCGTGCGCTGACCGAACTCGTGGAAGAATCGACCTCTGCGTTCCGGAAACGCCTGGGGCAGGTGCAGAAGGATTCCCCTGCCGTGACCCTCCTGAATCCCTTTTCCTGGGAAATATGTCAGGATGTACAGGTCGGGGCACTTCCGAAAGGTCATACATTGGCCAGCGAGGTCAACGCCAGCCAAACCATTGAGACGATCGACGGCCAAATTAAAACCGTGGTGGAGGGCATCACCCGTCACGCTCTCGGACTGGTCAGCGTTCCCGTAGTCCCCTGTTCTTCCGAATCCGCTTCGCCCTTCGCCATGGAGGGAGAGACCCTGACCACACCTTTCTACAAGGTGCGGTTCTCCTCCGAAGGGTATCTGGATTCCCTGATCGATCAACGCACAGGCCGCGAACTGAGAGGCACCGGACTTCCTCTCAACACCTTCCTGATGGGGGAGGATCTGCCAAAAATCTACGACAACTGGGACATTGATGCTGACCAGCACCTGAAAATGGCTCCGGTGAAGGACCGGCTCTCCAGAAGTATCACAGACGGCCCCCTCCAGTTCAGGATCCGCCAGACCTACCGGATCGGACAACACTCGGTGCTGATGCAGGACATGGTGTTCCACAAAAACAGTGCCCGCATTGATTTCGAAACCCGGGTGGACTGGAAGGAAAAACACTCCCTGCTGAAAGCCGGGTTCGATCTCAATGTCCGCTCTATGAACATGAAATCCGACATCCAGTTTGGATGGATCGAGCGGCCCACCCACCGCAACACCTCATTTGATGCCGCCAAATTTGAAGTCTGCCAGCATAAGTGGAGCGACCTCAGTGAAACCGGCTATGGGATTGCGATTCTGAATGATGGAAAATACGGCATTGGGGTTCATCAGTCTGATATGCGCATCAGCCTCCTGAAGTCAGGCGGACATCCGGATCCGCGTGGTGGAGAAGGCGTCCACACCTTCAGCTACGCGCTCCTCCCCCACGTCGGTGGTTTTTCAGCAGAAACTGTCATCCGGGAAGCCCATCAGTTCAATCACGGCGATACCACCCAGACAGGCGCCCTGAAACAGGAAGTGCCCTCTCTGGTCACCGTCGACCAACCCAATGTCCTGGTCGAATCCGTGAAACAGGCCGAGGATGGAAACGGGATCATCCTCCGGGTGTTTGAAGCCGAAGGCACGGGAGTGAACACGACCCTGGATTTCGGCAGGACCATTCAATCGGTTGAGGCCACCAACATGCTCGAGGATCCGGGTGACATCCTGCTGCAAAGCGGCCAGGCACTGGACCTGACCTTCTCCGCGTTCGAAATCA
>CAZVCO010000115.1:5304-9952 GCA_964625795.1 uncultured Verrucomicrobiota bacterium | reverse complement strand
AGAGTCAGTAAATATGTCAATTTTCTCATCGTGTTCTTTTTACAGTGCCGAACGTTACGCTGTCCGGACCGACGAAGGAGGTTCGGACGAGTGCTGTGGTTGAGTTTGATGCTTTTTAGCGGAAAAGCGTATGATTCTCGATAGAACGAGAACGCCACCAAATAACCAGAAGGCATATCCTCCCCCCTCAAGGACCGGCCCCAAAACAAGGTTTGCACCATCAGTCATGAGCGCATTTTGCTCCTGTTCAGATAATTGCTCCCAATTTTCATCGCCCCATGCATGTCTAATTCTCCACTTTTCGGTGATTGCTGCCGATGAAGCCTGAAGGGCCAAAAAACTGAACCCAAGAAAAAGTATTACTTTTGCTATTCGTCTATTCAGGTCTGATTTAATGAAGTTTAGCAAAGCAAGGGTCAGCACTCCAAAAACAAGAACAACTGGCAGAATCCAAGAATAGTCATTCTGTCTTGAAGTATCCCATATTTGTTCGATCGTTATCATGTGACTCAACGTTAAGATGAGCGGACCCGAAGTATGAGGGTTCGCTCAATTTTTTTGTTGGAGTTTATTTTGTTCTGTAAAGTCGTAGTATTTTCTGAAGTTTCGTCTACTCATGGAAATAACAATATTCCCCAATCTATCCAGATTTGGGATACTGACCGGAAGCCATGATTTAAATTTCTGTAGTATGGCCCTGGCATTATGGCGGCTCCAATAAGAATGAATGGACTCGAAATAATCCAGATGATAGGAAGTAGAACTATGAGAAGGATCAACGCTAAAATCAATCTTCCAATAAATTCTAAGATTGTATCCATTCTCTTACCTCCAACGTCGACCCGCTCCGACTGGTTCGGAGACGGGAATTGTTGGCTCATTAGTCGGCATCCCCAGATGCTGGAGGCAGGCCAAGAACTGGAGCTACTTTTCCGTAAAGTTGATAGACCTTTATCGCTGAGGTTACGACTGTTGTGATTTTGCCAAGAAGTTCAGTAAACCTCTTCATGACAGGTTCACCCTTTGCATCGTCGCAGAGGTCATGGTTAAGAATGATTTGCCCTACACTAAATGCCACGACGTCTCTCAATCCAGCAGCACCTCTAATCTGGTACTCGTCGATAGCGCGTAAAGCCATCACACATAAATCCAAAAGGAGGGTGCGAAGATCTTCATCAATCTCCGCTTCCCGGATATTCTTGAAGAGATCTGAAAAATCTTTTTTGATTGAGTCAAGTTCTTCCTGAGGGATTGTGTCCTCGTGATGGTGCTTTCCTAACTCGTTCGCAGCGAATTCAAGGACGGTCATTGTACCCGCACCGAGATGTCGTCCGGCAGTGTCAGTGAACGATTGCTGAGTGTTCACTGGGGACAAGGCGAGTCGAATGTCGGGGAGGGCGCGTAAGTATAACTCAGCATTTATATCTGGTATACGGTTGATGCGTTCTTCAACTGCATAAGTCAGCTGGTGAAGAAGTCCAAGATAGTAGAAGACCCTTCCAGCAGCATCTTTTTCTGGCACGCCAAAGACTGAAGCCCAAACTTTGATCGTTTGTTCATTCGGCTTCTTGTTTAGTGCCTGCGACAAAATCGCATGCAACCTTTTGGCAGGGTTATCTGTCTGTTTCATCTGCTATAATTTCTCCTGAGCCAACGTTAGAGGTGATGTGCCGATGAGCGACAGCTCATTCGGTCATATCCACCGACTTGTTCTGCCATATTTTAATCTTCGACAAGGTAGAAATCATCGTCTTCTGGTTTCTTCTCAAATGCTAATCCGACTTCAGCATCAAGAAAGGGAACGATGCTAGGGTCATAATTTGCAATGGTGTTTATGTCATACAATGCATGATTATCTGCGTCATCCATATATTCCTGTGATTCGTATCCACTCATGAATCTCCATCCGCTGTCTGTATCATTGTCGGGAGCCTCACGATACATATAGCGCACTGGCTTACCCTCGACAGTAATCATGTCAGTGGCAATACAGGCACCGCGACCTTCCGCAACTGGTTTAATATCTTCGGGCTTTAGTTTGAATGCTTTCATCGCAGAACATTCAGGGATTTAAACGTCGTTGCATGAGAGTGAGGGTACGCGATGGAGCGAAGGTTTGGCGAGGGGAAAAGGTTTGGTTTCCCAGAGACGGCAACGACGATTAAATTCTTGTTGGACTGAGCCGATGGGCTCTATGGGGGAAGTAAGGTCTTCCGACAGGTGCGGAGCATCGGGTGTGACCTCCGCAGGCTCTCTCCGGGCGCAGCGTGTGGAGGCTGGCGAAGTAAATGGATGCCCGTTTGCGGGTATGGTATGACGGTTTTAGCGTCCGAACGCCCTGCTTCATGTTTCCGGACATGGCGGTGGCCCCGTGTGCCTCCGGGACCACGTGAAGCGGGGTCTTCATAAAGCAACGGACGTTCATCAGGGTGGGTCGTGGATTCGGGGCAGCGGTTTGACCGGAAGCATCTCCCCGGTTTTACAGCAGGGGCAAGCGCGGAGCCGGATGCCGCAGTAGTGTTCCAGGCGTTCACTTGGGCTGGTTTCGGATTCCGGTGGATCGGCTTGGCCGATCAGGGAGCGGATCACCGGCAGCCGCTGCTCACGTACGCTGTTGCCCAGGTAGCCGTAGTGGCGGATGCGGGTGAACCCGGTGGGCAGGGTGTGCAGAAAGAAGCGGCGGAGGAACTCCGGACCTTCCAGGGTCATCTCCTTCTGCAGTGAGGCGTCCTTGCGGTCACGGTAGGCGAAGCGGACCGTCTGGTCGGTCACCTCCTGGATCCGCGCATTGGAGATAGCCACCCGGTGGGTGTAGCTGCCCAGGTAGGCCAGCACGGCCCCGGGTCCGCCGAAGGGACGTTTGGCATAGACCACCCAGTCCTTGGCGAAGGCATGATCCTCCAGAGCCCGCCATGTCTGTGGCTCACGGAGCGTCTCCAGCTTTCCATGGAACCCGAGTTTCTCCTGCTTCCGGAGCCCCCTGAGCCCTTTCATAAAGCGGGCGCGGAACACCGTGGAGAGAGCCCGCACGGGAAAGATCCATTTCCGGTCCGGGGCTTTTCGGAAGGTAGGTTGGTCTTCAGAGAGGGATCCCGCCGGGAGGAGTACATGCAGATGGGCATGGGCACCCAGCGTCTGGTTCCAGGTGTGAAGCACCGAGGTGAAGCCGATCTGCCCCTCCAGTCCATGCCGGGGATCCCGGGCAAAGGACTGCAGGGTCGAGGCCACCGTCCGGAACAACAGGTTGTAGCCCGCCTCCTTGTTTTGGAGCAGTAGCGGTTGCAGACATTGAGGCAGCGTGAACACCATGTGGAAGTACGGCAGGTCCAGCAGGGCGGCTTCCTGTTTGCCCAGCCAGCGTTCGCGGGCAAGCACCTGACAGTTCGGACAGTGGCGGTTGCCGCAGGAGTTGTAACGGGGCTGTTCGTGTCCGCAGTTTCCGCAGCGGTGCAGGTGTCCGCCGAGTGCCGCGGTGCGGCACAGGGGCAGCACCGCCATCAGACGGCGGGCGGCCGGGGACGGGGAATGCGTCCGGGCATAGCTCGCCCCGTGGCGGCGGATCGCCTCCGCCACCGTGGCCGGGGGTTGGTCCTCCATGCCGCTCAGGCGTGGTCAAGCGGGTTGCGTCCATCGGCACCGGAACCGATCACCACATGCAGGTATCGCGCGGTGGTCTTGAGACTGGTGTGCCCAAGCATGCGCTGCAGGGTGGCCAGGTCCGTGCCCATCTGTAGATGATGGGTGGCAAAGCAGTGACGGAGGGTATGGACCCCGCCGCGCTTGTGGACTCAGGCGAGCTTCTTCGCCTGTCGGTATGCCCGCTGGATGCCTTCGGGCTGAAGATGGGTCCCGGGTTTTTGACCCGGGAACAGCCAGCCGGGTTGTCCCGGATGGCAGGCCGTGTAGTAGCTCCGCAACATCCACAGCACCGCTTTGGGCAGGATCGTATAGCGGTCTTTCTTTCCCTTGGCCTGCTCTACTCGCAGCCGCATCTGTTCGCTGTCGATGTCGGTGACGCGCAGGGCTGCGCATTCGCTCACCCGCAGTCCACATCCATAGATCGTGGTCAGCGCGGCACGGTACTTGAGCTTGGGATGCATGTCCACCAGCCGTCTGGCTTCGTCCAGGGTGAGGATCTCCGGCAGTCGTTGCTCTCGTTTGCGGGGCGGAATGTTCAGGGCAGAGACATCCAGCTTGAGCACCTGCCCCCGCAGGAATCGAATCGCACACAGGGCCTGGTTGACGGAACTCCAGGCCGCGCGTTTTTTCCGTATCAGTTCTTCCAACAGGTAGCGGTTGATCTCCGCGTCACTGATCTTTGAGGGGCAGCGGTGGTAGTGGTTGGCCAGTTCGGACACCCAGTAGACATAGGTCTTAATGGTGCGTTGGGCTAAATGCCGGTCGGACATTTCCTGAATCAAGGCATGACGCAGCGGCGTCATCCGGGTAGGATGATGGTTCATTCTGTTACTCCATGGTTGAGGTTACACGTCCGGCGGCTACCGGACGCTCAACCACAGAATACAAAACCGCCGCAGCTCTCACGAGATGCGGCGGTTCCTTTTTCAGTCAAAGACTATGGGGAAAATTGCCGGTAGGCTTAGTTCAACAAGTTCTTCTCGGAAAATCAGAGAGCAACCCATTTTGG
>CAZVCO010000115.1:0-5294 GCA_964625795.1 uncultured Verrucomicrobiota bacterium | reverse complement strand
CATGTGTTCTTCCAACATAGTATTATTCGAACACGAAAAAGGCACCAGATCTGTAGATTTGTTGATAGGGTATCGATATCTGGTGACCTGGGTCTTCATATGTAGTGATTTTTACTTGTTTAGAGTAGAGACGATCCGCTCACCAAGGTCAAGGCGGTTCACTCGGTACCGGGGGAGTTTCCATACCAGATGCTCCGGGTCCCAGCGCCCTCCAGCCGATTTGACACGTTCACGGAGGTTTATTTCCTCATACCCGATCCGAAGAGAACACACGTCATGAGGATCCAGATCCGCCTCGGCTGGAACGGGTAGCGCATCGTCCACGATAATTTCAGCCGTTTTGTACTTCTTTCCCGTTTCAGGATCCTGCCGATAGCGTACGCATACCAAACGTTTGCCAAAATGCTCGGTCAGTTTTCGGGTTCCGCGCGAACCGGGTCTGAGGGTCTGCCTTGTGATCATGGGTACATGTGTATACCTTTAGCAGGAATACGTCTATGACAAAGTGCAGGGAGCCTGTACCTCCCAGGGTTACACGGAGTTTCAACATAAGTGCTTAACCCAAATGTTTACACGAAACTTTCGTGATGAATGCGCCTCCGACGCACAAGCCGATATCGATATCGGAATCGCTATCGCGATCGAACCTGATCTCACAGATTCATAATAGTAACCTTGCCCAAAAACCGAACTTCACCGAGACGGTTGTTTTCGATTTCGATTTCGATGGCGATACCGATAGTGACTTGGTGCGCCGGAGGCGCATAGCGTTATCTGTTTTATTGAATTTTCTCTATCGTGTTCTTTTGGATAATTATAGCTTTAATAACTTTTCAGCCCTGCAGTACCTTCAAGCCTTTCCCGCTGAAGGCTTTCTCATTCTTCAGGCAGCAAAGACACTGCCCTAACCAGTTTCCGGGTGTAGGGATGTGTTGAACGGTCAAAGAGATCCTCAGCCGGAAGCTCCTCCACCAGCTGCCCGTCCTTCATTACCGCAATACGGTCACTGATCGTCTGCACCACCGGCAGATCGTGCGCCACGAAGATCAAGGCGCACCCGAAGTCCGCCTGCAACTCTTTGAGCAGATTGAGAATCTGAGCCTGTACGCTGACATCCAGTGAGGCCACAGGCTCATCGGCCAGAACCAGAGCGGGTTTTAAGATCAGGGCTCGGGCGATGCCGATACGCTGTCGCTGTCCACCTGAAAATTCATGGGGATGCTTCTTCAGGGCGGAGACCGGAAGCTGCACGGCATCCAGCAGCTCTTTTACCCGGGCAAGGCGTTCCGCGCGGGGCACGCCGTGAATCTTCAGAGGTTCGGCCATGATCTCCCCCACCCGCATACGGGGATTGAGACAGGCATAGGGGTCCTGAAAGATCATCTGCATCTCGCGTCGGATCTTCCGAAGTTCGGAATTAGGTGCCCCGATCACTTCCGCACTTCGGAAGCGGATCGATCCAGCGTCTGCGGGGTGCAATCCGTTCAGGAGCCGCAGCAGGGTGGATTTTCCGGACCCGGACTCCCCTACGATTCCCAGGGTTTCTCCGGCAGATACCTCCAGAGAAACGCCGCGGACTGCCGGGTGGCCATCGAACGATTTATGCAGATCGGTTGCGGTCAACAGGGAATCGCTCATGCGGATTCCTCCTGCCAGCAGGCGGAGACATGATGTTTTCCGTCCCGTTTCTCCAAAGACGGCATGCGGTTACAGTCCGACACCGCGAGCGGACAGCGGGGAGCAAAGGGGCAGCCCGAGGGACGTTCGCCCGGTGGGGGCGGCTCGCCGGGGATGGGGTGCAGCTCACTGCGGTTCGGCCGGGGTACCGATCTCAATAAAGCGCGGGTATAGGGATGGGCCGGTGCGGACAGGACATCGGCCGTTCGCCCCGTCTCCACCAGACGTCCCCCGTACAGCACCGCCACCCGGTCACACAGTTCGGACACCACGCCGAAATCATGGGTGATAAACAGAATACTGGTCCCCTTTTCCTTCCGCAGCCGGCGCAGCAGATCCAGAATTCTGGCCTGAGTGGTGCCGTCCAGCGCGGTGGTGGGTTCGTCCGCAATCAGCAGATCCGGCTCGCATGCCAGCGCCATGGCGATGCCGACCCGCTGACGCTGTCCACCGGACAATTGATGCGGAAAACACCGGGCCTGGCGGACAGGATCAGGAAGTTCCACCGCCTCCAGCAGTTGAACCGCCTTTTTGCCTGCCGCTTTTCTGCCGAGTCCGCGGTGCAGCTGGAAGACCTCTGCCACCTGATCCCCCACGCGATGCACCGGATTCAGACTGGTCATGGGATCCTGAAGAATCATGGCTATCCGGTCTCCGCGCAGCGACCGCATTTGCGGTTCACTGAGCTTCAGGAGATCCGGCACCTCCTTGAACCGCAGTGTTCCGCTTACCTTCGCCCCCGCGTTCTCGTCCAACCGAAGCAGACTGCGCGCGGTCACACTTTTCCCGCTGCCGGATTCCCCCACCAGTCCGAGAATCTCTCCGGAGTTCAACTCGAAGGAGACGTCCTCCACCACCGGTTGTCCGTGAAACATGACGCTTAGGTCTTTCACCTCCAGCAACGGCCCGCTCATGTATTCTCCCGGTGCAGTTTCGGATCCAGCGCATCGCGCAGCGCATCTCCGAGCAGATTGAAATTCAGTACGGCCAGGGTGATGGCCAGTCCGGGGAACACTGCAACCCACCAGGCCTGCAGCATCCAGTCTTTCCCTTCTTTGAGCATGATGCCCCAGGAGGGGGCGTCCGGCTCCACGCCGAGTCCGAGAAAGCTGAGAGACGCCTCTGCCAACACCGCAAAGGCAAAGGAGAGAGTGGTTTGCACGATCAGCGGGGCGGCGATGTTCGGCAGCACATGCCGGAACAGAATCTGCCCGTGCCCGGCTCCCATGGCGCGGGCGGCCTCGACATGTTCACGCGCCGATACCTCCAGCACCGCTCCCCGCGCAATGCGGGCAAAAATGGGCGTATACACGATGCCGATGGCCAGCATGAGATTCCCGGTGCCCGCCCCCAGAACCGCCATCACGGCCAGGGCCAGTAGCAGCTCGGGAAAGGCAAAGAGGATATCCATCAATCGGGAAAGCACGGCATCGGTTGCGCCTTTGAAATATCCGGCCAGAACGCCCAGCGCAGTACCGGTCAGCAGCGCCACGCCCACCGCGATCAGCCCGACCTGAAAGGATTTCCGGCTGCCGTGGAGCAGTCGGGAGAACTGATCCCGCCCGAACCGGTCCGTTCCCAACCAGAAGTCGGAGGAGGGAGCCTGCAGCGCCGCGCCCTCGTGCATGCGGAAGGGATCGCGGGGGGCCAGCAGCGGGGCGGCGGCCGCGGCCAGCAGATACAGGCCGAGAATCACCAGCGCCACCCGGGCGGCGCGCCCTCTCCACAGTCGGCCGACCCACCGCATCAGCGCTCTCCCCCGGCACGGAGTTTGGGATTGAGAAACGCGTAGGCGATATCCACCGCAAGATTCAACAGAGTGAAGGTGGTGGCGATAAACAGAATACATCCCTGCACCAGCGCGTAGTCCCGGTTCTGGATGGCTCTCAGGGTAAGCCGGCCGAGTCCGGGCAGCGCAAAGACCTCCTCGATCACCACCGATCCGCCCAGAAGATACCCGGCCTGAATCCCGATCACGGTAAGAATGGGAATAAAGGCGTTTTTCAGTCCGTGCCGCACAATCCGTCGGAAGGGCGGAACCCCCTTGGCCCTGGCCATCAGCATGTAATCCTGATCCAGCACCTCCAGCATGGCGGAGCGGGTCATGCGGAAAATCACCGCCGCCACAGCACCCCCCAGCGCCACCGCCGGTGCCAAAAGGTGTCTCAGGTGAGACAGGAATTGGTCTGTGGGTGCGCGGTATCCCCCGCTGGGCAGCCAGCCCAGATGAAGCGAGAACACCAGAATCAGCAGGGTGGCCAGCCAGAAATTCGGAACAGAGAGTCCCAGAAGTCCCAGCACCGATGCGGCCTGATCCTCCTTGCGGCCACGATGCACCGCAGCCAGGGTTCCCAAAGGAATCGCGGTCAGCACGCCGAGGGACAGGCTCCACCCCACCAGCTGCACCGTCACCGGAATGCACTCCGCCATGGCCTCCCGTACCGGCTGACCACTGAGGGTCGAGGTGCCCAGATCTCCCTGCAGCACGTTTCCGAGCCAGCGGAGGTACTGAAGGGGAACCGGCTGATCCAGTCCGTAGGCCTCGCGAAGGGTTTCCGCCTGTTCCTCCGTGTAACGGGTGCCGAGCAGCGTGGTGACCGGATCGCCCGGCACCAGATGCACCAGGGAAAAGCTCAGGAGAGAGACGCCCAGCAACACGGGGATCAGCTGCAGCAGCCGCTTTCGCAGGTACCGACGCATTAGTTGCCCTCCACGGGGTTCCACAGCCAGGTGGTTCGAAGCCCCCGGGTATTTCCGGTGGGATGCGGGGTGAATCCCTGCACCTGCGGGCGTTGTGCACTGATGACATCATTGACGTATAAAAATGCCATGGGGGCCTCTGTGGCAATGATCCGCTGCGCCTGGCGGTAGACCTCCCTGCGGCGCTCGCGGTCGGTGCGGCGGCGTCCCTCCTCAAGCAGTCGGTCCACGTCGGGATTGGCGTAGCCCTGTTGATTCCATTCTCCGTCGGAGTGAAAAAGATTGTACAGCCATTCATCCGGATCCACAAAGCCCACCCAGCCCACCAGGGTGGCCTCAAAATCCCCCTGGTTCAGTTTGTCGAAAAAGATTCCGGACTCCAATGCCTCCAGCTTCACCTCGATCCCCACTCCCCGGAGTTGCTGTTTCACCACCTGGGCGGCATCGACCTGATAAGGAAAGGAGGAGCCCACTGTCAGGGTCAGCTCAACCCCCTCCTCCACCCCGGCCTGACGCAGGAGTTCCACGGCTTTTTCCGGATTGGGTTCCGGATACAGAGGATCCGGCAGGGTGGCCCAGTGGGAGGACGGAATCGGACCGGCCGGGAGAAGTTCCCCGTGCCCGAATTTGATCAGGCTCAGCAACTGGGGCCGGTCCAGGGCGGTGGCGATCGCCTGACGGACCCGGACATCATTGAGCGGAGGCGCCCGGGTGTTCAGTCCCAGATACTCCCAGAATGTGCCGGGCACCTGCTGAACCCGTATGTCCGGACTCCTCTGCAGGATGAGCAGGTCTTTCACCGCCACGTTCAGCAACAGATCGATTTCCCCGTTGCGCAGGGCGGTAGTGCGTGCGGTTTCATCCGGAATGGGACGGATGTCGATCCGGTGCAGATAAGGAATTCCCTCCTCAAAAAA
>CAZVCO010000114.1:5055-10009 GCA_964625795.1 uncultured Verrucomicrobiota bacterium | reverse complement strand
TAACCGTCATGATCAGCCCGAAATGCATAGGGTCTATGTTAAATCCGTGCAGCATGGGAAGGATCACGGGGCCCAGAATCAGCGTAGCGGAGATGATGTCCAATCGGATAGAGACGGTCCGGGAAACCGGGAAAGCGGTCCCGCAACCGGGTCAGATTTGCGGGCCGGCCGTCTTCCGCAAAATCATGCGGCTGAAACACCACCCGTTGACCGGCCTCCACCAGCCGCACCCAGACATCGGTGACCGCCGGATTCTTTCCAAGGCTGTGATTGTGGATGTGCCAGAGATCGCCGTCGTCATACAGCCCGGACAGGGTGGCGAAGAGGTCATCTGCATCGGTCGGATGCGCCTCATCCAGATATCCCATACCGGGAATGACCTGAAGGCCGATCCCCTCCGGTAACGCTTCCGGAGGGTTCTCTCCAGTCACGATGCACACCTCCTCCCCGGCATCGCGAAGCAGTTCCGCCGTTTTCACCATCACCCGGGTCACCCCGCCCCGGCGGAGGTGGTGATGGAGCAAACGGATCATTGGGAGCTCCTGCACGTCTGCATCATCCCACGCAACCTCTTCCTAAGGACATCCGGCGGCAATCTTCCTGCCACGCCGTAGCGAAGCGAAGGCGGGATCACAGCCCGAATTTCTCCCGGTAGGCCTCCACCGTGTTCATGGGAGGCCGTTCCTCCTCCACGATGGTGATTTCGTTCTGCTCGATGCGTTCGCCGTTCACCTGGAACTGACGCAGAATTTTCGACACCTCGGTTTTCACCTCGATCATATCGAGCTGTTCGGTGCGGTTCAGGAAGGCCTGCAGAATCCCGAAGGCCATCTTTCCCAGATCCCGGGTGGCCTGATTCCGGTGCACCCGTTTGTCCAGATCGGTCTGGGCAAAGGCGTACAGACCCCAGCGGGTATACACGTCGATCAAATGCGAGATCTCCACCCCGTACCCGATGGGAAAGGCAATCTCCTCCAGCACCTCCCGCCGCACCGCATATTCACCGGAGAGCGGCTGCATCAGGGCGGTCAGCTCAGGGAAAAAGAGCGAAAACAGGGGACGGGTGAGAATCTCCGTGACCCGGCCGCCGCCGGAGGGCCGGATGCCCTGGGAAAAGGCCAGCGGGCGATCATAAAAGGCTTTCACGTATTTCGTTTCCGGCTGATAAATCAGCGGGGCCACCAGGCCGGTCACAAAGCGGGGATGAATGTTGGTGATGTCCGCATCCACGTAGACGATGATATCGCCGTTGAGCTGATGGATGGCTTTCCAGAGATTCTCGCCTTTGCCGCGTTTAAATCCCTCCTCCGGCAGAATATCGCCGGAAAAATAGGTGTCCGCTCCGAAGGAACGGGCAATGTCGACCGTCTGATCGGTGGATCCGGAATCGACCACCGCAATTTCATCCACCAGCGGATACCGGGTCATCAGCTCCGAGCGGAAAATGACGATCTCTTTGCCAATCGTTTTCTCTTCATTCAGAGTGGGAATGCAGAGCGAGATTTTGAGATTCTGTTTCTCTTTATCCGCCACCAGCTGTTTCACATCCCAGAATGCGGAATGATGAAAGGAATTCGTCTGGAGCCAGTCCTCAATGATCATGACGCCTCCTCCATCTGTTCAGACAACTTCAACAGTACTCCGATGATCTGGGCGATGCCGGTGAAGATCGGTTCGATCTCCACTTCCTCCTCAAAGGTGTTGACCTTGTGTCCGCGGGTGAGTCCCAGCGTGACTGCGGGAATCCTGTGGGCGATAAAAGCGGCCAGCTCGGACATGCTGGGGCCGATCTTCGGTTCGATGTCAAACCCGCGCATCACCTCCCGGCAGGTCTGTACCAGCGGATGCTCAAATCCGACCCCTCCCTGATGGCGGAACGCGATTTTGTCGAAAAACAGATCCACTCCGCTGCGGGCCGACACCTCCTCAATGATCAGCCCGATACGCTCCTCAATCATATCCACCACGTCATCCGCCTCGCTGCGCACCTCAAAACGCAGCGTGGCTTTCCGGGCCAGTTCGTGAAAGGTGGTCCCGCCCAGCAGACTGCCGAACACCACCGAGGTCTGGGGACGTGAGGGCCGCGGGATTTCCAGCATGCGGTTCATCACGTCATTCAGGTGCACAATGGCCCCGTTCACTCCGAAACGGGAAAAGTCATACTCATCCGGAACCTCCACCCGTATTTCTCCCCTCATCATGGCCAGCGAGGTGAAGTTCAGCCGGCCGAAGGGAGCTCCCTCCAGACAGATGGCCTGATCGATCTGTTGCTGCGAATGCTCAAGCAGAAAGCGGATCCCGCCCAGATTGCCCCGTCCCAGACTGCGGGACACACCCAGGAACAGCACATTCATCTTCAGCTCAATCCCGAGAGACTGCAGGAGATGGGGCAGACTGGCCAATACCGCCGCGCCCAGACTGTTGTCGCCAATGCCCACTCCCCTCACCCGGTTTGCTCCCAAAGAAAGCGCGTGGGACACCGAGGCGTCAAAGATCGTGTCAAGATGGGCGGCAATGGCCACGGTGGGCGCCCCCTCCGGCCCCGGCAGCAGTCCGATCCCGTTATTCATCTCATCATCGCTGATGTGATCGAGGCCCGCCTCGCGGAAGCGGTCCAGGAGGAAACGGACTCTGGCCTCCTCCTGAAAGGTCGGCGCCGGCATTTCCGCCATCATGACCAGATTGGCCAGCAGGATGTCCCGGTGGTCATTCACCCGGTCCATGAGCATGGCCGGGGTCCAGGAGGAAGGGGATGTGGTTTCGGTATTCACGAAGTAAAAAGTGATGAGGAAAACAAAACGTTACCAAACCTAGGTAAGATTCTCACCACCGGCAAGGGGGACATGGGATTTTTCCCGCTGCCCACGGGTAAAAAACAAAACCGTAGATTTCGCGTATCTGCCTATACAGAACCGTATGATCCAACATTTACTCTGGTCTTCCCGACACGGAGGGGTATTCGGAAGTGAACGAAACCTTTACTCTTGAGGCACACCCTCACGTATGGAGTCTTCCCTATGTCATTAAACATCGGTTTTATATCCACCCGTTTTGCCGGCACAGACGGTGTTTCGCTCGAAAGCGCCAAATGGGCGGAAATCCTTTGGGAGTCCGGTCACGTTTCTCACTGGTATGCCGGAGAACTGGACCGGAACCCCGGGGTGAGCATGCTGGTGCCCGAGGCCTTTTTCGGGCATCCCGAAAATGTCTGGCTCAACGAACGGATCTGGGGCCGGACAAAACGGGATCCCGAAGTCAGCCGCAAAATTCACGAAATGGCCTCTTACCTGAAGAGCACTCTCTACGATTTTGTCTCCACCCACGAAATCGATCTCATCATTGCGGAAAACGCTCTGACCATTCCCATGCAGCTCCCGCTGGGAGTGGCGCTGACCGAATTTCTGGCCGAAACCCAGATGCCCTGCATCGCCCACCACCATGATTTTGCCTGGGAGCGGATCCGCTTTTCGATCAATGCCGTGACCGATTATCTGGACTTCGCTTTTCCGCCACGTCTGCCCAACATTATGCATACCGTGATCAACCAAGCGGCGCAGGAGCAGTTGTGCTGGCGGCGGGGGGTGACCTCCATCCTCACCCCCAATGTGATCGATTTCAAAAATCCGCCTCCCCCCATGGATGACTACGCTCTGGATGTCCGCGAGGAACTGGGCTTCTCTCCGGAGGACCTCATTTTTCTGCAGCCCACCCGTATCGTTCCCCGCAAAGGCATCGAACATGCCATCAAACTGCTGGAAATGCTGGGGGATCAGCGGTGCAAACTGGTTATTTCCCATGCGGCGGGCGACGAGGGATTCGAATACGTGAATATGCTGCAGGAACTGGCGCATGAAACCAATGTGGAGCTGCGCATCGTGGCCGACCGGGTGGCGGACCTGCGGGGCACCACGCCGGACGGCCGGAAAATCTACACCCTCTGGGATCTTTACCCCCACGCGGACGTCGTCACCTACCCCAGCATCTACGAGGGCTTCGGCAACGCCCTGCTGGAGGCTATCTATTTCCGCAAGCCGGTAATCATCAACCGCTACGACATCTTTGCCCGGGACATTGAGCCCAAGGGGTTCCGGTTTCCAATGATGGAAGGATATGTCCGGCGCTCCCTGGTGAATCAGGTGCGCGATCTGTTGGAGAATGAAAGCCTCCGGGAGGAACAGGCCGCTCACAACTACGAAACCGCCCTCAAGTTCTTCAGTTACGAAGTGGTCCGGCGGAAATTGAACGCGGTCATCGCCAACCTGATTGTGGAATGACCCCCGGCCATACCTCACTGGAACGGGCCCGGCACACCCTCCTGAGTGCCCCGGACGTGTTGCCGAAAGCCGAGGAGGTGGATCAGATCGAGGACATCGCCCGGGAGGCGCGTGAGCGGGGATATTTTCTTCCCGCCGAGGAGGAGAGCATCCGATTCCTGGTGGAGCGGTATCTGCACGTCCGCGCCGCCCTGCACCAGACCATTCAGTCGATGCGGCCTCTGGCCCCCCGTTTCCGCCCTCCGGCCGACGACACTGCCCTAAGAGCCTTTCTCTGCGCCTGGCTCTCCGGTTGCATGCTGATGAGAGCCGCGCGTTTTATCCTCACCCGCTATGCCGGGGATCCGGTAGTCTGGAAAGCCCTTAATCAGGCCCATCCCACCGAGGGCATACCGGCCGGAATGTTCGACCGCATTCAGGCCTCCGCCACCCGGCCCTCCACCCTTCTGAAATACTTTCAGGCCATGCGCTACGCGGAAACCCTTGCCGACCGTATTGACGGCCTGCGGAAAGACCCGGACTGGGCCCCCCTCATCGACCTTCTGGACGCCGAAACTCCTTTTCTGGAAAAACAAAAGCGGGTCCATGCGGTCTCATATGCCAAAACCCGCCTGAACCGATGGCGTGACCGTCCACTGCGGCGATACCAGCGGGTGATGTTCGGACTGTTTGAGGTTTCC
>CAZVCO010000114.1:1765-5045 GCA_964625795.1 uncultured Verrucomicrobiota bacterium | reverse complement strand
ATGACCTCAGACAAGACTTCACTGGCGAGCAGAATCCCCTGTCCACCAACCCCGGCCAGCAGAATGTTTTTGACATCACTCATAGTTATTCACACTCCAGAAATGCACCAAAGCCACAGGTCTGCTGGCAGACTTTACAGCCGACACAGATGATCTTGTCAATATTCGACTTCTTGTTTTCCTCATCCCAGGCAATCGCCGGGCAACCTAAGCGCAAGCAGGCTTTGCAACCGGTACATTTATCATGGTCAACATACAGCGGCAGCCGTTTGTCCTGATTGTCACGCGGCACCAATATGCAGGGCCGGTCGGTAATGATCACCGAGGTTTCCGGGCGGGCCATCGCGGAAATGCGGAATCCCCTTCACCGGAAGCGGGTTCGGCGCGGTGCCCGCAAACGGCTGCACGAACTGATGCAGCCGGGCGACGTGCTGTTTACCCGGCATGACGATGCCATGAGTAATCTCTTTCTTCCCGGATTCTGGCCGCACAGCTCTTTCGTAATCGGCACTGAAACTCAGCGGCACCAGCTTGGGGTCGACATGAAACCGGACCAGGCGGAGCGTGCCCGTCCGCCCATCTGTATTCTGGAGGGAAAAAAAGACGGCGTCCGCTTCCGGGCCCTGAGGGAAACCCTCTCGGTGGATGCCTTTCTCCTCCTGCGACCCCGGTATTCGTCTCCGCAGCAACAGAAAGAGGCGGTGGAGCACGCCCTGCAGCACGAGGGCAAACTTTACGACTTTGAATTCGATTTCACCCGCTCCGACCGACTGGTGTGCACCGAAGTGGTATATCGATCACTGGAGGGGCACGACGGATTTCATTTCGACCTTATCCGGAAAGCGGGACGGGTAACCCTTCCGGCCGAAGATCTGCTCCGTCAGGCACTGGACAGCGGACGCATGGACGTCATTGCGGTGGCAGGATTGAAAGGAAACCATTTTTATGAGGGAACACGGGCCGCTGGAATCGTCACTCGTACACTTCAAACATAATCGTCATTAATTCTACATATGTGAAAAATTTACTGCCGGGGGTTACAATATTGTATTTTTTAGGTCGCTCTGTTAATTCTTTCTCATTAAGATGTTGTCGCAGGAAACCTCAGTTTCTAGGAAGCGGGTAATATACAATACTCCCATGATACTCGCACTGCTTAAACTGGACACCCCGGCGCCTCCACCTGAAGTGAAGAGGTTTCAGGATCTCCTGAACTCACGGTACGGCTCCACCATTGATACTCCGCTGACGCCCTTTGAGAATCGGAATCTCTATTTGGCTGTGAAGCCGTATCATGCCGGGATTTTCCCCTTTATCGCCATGGACCTGATGAGCATTGCACGGGGACTTCACTGTCACTGGCTGTTCGCTCATGACGTACTCCCCTACAGTACGACCGGAGGGGAACTGATGGTGGATGAGGTCGTCAGCCAACAACTTCATGAATTGTCTGACTCCCTCCCTACCACCCAGGCCCGAATGACCTTCAAGGGTTTCGGGAACCGCATTGACATCGGCCTGAATGCCCTTGGGCTTCTCTATATGGAAATTCTCACTTCCCTCACCAAAGTGGAGGCCAATGTGCTGACCCTCCTCCGGGAACTGCAATACGAGAAATACCAGGATCCTCTGGAGGTCCGCACGTTTGGACTCCAGAAACGAGTGGCAGCCAAACTGGGGAAATCCCCGGTGGCCGTGCATAAATCCCTGCGCAGCGCAAAATATCCTCTGCTGGCCGAAACCGCGGTCTCCATGAAAAATATGATGGTCTGATCCTGGGCTCAGGAATGAGCATCCGGCATGCGCATTCATTTGTACTTTCTGCACGTTTAGTGCACTCCTCCCGTATCTCCTCTTCTTCCACATGTAAGGGCGTTGCCCACAGAAATAGACCACTGGTGGTAATTTTTACGGCTGACGTTCTTCTTTTTCTGCAAAAGTGTAAGAGCCTGACGTTCACCTGATTTTTCTTGCCAAAAGAAGTCCACCCGCCCCGTTATTTTTTTTAATAAAAAATGAAATGAAAGAGGAGAGGATCTCATTGTACGAATACTTTTCAGGGTAATAGGACGGGTTATAAATTTCCCGTTCGATCTGATGCGGTTGACCTATGACGCTTGGCGTTTAGGGCTGGGGGGCATTCAGCAGAAAGCCTATTCCGGCGATTCAGAGCAACGCTGCCCCTTTTGCATGGACTGTGATTTCACCATGACCCCCCGTCCCATGCATCGGGAAATTCGCTATTGGAACGGGTGGATGATCCGGATGTTGCTTCACCACCTGACCTTTGTTTCAAGTCGTAATAAAAAGGTTATTCGGAAAATCCCCATCTGCCGCAATGAGACCGGCTACGTTAACGCCTGCTGGATCTGTCTCCCTCTGGCTCTGCTCCTCACCGGATTCTGGGGAGCATTGACCGTCTGGATCGTCATCACCGTTGACTGACACCATTTGCGTAAACGAATCGGTAGAAAATGATGCGTCCGCTATCGCAAATGAAACTACCTAAGCGTAATCATAATCATAATTGAAAAAATGGTTTTTGAGGTTTCGATTACGGAAATGATGTTGGATGAAGATTCCGATGTTCGAAAATTTTTATAAGCGGTTCTTTTGAAACCGCGCAGCTCCAATAGCTTTTCAGCCCTGGGACATGCGCGCAAGAACACAACCGCCTTCCTCAATTGACCTGGAGGGTCCCCGGAGCATATACGGGGTTCTGCCGGAACCCTCCCTGAATCTTTCTTCTATGAACACCTTTACCCAACCCCTGCCCGCCGACGCGCAGAAGCGCCTGATCCAAACCCTCCGCGAAGGGAATTATCAGCTCCGGGAGGTGCCGCACAGTGCCATCGCGGGGAAAAAAGAGGGAGTAAATATCGTACTCTACTCCAGCGGAAAACTGGTGGTGCAGGGAAAGGGCACCAAGGAATGGATCGAATTTGTGCTGGAGCCGGACATCCTGCTGACCGCCTCCGCTGACTCACGCCCCCAGCCCGAAGCTTCGGCCGCCGCTCCCCTGCCCCGCATTGGCATCGATGAAAGCGGCAAAGGAGACTTCTTCGGAGGCATGACCATTGCAGCTTTCCGGATCACGGAAGACCTCATGCCGGAACTCGGCTCCCTGGGAATCCGGGACAGCAAACGCATCAAATCCGACGACCGAATTGCCGCTATCGCCTCCGCGCTGCAGGAACGGTCTCCGGACAATGCCGAGGTGATGGTGCTCCGCCCCGAAACCTACAATTCTCTGGTCAAAAAAATGGGCTCGGTGAACCGG
>CAZVCO010000114.1:0-1739 GCA_964625795.1 uncultured Verrucomicrobiota bacterium | reverse complement strand
CGCTCATGCCGTGGCCGATCAGTTCGGACCTGAACATCAGATTCTCTCAGCTCTCAAAACCCGGGGGAAATCCATTTCACTCATTCAGCGTCACCGGGCGGAATCCGATCCGGCCGTGGCCGCCGCTTCGATTCTGGCCCGTGACGCGTTTGTGAAGCAACTTAAGGAACTGGGGGAACTGGCCGGATGCCGGCTGCCTCCGGGCGCCACCCATGTCCGTCCGGCGGCGGAGGACCTGGTCAGGAAATCCGGGCCGGACATTCTGAAACAAACCGCCAAAACGCATTTCAGAACCACCCGCCAGGTCCTGGAGGCCACCGGACACGATCCGGCACTGCTCGGCACCCCCGAACCCCGGGTCTGGAAAAAGCGGTAAACGATTATTTCGGATCGGCGGAGGCTTCGATCGCCTCCAGAAAGCGGTTGACCTCACGCAGCGTGCCGAAACGAAGAAGTTTGCGGGCATGCTGCCGGGCCTCTTCGGTGTGCAGGTTAGTGATGAAGGCCTGCACCCTCGGAATCTGCTGTGGATCGATACTCACTTTACGCATTCCTATGCCGATAAGGAATTTCAGCATGTCCTCGTTCAGCGCCATGTCTCCGCAGACGGACACATCCACCTCATTATTGATAGCTGAATTGACGATGCGGTAGACCGCTCTCAGCACCGCAGGGTGATGGCTGACGTACATATTGCTCACGGACTCATTGGTGCGGTCGACCGCCAGGAGGTACTGAATCAGGTCGTTGGTGCCGATCGAAAAGAAATCAGCCACCGCGGCCAGTTCATCGATGATCTCAATCGCGGCAGGCAATTCCACCATCAGACCCACTTTAGGGGCCGAATTGTGGGCGACGCCCTCCTGTTCCAGTTCCTCAATGCACTGCATGACGATCGCTTTGGCCTCCTCAAAATCATCCACCGAGGAGATGAAGGGAAACATGATTCGCAGTTCCTTCTTCGCTCCGGCCCGCAGCATGGCCCGGATCTGCTGTTTGAAAATGGGAAGATTCTGAAGGGAAAACCGGATGGCCCGCAGGCCGAGGAAGGGATTCGCCTCCTCATCGTGCTTATGATACGGCAGTTTCTTGTCGCCCCCCACATCCAGGGTCCGCAGAGTGATCTCGCGGTCATCACCAATCGCGGTGTAAATTTTCTCGTAAATCAGCCGCTGCGCTTCCTCGCTGGGAAATTCATTGCGGATGATAAACGGGAATTCGCTGCGGTAGAGTCCGATCCCCTCCGCCTTGTTCTCGTTGGCGAATTCAATATCGCTCAGCAGATTCACATTGGCGAGCAGTTTGATTTTGGTTCCGTCCCGCGTGAAGGTTTCCTCCGTGACGGAACGTTTCTCCTCCTCCTGACGGTTGACCAGAGACTGGTATTGTTTGAGCACCGAGTCGGAGGGATCCAGAAACAGCGTCCCCTGATTGGCATCGATCAGGATGCGGGTGCCGTCATCCAGATCCAGGATTGATTCGTTCTCCACGAACACCATCGGCACCCGGAGTGAGCGGGCCAGAATACTGATATGGGCCGTCACCCCTCCCTGCACGATGACGATGCCCTCCACATTCTGGGCAGCAAACTTCAGCACATCGGAAGGCAGAAGTTCGCGGGCCACCAGAATCTGCCCCGCATAATCCCCCTGGTCCTCGCCATGCTGCTGCAGATTCCGCAGCAGACGGTGCCCAAGGTCTTTCACGTCCAGAACCTTTTCCTTGAGGCGGGGATTGGA
>CAZVCO010000113.1:0-10050 GCA_964625795.1 uncultured Verrucomicrobiota bacterium | reverse complement strand
CGTCATCCAGTCCGTAGCGGGTATTCTCCCCGTGCCGGAACAGAATCGCCTGTCCGGCCCCGGCCTCTTTCCGTCCCGCCGCATCCCAGAAGGCCACGGACCCTTTGAGCGTCTGCTGAATCACAATTCCCTTAAAATCCCCGCGTTCGCTGTTATCCCAAAAATAGGAGCGATACGGCCGGGTTTCCTCCTGAATCATCAGGATTTCAGGAAAAGAGCAGAAGGAGGGTTCAGAATTCATGCCCGCCTGATATCACATAATGCGGAGTGTTGATCAAGCTTCGTTCATAGACAGGTCGTGGCCGGATGCGGTAGTATCCTCCCCACAAACCCAGACCAGGAGCCCATGATGTCCCCCGCCAAGAAAACCAAAACCACTTCCAAATCCCAGGGGCACGCCGCCCACACCCAGAACAGCCGCGACCATTCACTTCCCGGTGAATTCCGCCGCCCCATTAAGGTGACCTTTATCGGAGCCGGCAGCACGTTCACGCCCCGGGTGCTGTTTGATATTCTTAAAACGCCTGGAAATCAGGGCGGCACCTTTGCGCTGGTGGACGTGGATGAGAAACGCCTCAACCTCTCTGCCCGCCTGTTGCGCAAGATCTGCAAAGCGCACCAGGGACCCGCCTGGAAAATTGTCACCTCCACCGACCGTAAGAAGGTGTTGAAGGGAACCGATTACATCATCAACTGTATCGAGGTCAGCGGCGCGGACTGCGTTGAAATGGATAACGACATTCCGCTGAAGTACGGGGTTGATCAATGCATTGGGGACACCATCGGACCCGGCGGTCTGTTCAAAGGCCTCCGCACCATTCCGGTTTTTCTGGAGATTCTGAAGGACTGCGAAAAACTCTGCCCCAACGTACAGGTGCTGAATTACACCAATCCCATGGCCATGATGTGCACCGCCGCCGCACGGTCCAGCTTCATTCCGGTGGTGGGCCTCTGCCACAGCGTACAGGGCACCAGCCACCTCCTGGCAAACTATGCCGACATTCCGTACAATGAACTGCAGTGGGAATGTGCGGGCATCAATCACCTGGCCTGGTTCACGAAACTGGAGCACAATGGAAAAGATCTTTATCCGAAGCTGAAGAAAACCTTCAGCGCTCAGCTCCGGAAGTCTCTGCGGGAAGTGGAACAGGGCAAGGTCCCGGAGGAATGGCTGGGCAGTTCTTCCGGTCCCACACCGAAAGACCAGCCGCCCCATCATAAGGATCTGGTCCGCAAACATATGTGCACCCAGTTCGGTGCCTTCATCACGGAAAGCTCCGGGCATCTGTCTGAATATCTTCCCTACTATCGTAAAAATGAGGAGGGACGAAAGTATCTCCGCTCCGGATACGACGGCGGAAGCCGCTTCTACGCCAGCAACTGGCCGCAGTGGAGAAAAAATGCAGACGCCACCCGCCGGCGCATCATCAAAGGCGAGGAGGAGGCCAATTGGGAACGCAGTTGGGAATATGCCTCCTGGATTATTGAGGCCATGGAGAAAAATGTGCCCTACCGCATGCACGGGAACATCATGAACCGGCCCAACGAGGGGGATGGCCTGGTCATTGGCAACCTCCCGGCCGATATGGCGGTGGAGGCGGCCTGCCTGGTGGACGGCAATGGCGTGCAGCCCATCCGGTATGGCAACCTGCCGCCACAGATGGCCGCCCTGTGCCGTTCCAATCTGGCCATGTTTGATCTGGCCGCCGAGGCCTGCATCACCAAAAGCAAAGAGGCGGCCATTCACGCCCTGATGCTGGACCCGCTCACTTCCGCTGTCTGCTCCACCCAGGAGATCCGCAACATGGCATTGGAGATGTTTGAGGCGGAGGCCGAATTCCTGCCGGGTTTCAGCTGATCTCCTCAATCGTACGCCAAATGAGCGGCTTCTCTGCAGAGAGGCCGCTCAGCTCCCCCTGAACCTCCACACAGTGGACCGTTCCTTTTGGTCCCTTCACCACCGACCAGGCCGGAACGCCCCGGCGGACCTCCAGAACCTGTCCGTCTGCATCCAGAAACAGCACCTCCAGCGGAAATCGCATAAAACAGGTGTGGAGCGCCCGGCATCCCGGAAAAAAAAGACCGGCACCATAGGCTTCCGGGACAGCCGATTTCCCCATCAGTCCCACCGCCCGCAACCAAAACGAATCCGCCACCTTCACCGGGGGAATCACCACGGTCCCCTCACAGCTGGCGGTGACCGCCCCTTTGGCCTTGGCCAGGTTCATGCGTCTTCGGCCGACTGATATAATTCGGTGATGAGCTCGGAAAGCACCTTGTCCGGATTCCTCACCATGGCCGGCGTGATGGCGAAACTCTCTTTTCCGGTCTCTTTCCGGATCAGGCCCAATCCGTAGGGATAATCCTTGAACAGACGCTCACAGACCGTGTGGATGGTTTTGCCGGACTGCTCCGCCTGTTGAGCCAGGATCCGGGCCGAGCGCTTATGAAAGCGGAGCTCAATCCCGTGCTCGTTCTTGAAGCGCTCCGCAAAAGCGGCCACCTCCTCCAGATGGAGATCCTCCTGCCGGTGTGCATACTCCTCCATCAGGTTCTTCAACGCCGCCTGCGGATTCTCCAGCGTCTCCCGGGTAATGCACAGTTCTTTGACCGCGGTGGAGGGAAGCTCGAATTTGAAATCGCGCAATACCGACTCCAGTACCGTCATCAGACCACGGGCCCCGGTTTTCTCCCCGGCCGCAATGCGGGCGATCTCCTTCAGGGCCTCTTTCTGAACCTCGAGCCGGATACCGTATCCGGTGAAATCTTCTATATATTTTGACAGAATATTGTCTTCCGCCTGCTCAAGGATTGCGAGCAGATCCGGCTCCCGCAGGTGGTCAAATGCCACCCGCACCGGCAGTCGTCCTATAAACTCCGGCTCAAAACCGAATTCCACGAAGTCACCGGTCACCGCCCGGTGCAGCAGGTCGTCCTCCACCGAACCGGGCCCCTCCCCGGCGGATCCAAACCCGATCACATTCTGATTCAGCCGCTTGGTGATAATATCGGTCATGCCGCTGAAGGCCCCGCTCACCACAAAAAGGATGTGACGGGTGCTCATGGTCTGCGGACGGGGTTTTCCGCCCCGCTGCATCTCCATCATGGCCTGCATCTGACCCATCATATCGGTCTGGCTCACCAGATTGACGTCTGTCTCCTCCATGAGTTTCAGCAAATTCGTCTGCACCCCGCGGCCAGAGACGTCTTTACCCTGACCGGTGGTTCCGGTGATTTTATCAATCTCATCAATGTAGATCATTCCGTACTTTGCCAGATCCACATCGCCGTCCGCCGACCTCACCAGATCCCGCACCATATCCTCCACGTCGTGCCCGACATATCCCGTTTCAGAGAACTTGGTCGCATCGGCTTTCACAAACGGAACGCCGATCAACCGGGCCAGAGTGCGCAGCAGATAGGTCTTCCCCACCCCGGTCGGCCCCAGCAACAGCACATTCTGCTTCAGATAAGGACGCTGCTCCACCTCCTCGTCCTCCAGACAGCGCCGCACGTGGTTGTAATGATCGCAGACCGCCACCGCCATCGCCCGTTTGGCCTCATCCTGACGGATAACGTACCGGTCGAGATCATCTTTGATATCGCGGGGCTTCAGGTGAAAGGAGCGGATGGCCTCGAGCGCGGTGTTGTCCTCCTCCGGAGTCTCCGGCTCACCGGAGTCCTCTGATGGAGCCGGTCCCTGCCGGAACGGCCCCCCGGGCTGTACCACATTGATGTTGGCGCTCCGGAACATCTCCTGCAGATGCTTCTGGAGGTCGTCGAAAGGATTATCGGAGGAGGGGTCCTCCGGCTTGTCGTTTTCATCACTCATGATGCCCCACCTTACGTTCACAACCGCCGCGGGGCAACCCCGGGGGCAAGGTTTCAGTTGATAGCGGTCTGACCCCGGCCGGTCATTCGATAAAAAGAATCCCGTGCCGCACCTCCAGCCGAAGCTGAGCCAGCTGAGAAACGGTGATCAGTGCCTGGTGGAGGCTCACCTTTCGCAGGTGGAGGGTGATACGCTTGTCTTTTTTGGCCGTATTCTGCAGCACCATATTGACGGGGGGATCCGCTTCGCGCGCAATAGAGTTGAACACCGAAATCACTTCCTCAAGCGTCACCCCTTCAAACGACAGCTCCTCCACCTGAATGGATTTCAATTGCTGTCCCATTTGCCTGGGTGTCTGCATGGACGCGGCGGCCAGACCGGAAATCCCCAGACTCAGCAACAGACAGGATAGCCGTTTCACAATCATTGGTTGGACAGAAAGGTTGATTAGAGCAGGATACGGGGTTGGGGTTCCGGGATCAACCCCAATTCGGCACTCCCATCTGCTGTTGAAAGCAGGTTTATCTCCTGCGCCAGGAAGACTGATCCGGATATTGCAGAGTGATCAGATCCGCATCGGCCCAGCCGGGCTGGGCAAGCAGATGCCGTAGAAAGAACGCACTGGCCAGTGCATCATACAGAGCGTCGTGCGGCTCCCGTCCCGGTACGTGCTCCTCCAGAGCAGGGCGGAAATCGAAGACGTCAATCAGATCCCCCAGTTTGTGGGAAGGCAGCCTAGGCCAGGCGGCCCGGGCCAGGGTCAGGGTATCGATCCAGGGTCCGAAGGGCTCCAGCGGCAGCGCTGCCGCCAGCACCTTTTTTTCCGTGGCGGCATTGTGGGCGGCCAGCGGAACGCCCCCACACCGCGACCGCATGTCGGGAAGACATTCCTCCAGGGTCGGGGCCCGCTCCAGCTGATCCCGGATCTGCGCGTGACGCCCCGGTGCCCGGGGATGAAACGGACGCTCCCCGATACGCAGCAGAGATTCCCAGCAGTCGACATGTCCATCTGCGGACACCGACACCACCCCGACCTGCCAGGGTTCCACCGGATACCCCTCCACCGATCCGGTGGTTTCAAAATCAATCGCTGCAAAACAAAACCCGCTCATCATCCCCACTCCTACCGGAAATCCCGCCCGAAAAAACCTCAAACTGACCCGTCCTCATGCCTTCCTCCCTGCCAGTGCATTAATATATAATATTTCAAATATATAATATAATGATCCTGGGGAGATTTAGTGCATTATCATGGAAGCGGGTTGGATATGTTCTTGCAGAAAGACAGAGGAGGACTAGGGCATCGGCTGAACCTCAACTTTTCTTATGACTCTTCATCCTTTAGCCGGAAAACCTGTTCCCCCTGAACTCATCCCTGACCTTCCGGGGCTGATGTGCGACTACTACATCAAAAGCCCCGATCTGAAATCAGCGGATCAGCGGGTGAGCTTTGGCACTTCCGGACACCGCGGCTCCTCCTCTGAGGGCCGGTTCAACCAGTCTCATATCCTGGCCATCGCCCAGGCCGTGTGCGATTACCGTCAGCAGCAGGGAATCACCGGTCCGCTGATGCTGGGCAAAGACACTCATGCTCTCTCCGAAGCGGCCTGGATCACCACGGTGGAGGTCCTGACCGCCAACCAGGTCGAGGTCTGGGTGGAGAAAGACGGACGTCCGGCCATCTCGCGGGCGATCATTGCCCATAATCTTGCCGCCACCGCCAAAGCGGACGGCATCCTGATCACTCCCTCCCACAATCCACCCGAGGACGGCGGACTTAAATACAATCCCCCCAACGGCGGACCCGCCGACACCGATGTCACCACCTGGATTCAGAACCGGGCCAATGCCATGCTGGATACCGATCTGGAGGACGTGCGGCGGATATCCCTCGCCCGCGCCCTGCGCAGCAATCTGGTGGTGGAAACCGATTTCGTCACCCCCTACGTGGAGGATCTGGGCAACGTGCTCGATCTGGATGCCGTGTCAGCGGCCGGCCTGCGGCTGGGTGTCGACCCGCTGGGCGGTGCCTCTCTGGATTACTGGGAACCGATCGCGGAACGCTACAAGCTGAATCTCACCACGGTGAACCCGGCCCTGGATGCCTCGTTTCAGTTTATGCATGTGGATGCCGACGGAAAAATCCGCATGGACTGCAGCAGCCCGCACGCCATGGCCGGTCTGATCGGCCTGAAAGATGACTTCGATGTCGCCTTCGGCTGCGACCCGGATGCCGACCGGCACGGGATCGTCACCCGCTCCACCGGATTGCTGAACCCCAATCATTTTCTGGCAGTGGCGATCGACTATCTCTTCACCCACCGCCCGGAATGGCCGGCAGAGGCGAAAATCGGCAAAACCCTGGTCTCCAGTTCCATGATCGACCGGGTGGCCGCGTCACTGGGACGCTCCCTGGCGGAAGTTCCGGTCGGATTCAAATGGTTTGTACCGGGACTGATCGACGGCTCTTTCGGCTTTGGCGGAGAAGAGAGCGCCGGGGCCTCGTTTCTCCGTAAAAACGGAACCTCCTGGACCACGGATAAAGACGGTCTTCTCCTCAGTCTGCTGGCTGCGGAAATCACCGCCGTCACCGGCAAGGATCCGGGGGAACGATACCGGGAACTGACCGAACAGTTCGGCGCCCCCTGTTACGGAAGGACCAACGCCGAGGCCTCAGCGGAGGCGCGGAACAAACTGAAAAACCTCAGTCCCGAGGATTTTCCCGCCACCGAACTGGCCGGGGACCCCGTGGAGGCGGCTCTCACCCACGCTCCCGGCAATGGAGCCCCCATCGGCGGATTGAAGGTGGTCACCGCCCATGGCTGGTTTGCCGCCCGTCCCTCCGGCACAGAGGATATCTACAAAATTTATGCGGAAAGCTTCAGGGACGAGGATCACCTGGCCCGCATTCAGGCGGAGGCCCGGGAGGTGGTCTCCTCCGTGATCGCCTGATCATGATGAAATACATTCTGGCGGTACTGACGGTTCTGCTGGTCCGGGCACAGGCTCAGATCCCGGATCTGGATGAGTTCAGCCAGGATCTGGAATTGGATCTTCCGGCCGGGACGCCCTCCCCTGCAGAGGAACCCTCTGGCCTGCCGTCCAATCATCTGTTTTCCGGATGGGAGTTGGTGAAGGAGCTGACCGGGGAGCTGAAAAAAATGAAGGATGAGGAAATCCTTCACCTTGTGCTGCCTCCCGGACCCTATCTGGTCGCTCCGAACGTGCCCGGAATCCCCGAGGGCTACCGGAGAATCTCCACCGCTGTCAGCGGGGAACCCATGCAGAGCGGTCAGCTCCTCAAAGTGGTGCTGCATGCGGATGGAAATTTCAGCACCGCCCTCTTTCTGTCTGAAGTCCCCGACGGCCAACTTCCCCCCGGCCTGGACATCAGCCCGGTGCCGAAAACCCACTTAATGGGCCTGATCACCGATATACAGGTACTGGACCGCTCCAGCCCGTTGATCCTGAACGCCTTTGTGCGCCTGCAGCGTCAGGCCGCCGCAGAGGGGATCACGCTGGACCGCCGGGAATTTGTTTTTCTCCCCATCGAACCGGGCCGGGTCTTCTTCGGTCTGGAGCGCCGTCCGGCGGCTCCGGGTGGAAATTCCGGAGAAGCACAGTAGAGTACGATATGAATTGGAAATCACTACTCGTAATCATTCCCCTGTTGACCGGAGGTCCCGCAATGTCCGACACCCCTGCTCCTTCCCTTAAAACCGCCTCCTTCGGTGGCGGCTGTTTCTGGTGCCTCGAACCGTTTTTCGAAAAACTGAAAGGGGTGGAGAAGGTGGAATCCGGCTATCAGGGCGGGGATCTGCCCAACCCCACCTACCGTCAGGTGACCTCCGGCACCACCGGCCACGCCGAAGTGGTGCAGGTGACCTACGATCCCGAAACCATCTCCTATGGGGAACTGGTGCAGGTGTTTTTCATGATTCACGACCCGACCCAGCTGAACCGGCAGGGGAATGACATCGGCACCCAGTACCGCTCCACCATTCAGTATCAGACCGAAAAGGAAAAAGAGATCGCTCAGGCCGCCATCAATTCTTTGACCGAACAGGGAACTTTTTCCCGGCCCATCGTCACCACGCTCGAAAAAGCCGGTCCCTTTTACCGGGCAGAGGAATACCATCAGGATTATTACGCCAATAATCCCAATGCCGGCTACTGTCAGTTTGTGATCGCACCCAAGCTGAAAAAGATTCAGTTACCCGAAGAGCTGCTCAAATAGCACAGGATAAAGATGACTGAAAGAATTGGGAACAGAGTTTTCATATGAGTAACTGGAGCGTCGAGATATGGCAACGGCACAATGTAAGCTCGAAATCAAGAGAGACGTTATCGCCGGTTGCCACGGGCGTCTTGTTCGCTTTTGGGGTTTTCATCCAGCTCCGCCTTCTTGTTGAGCAGCTGTTGCCTCAACCGCTTCAGTTGCACCCTGGAGGAACCTCGACACCCTGTCGCCAAGCCAGGTCTGAAATGCTTCAGTGGTTGGTGGGCAATGCTTACAGCCTTCGATAAGCTCGGTTTCGACATTTGGAATCAACGTTCTTACGCGGTGGATGAGTGGTGAGCCGGGAAAGGAAATATCATGAGTGCCGGCGAGAACAAGTGTTGGCATCCTGAGGCGCTGCAGGTCGCCGTCTGTCACTAACGGCGGCACTCTTGCATCCATCTTCATATCCCGGAATGCGCAGGAAATCGCTTCGGCCCAGTCAGGGTCCCAAGTGGTCATGATGGGGTGCAATAATGATCGAAGACTGGATTGCGTAGGCCAAAGCGTATGACGGATCATAGGGAATGCCATTCTCGCGATTCCTGTCAGATGGGACCCGTTCACGATACCTGCGGGAACCATCATCAGCAATTTGGATACCCGCATCGGCTCCTTGGATGCTGTGAGCCTTGCCACAAATCCGCCCCAGCTTACTCCGAACACACTGGCATTACCCAGGCCGAGACCGTCCATGACTTCGATCAGCCAGTTGGCGTAGGAATCGTCTTCTAAAGATAGCTTGATGTCTGGACCACGGATGGACTGTCCCGGCATATCTGGCGCGTAGAGACGGTATCGTTTCGCGAGAACAGGGAGCTCCGAAAGCAGGAATGCCGCTCCGGTACGCATCCCGTGCAGGCAAATCAGCGGTGGCCCCTCTTCCGGTCCTGTGACCAACACATGAGAAGCGCCGATGGATGTTGAAACCGAAACCTCATGAACTTCGGTGTCGATTTTCGACGCGAAGGTGTCGTACCAGAAGTTCAACCGATCTCGCCCGGCGGGTGTCTTCCAAATTTGCGAGGTCATGAGCAATGTTTATATGTGAATCTTCTACCCAGTCTGACCCGCGACAGCGTGTTCAGACGAGGGGTTGGTTGCGCTCAGGCCACAGCCTCGGCATGGATTTTCAGATCGAGGGCTTTCATAACTTTGAGAATGGTATCAAAGCCAGGGGAACGTTCACCGGAGAGAGCCTTGTAAAGGCTTTCCCGTGAGAGCCCGGCGTCCCGCGCCACCTGAGTCATGCCCTTTGCCCGGGCAATGTCACCAAGAGCTTTAGCAATGAACGCGGCATCCCCGTCCGCCTCCTCGATAGATACTTGCAGATATGCGGCCATCTCCTCCGGTGTGTTCAGATGCTCTGATACATCAAATCGACTTGTTTTGGTTTTGCTCATTTTATTTCCTACAGGTTTTCCATCAGGGTGATGGCGGTTTGAATGTCTTTGGATTGGGTTTTCTTGCTTCCACCGGCCAGCAGGATGATCAAGCGATCTCCCTGCTGAACAAAGTAGACCCGGTAGCCGGGTCCATAGGGAATCCGCATCTCCGACACACCTTTCCCAACGGGTTTCACATCACCCGGATTGCCTGCAGACAGTCTGGTGATTCTAACCAGCACCTTGGCTTTCACTTTGGGATCCTTAAGCCGTTCCAACCAACGGGAGAACGTGTCAGTCTTACGGATTTCCATACCTGAACTGTATCCTTAAGGATACACGTCTGTCAACCCTTCATTAAGGGCACAACGTCAAGTCAAGCGGACCGAGTACTCTCGGTTCGCTTGGACGCATTGTTCAATTGTGTTATTAAAAATCCATATTGAACTTAAAAATGCTTCCAGCACCAAATATAAAGCTGGATAGAATCAGCAATCTAAATGCTTGCCAGAAGGTGATCATTCGTAAGTTGAAAACCTGAGGCATGGTTATGT
>CAZVCO010000112.1:9555-10115 GCA_964625795.1 uncultured Verrucomicrobiota bacterium | reverse complement strand
AAAGGGGATGCCTTCACGGACCGGGATATGAAGGAGCGGTTGTGTGTGATGTTGCTGATGCTGCCCTCCGCGGCCCGTAAGTCGAAAGAGACCCTGCGGCTGTTCCGGGACAGCGGGCGTTTCATGTCGTTTTTCCCGCCTGTGGACGATCCGGCCGCGAACGAGGCCCTGTTGAGCAAGGTCCCGAATCTGGACGAAAACGATCTGGCCGACATGGGCTGGGCCGACGGGATCGCTCCGGGCTCCGGTGGCGGATCCGCGGGGCGAAGGCCTTGACGCCAAGCTCGCGCCGCAGCAGCTCCGCGGCGCTTTCCGGGTTCAGTTCGACGAATTTCGGTTCGCTCATTCGCCACCGCCCTTGAGCCGAAGTCTGAAGTCCTTCGAAAGGGGATAGCCCCAGACCGCTTTTATGGAGCGGTTGGGCCTGCCGGTCCGGTCGTTCTTCCCCCTGCCGGTGGTCTCGCCGAGGCGAATCCAGTTGGCCGCGCGGTAGCAGGTTCCGGAAAAACGCTCCGTATCGACGAACGTCTCCAGGAAAAACAGCCCGTGGCCGTAGAATT
>CAZVCO010000112.1:8709-9545 GCA_964625795.1 uncultured Verrucomicrobiota bacterium | reverse complement strand
GGTCGTGGTGGTTGACGATGGGCATAAAGCCTATTCGGACACGGCCAAACAAACCCTGTGCGGATTCAACCCACGGTTCATTCTTGAACTGTCCGCGACCCCGAACACGAAAGGCAAGCATCAGTCCAACGTCCTGGTGAACGTGCCGGGTACGGATTTGAAAGACGAGGAGATGATCAAGCTTCCGATCAATGTGGTGAACGAAGCTAAAGGAGGTTGGAAGCACACCCTGACGATGGCGCAGGAGCAGCAGGCGAAGCTGGAGCGCGAGGCGGAGGCCCTACGGAAAGAAACGGGCCGTTATATCCGTCCTATTGTGCTGATCCGGGTGGAACGGACGGGGAAAGACCAGCGGGATGGTCGGTTTGTGCATGCGGAGGATGTCCGGGAGTTTCTCCAGGATCGCTTGGGCATCGATGCGGAGGAGATCCGGTTGAAAACCTCGGAGAACGACGAGATCAAGGACGACGATCTGCTGTCCGATACCTGCCGTGTCCGCTATATCGTCACAAAAGACGCTTTGCGGGAGGGCTGGGACTGTCCCTTCGCCTATGTGCTGGCCATTCTGTCGAAGACCACGGCCGACACGGCATTAACCCAGATGATCGGGCGGGTGCTTCGGCAGCCCCAAGCACGGCGTACAGATCATGAATCGCTGGACGAGTGTTACGTGTTCACATTCGATCAGGACGTGAACGAGGCGGTGCAGGGGGTTCGCAAGGGACTGGAAAGCGAGGGGATGGCCGATCTGGCTTCCAGTGTAAAAGCGGTGGACGCGGCGGGAGGCGCGGCGAAGAACCTTCGACGCGAGACGATCCAGCGTCGGGAAAAGTTCC
>CAZVCO010000112.1:4150-8629 GCA_964625795.1 uncultured Verrucomicrobiota bacterium | reverse complement strand
GGGAGTTCAACCTGTCCGACACTCAGCGTTTGGAGCGGACGGTCGCCCGGGTGACCCTGGACCCCGACAATAAAGAAGAAGGGCAGTTCGAGTTCGATTTGAGGTCGGAAGAGGTGGAGGACATGCCCGAAGAGGGCTTGGACCTTCCCTTTCTCGCGCGGCAACTGACCGACGTGGTGCCGAATCCCTGGCAGGCCGGAAGGATTCTGTTGGAGACTCTGGAGGTGTTACGCGGCAAGGAGGGTGTTACGGAGAAGAAACTGTACCTGAACCGGCTTGAATTGGTGCGGGTGATCAAGGAGGAGCTGAAAACAACGGTAAGCCGCCAGGCGGAGGCACTTTTCCGCCGGAAGCTGGAGGGCGGAGACATTCGGCTGCATCTTGCCAGCGCGAAGGATCCCAAGCTGAGCTGGAAGCTGGCGGAGACCCTGGATCTGGAGGTGGCGGATACGGATCTTCCCCTGCGCCGCAAAAATGGCGAGCCGCTGGAACGTAGCCTGTTTGAGAAGGTGTACCAGAAAGAGTTCAACGACTTGGAGAAAAACACGGCCTGGTATCTGGACGAAAAGGAATGCATCACCTGGTGGCACCGGATCGCGGTGCGGGGCGAGGGGTATGGGTTGCAGGGTTGGCAGCGGCACAAGGTCTACCCCGATTTACTGGCCTGTATTCATGAGGTGAAGACCGGGACATTCCGTTTCACAGTGCTGGAAACCAAGGGTCAGCATCTGAAAGGCAACGACGACACGGCCTACAAACGGGAGCTGTTCGAGTTGCTGACTCTTTACGCCGGGGACACCACTTTCCTGGGTGAGATGGAACTGGGAGAGGCCAAAAACCAGACCCGGTTCCAGATGGTGATGGAGGGACAGGGAGACTCCTATCTGGATGTGGTGTTCTCTGAATGAGTGAGGTTAAAATATGAAAATCAGTGAATTCCTGAAAGTAACAATACGCACCCACAGGCGGGTAACCGTTAACTCACAAATATGAACCCGCCGAGAATTTTACAGGTCACAGAGATCGGAAGACGTGCCGAACAGGGGGTCACGCTTCCGTTCCAGTGTGTCTGCGAAGATGGGAACCTCTATTGGGTGAAGAGCGTGAAAACCTGCGGTGCGGCGGGATTGATCAAAGAGTGGGTGGCGGGGTGTATGGGCAAGGTGTTTAAGTTGCCTGTCCCGGATTTTTGCATGGTGGATGTTCCCGAAATGCTGATCCAGTATTCGGCCAGCGAGGAAGTTCAGGCGCTGGGTTCCGGGATCGCGTTCGCCTCACGGCATGTGGAGAATGCGAATGACCTCCTGTACAAGGATGTGACCCATGTAGATCTGGAGACAAAAAGGCGCCTCCTGGTGTTTGACGCCTGGGTCCGTAACAGCGACCGCACGCTGGGTAGGCTGGGGGGAAATGTGAATCTGCTCTGGCAGCCGGCCGAAAAGAATCTGAGGGTTTTCGATCACAACAACGCCTTTGATCCCGAATTTGCGCTGCACAGGTATGCGACCGACCATGTTTTCGGTCGGGATCTGGAGAAAAAGGATGATGATTTCGCGGTTGCAATCGAGTCGGAAATGAACGATATACTCACCGCTTTCCATACGTTTGTAGCCCATTTACCCGATGAATGGCTGGAGCTGGTGGCGGACCTGCCCGGTTTTTCTATTGACTTGATGGAATCCCACGTCTCAGACTACCGGAAGGCTGCCCTACTGATGAGAAACCCGTCATGAAAACGCCCACTGTATGCAACTATGCTGTGATTCGCTTTCTTCCGTACCCTGAGACGGAGGAGTTCGTGAACATTGGGGTTGTGATGCTGGATATGATGGGACGGAGGTTTCACCATTTGGTGGAGACGAAACGGCGAAACCGGGTCACCGCGTTCTTTCCTGAACTGGACTATGAGGTGTACAAGGCTGCACGTACTCTGTGCGTCGACGAACTGAACCGGGTGGGGGTGCTGGTGAACGCACATCACAAAGAGGGTCAGAACGAGATGAAGCTTGGAGACTCGGGATTGGTTCACCTGTTCCGTGACGTGGTCAAACCCCGGGAAAGCCTGATTCGCTACAGCGGGATTCGGACGGTGTTCACGGAACATCCGGAAGTCAAACTTCAGGAGCTGTTTCAGCACTATGTGGAGCGACAATTTGCGGATCGTCCCGAGTATCAGGAGCAGCAGATGCAGAAACGGCTGACCGCTTTATTAAAACAGCAGAAGCTGGATCAGGTCTACCGGGAACGTACCTTTGTGGATCCTGACACGGATTATCAGGTGAAATTTCCCTTTGTGCGCGAAGACGACCTGGGGTTTCGCGCCATCAAACCTCTGCATCTGGCCCAGAAAGAGCCCACGAAGATCCTCGACCATGGGGACCAGTGGTGTGCAAGGTTTGAAAGGCTGTTGCAGTTCGAGACCCATCCCCGCCAGGTTCTGTTTGTGTTGCATACACCCATGGACGCTAAACGGAAACGGGCGGCGGATGAGATTCGGGATCAACTCCATGATTTAGGAGCGGTAACGGTTCCTGAGAACGAAAACGACCGTTTGTTGCGTTTCGCTTGAACCGCTCTAGGAATCCGCAGCGGCTTTGACGCGGTTCCAGAGGTCGTCCAGTTCCTCCAGGGTCCACTGCGGCCAGTCGCGTCCGGAACGGGTCACCTCTTTCTCCACGCCGGCAAAGCGACAAGTGAATTTCCGGCTGGCGTCCTGCAGCAGTTGTTCGGCATCACCGTCCAAATGGCGGGCAAGGTTGACCACAGCAAACAGCAGATCCCCCACCTCCTCGCGGGCGGCGGCGGGTTGTCCCGTCTGAATCTCGTGTTCCACCTCCTCCAGCTCCTCGCGGACTTTGGCCAGCACGGGCTGGAGGTCCGGCCAGTCAAACCCGGCCTTGGCGGCTTTTTTCTGAATCTCCTGCGCTTTGAGCAGGGCCGGGAGATGGAGCGGGATGTCGTCCAGCAGACCAGCGGGGGCGTCGCGTCCGGCTTTTTCCTCTGCCTTGATCGCGTTCCAGTTGACCAGCACCTCATCGGATCCGGATACTGACACCTCACCGAACACGTGCGGATGCCGCCGGATGAGTTTTTCATTGATGGTGCGGGCCACGTCCTCGAACTCAAACTTTCCGGCCTCCGAACGGAGCTGAGCCTGAAAGACCACCTGCAGAAGCAGATCCCCCAATTCCTCACAGTGATCCTCCACATGTCCGCGGTCGATGGCATCCAGCACCTCATACACCTCTTCCACCGCGAAACGTCTCAGACTCTCCAGCGTCTGTTCACGGTCCCAGGGACATCCCTGCTCCGACCGCAGGGTGCTCATGATGTCCACCAGCCGTTCGATCTCCGTCATGATCCGGGCATCCAGGACACATACATATACAGCGCGGGCAGGGCAAACACCAGGCTGTCCAGCACGTCCAGAATTCCGCCCAGTCCTTTCAGCCACTGTCCACTGTCTTTAATCCCGCCGGCCCGTTTCAGCATCGATTCCACCAGATCTCCCAGAATGCCGAAACCGGCCAGGATCAGGCCGATGATCAGTCCGTCCAGTGGACGGAAGCTGAAGCCGCTGACCTCATACTGATACAGCCACAGCACCAATGAACTCACTCCCACCGCCACCAGCACGCCCCCCAGGACTCCCTCCACGGTCTTGGCCGGACTGATGGCCGGAATCAGCTTCCGCCTTCCAATGGCACTTCCCACAAAATAGGCTCCCATATCGGTGGATTTCACCACCAGAATTCCCCAGAGCAGCAGGCTCCGTCCGTCGCCGCCCTCCCCTCCCATCATCAGCAGCACCAGCAGAAACTGCATGAGGGCGGGGATATACGCCACGGTGAGAAAAGTACCGGCCAGTTTCCCCAGGCTCTGGCTTTGATCGGTACGGAACAGACAGCCGAGAAAAATAATCCAGGCCGCCACTCCCGGCATAAAGGTCCGCAGGCTCACCCAGAGCGGGTCGCCCCCTGACGCCATCCAGGTGATGATCATCCAGACCAGAGAAACCGCCAGGGAGGTCCATTTCAACGCCGGAAATCCGGCCGCAGTGACGAGGTGAACCGTTTCCAGCACCCCGAGGGTGGTCAGTCCCAGAATCACCAGGGCCAGCGCCCAGGTGGGGGCAAAGCCATAGAGCAGTGCCACCAGCGCCAGGAAGGCCCCGCCGGTCAGAACACGGTACTTCAGCATGCCTCCACCCCTCCGAATCTGCGCTGCCGGCGGGCATACTCCGCCAGGGCACGGTCAAAGGCCTCCTGCCGGAAGTCGGGCCAGTATTCGGGTGCAAAATAAAATTCGGCGTAGGAGAGCTGCCACAGTAGAAAATTGCTCAGCCGGTTTTCTCCGCTGGTGCGGATCATCAGATCGGGTTCCGGCAGATCGGGTGCGTAGAGATGCTGGGCGACGGCCTCCTCGGTCACCTCCTCCGGTTTCAAGTGTCCTGCGGCCACCTTTTCAGCGATGTCGCGC
>CAZVCO010000112.1:0-4140 GCA_964625795.1 uncultured Verrucomicrobiota bacterium | reverse complement strand
TCCATCCGTCCGCCGTAATTGAGCGCGAGCACCAGCTGCCGTTCGGTATAGTCGCGGGTGGCCTCCATCACCCGGGTCAGCTCTTTGCGGGTTTTGTCCGGCAGATCCCCGAGGCGGCCGATGGCCCGCAGGCGGGTGTGATTCTCGTGCAGCAGGTTCTCGTGCTTGCTGAGCATGCGGGGCAGCAGATTCATCAGTCCGGAGACCTCCTCCTGCGGACGGCTCCAGTTTTCCGAGCTGAAGGCATACAGGGTGAGCACCTCCACGCCGGCGGCCTGGGCCGATTTCATGAGATCACGGACCGAATTCGCCCCTTCCTCGTGCCCTTTGATTCTGGGCAGACCCCGTTCCTTTGCCCAGCGGCCATTTCCGTCCATAATGACGGCAATATGACGGGGAACCTGGACGGGGGTGTCGGTCATAAGATTTCGGGGAGATCCTCCGGCGAGGAGGGGGTGCAAATGGTTTCATCCCGGCGCGGCCCCACCGAGACCAGTCCGGCCGGAGCACAGGTGAGTTCCTCCAGGCGGCGGATGTAGGCCTTGCAGGCCTCGGGAAGATCCTCCCAGCTGCGGAGATGACCGGTGGGGGTATTCCATCCGGGCATTTCCTCATAAATCGGAGTACAGGCCTCAAACTTGCGGATGGAGCCGGGCAGGTACTCGATGCGCTCTCCGTCCAGATCATAGGCCACACAGATTTTGATGGTCTCAAAGCTGTCCAGCACATCCAGTTTGGTGACCGCCCACCAGGAAATGCCATTCACCAGAACGGCGTACCGGGCCACCACGGCATCAAACCAGCCACAGCGGCGGGGCCGTCCGGTGGTGGCGCCGAATTCATCCCCCACTTTAGCAATGGTTTCGCCGTCCTCATCAAACAGCTCAGTGGGAAACGGCCCTTCCCCCACCCGGGTGGTGTAGGCCTTGACCACGCCGACCACGTCGTCGATCCGGTTGGGAGGCACTCCGGTACCGGTGGTCGCGCCTCCCGAGGTGGTGTTGCTGGAGGTGACAAAAGGATAACTGCCGTGATCGATATCCAGCATGGTGCCCTGAGCACCTTCGAACAAAACCGGAGAACCGGACAGGACCGCCCGGTTGAGCAGCACGGTGGTGTCGGCAATCATCGGCTTCATTTTCTCGGTGGCGGCCAGCACGCCGGGAATCAGCTCGTCGGTGGCGAGAACCGGCTGGTTGTACAGTTCCAGCAGCCGGTTGTGCTCCTCGAAATTACAGCGCAGACGATCCTCGAAATCCGGCTCCAGAATATCGCCGGCCCGCAGTCCGGTACGGTGCATCTTGTCCACATAGGCCGGACCGATTCCCCGTTTGGTGGTGCCGATTTTGACCGCCTCCTCCTCTTCGCGGCTTTCACGCGCCCCGTCCAGGGCCTTGTGATAAGGCATGGCGAGTTGCGCCCGGCTGGAAATCCACAGCCGCCCCTCTGTGTCAATACCGCCCTCCTGGACTTCTGCCAGTTCCTCCAGAAAGCCCTCGGGATCAATCACACAGCCGTTTCCGAGAATACAGGTCTTTCCCTCGCGCAGAATCCCGCTGGGAATAAGGTGGAGCACATATTTGCGGTCCCCCACTTTCACCGTGTGTCCAGCATTGTTTCCTCCCTGAAAACGGGCGATCCATTCGGCCCGCTCCGTCAGGACGTCCACAATCTTGCCCTTGCCCTCATCACCCCATTGTCCGCCAATCAGCACGCGTGTTGCCATGAAAAGTACCCTTTGTCTCAGATGAACATAAAAAAGACCGACTCCGCAGGAACCGGTCCCGAAACGTAGGGCATCGCCTATGGAAAAGGCCCGCCAGGGTCAAGGGTGAAGGAAAGCCGACGTTCGGCGGGCGCATCCCGCAGTTGGTGAACCTGTTCAGGCCATTCCTCCACCGCAGTTATAAAAAGAGCATTCAGGGGTGCTGATTGAAAGAAAAGAACCGCGGACCGACGCGGACAGGCGCGGACCCATGCAGATGAGAGTAAGATATGCTTGCAGTAGGTGCCCCTGTCCACATTCAGGAACTTCAGCCGCACGACCAAATCCTCTAACGGCTCTTAATGGGTCCTCGCCTGTCCGCGTCGGTCCGTGGTTGAACAAATGAAAAAACCCGGACATGAGTCTGGTACGTCCATCTTCACCAATACCGGGTTACCCCTGTTTATCGGATCTATGGCCCTTAGTTCAGTGATCCCCGCGCCGTTTTCTTTTGCCCTTTTGGTTTGATTGGGCAAAAGTCCGCTCATGGAACTCTTTATTCAACCCACCGGAATGATTCAGACCAACTGCGTGATCCTGGTCGATGACCGCAGACAGGCCCTGGTGATCGACCCCGGCGCGGATGCGGACGTGCTGTCGGCCTGGATCGCAAAACAGGATCTGACCGTCATCGGCTACCCCTTCACCCACGGTCATTACGACCACGTCTGCGCCATCGCCGATCTGCACGAAACGCATCCCGCTCCCTGCTGGATGCATCCGAAGGATCTGGACTGGGCCTTTACCCCGGTAAACCAGAATCTGCCCTGGTACCGTCAGCCCGATCCCGACCGGGTGCCCGAGGTCACCCCGGCCTGGCAGGAGGACGGCCCCTTCACCATTGGGTCGTTCACCTTCGACACTCTCTTTCTTCCCGGACATTCCCCCGGCAGCGTGGGATTTTATTTTCCGGAGGACAGCCTGCTGATCGGCGGAGATGTGCTGTTCAAGGGCAGCATGGGACGCACAGATCTGCCCGGCGGCAACCCCGCCGATCTCATGCAGTCGCTGCGGCGCCTTTCCACCCTGCCAGCCGACACCCGGGTCGTTCCCGGCCACGGCCCCGCCACCACCATCGCAGAGGAACTGCAGACCAATCCGTACATGCAGCAGGCCGTGAACGGATAAGCGCTCCCGCTCTGAACCCGATGATCTCTGCCACCCGACTCCTTCTGATCCTTGCCGCTCTGTGCACCCTCCCCTGTGTCGCACAGGAGGATCTGCTGCGGTTTGACCGTCCGGCCGAATGGGAAAGCGGGACCCATCTTGTCACCCCGTCTGAGTCCCGGCATGGCCCGCGGCTCTCTCTCCGGTTCCGGGACGACGATGAGCGTCTGTTGGCGGTACAGACCGGAACCTGGGACCTGTCGGCGTTAACCGCGTTCCGATTCCGGGTGGGAATCGACCGGACCTCCCCCCTGCTGGAGGCCACTGTGTCCTTCCGGTCGGGAAACGGCTGGTACCGCAAAGGATTCACCCTGTCCGAACCGGGCATGCATCACGTGCTCATGGCCAGGGCGGAATTCCGCGAGGAGGGTTCCCCCGCCGGCTGGGGAGCGGTCGATGCGGTCGAATTCTCCTTCTGGCCCCGGCATGCGGGACGCGTCACTCTCTTCTCCCCCGCCCTGGAGGCGTTTGAGGCCCCTGTCCTGATTCTCGACACCGAACCACTGGCCACCACCGGAGATGAGATCTATACCGCGCGGGTGGCCCGACGCCATCAGCAGCGGATTCTGGAACGGCTGGGGATTCCCCACGCACTGGCGCGTCCGCAGGAGATGGACGCCCTGGCCCCGCCTGATGTGGTGATCCTGCCCACCGCGCCGGTGCTTCCGGCGGCCGTAAGGAGGCGGCTGACCGCCTGGTCGGATGCCGGAACCGGGCTGATCGTGTTCGGAAGCACCGACCCCGGTCTGGCGAAGCTGCTGGGAGTGCAGACAGGTCCTCCGGTTTCCTCCACCACGGTTGGAAAGTTTGAACAGATGGTCGCCGTCCCCGATGCCGGTCTGCAAGGCGAGGTGTACCAGCACACCTGGACCTTCCAAGGCGCCACCCCCTCCACGGCAACTGTTCTGGCCAGCTGGGCCACGGCCGAAGGATCGCCACACGATCTGCCTGCGGTGCTGTCCCATCCCCGCGGGATCTGGGTGACGGCCGAATGGAAATCCGGAGACCTCAGCGCCAAACCGGTGTGGATGATCCGATGGCTGGAGGCCCATTCTCCCGCCGCCATCCGTGAGCACCGTCGATATCTGATCGAAACCCGACACCCGCCGCAGTTGATCCTCCGGTATGGCGGCACGGGACGAAGCTCTCCGCCGGGCCGCAGCATGAAACAGCGGGCCGACCGCCTGTTTGCCGCCGGCCTGAAGGAA
>CAZVCO010000111.1:9557-10204 GCA_964625795.1 uncultured Verrucomicrobiota bacterium | reverse complement strand
CCTTTGTGGTGGAGGTGATTTTTCAAATACCGGGTCTGGGCCGAGTGATCGTGAATGCGGCGCTGAACCGGGATCAGTTTCTGGTGCTGGGCTGCGTGCTGCTGTTCGGTGCGTTGATGGTATTGTTCAACACTCTGGTGGATGTGTTTCTGGCGTTTTTGAATCCCCGCATCCGTCTGGGAGAGGAGAAGGGAACATGAAGGCCGGGAGCCACAGCCTTGGAGCAGATGCCTGGCGCCGTCTCTTGAACAACAAAGCTGCGGTTTCGGGACTGGTGCTGCTCATTTTCATGATCCTGGCCTGTCTGCTCGGTCCGGTGTTCAGTCCCTATTCGCATGAGGAGATGAACCTCATGTCCGCTCATCAGCCGCCTTCCGCCAGCTACTGGCTGGGGACGGATGAATTGGGCCGGGATCTGCTGACCCGTACCCTGATCGGTGGACGGGTCTCGTTTGCAGTGGCGCTGGCCTCGACCGCCGTATCATTGATGATCGGGGTCACCTACGGAGGCATCAGCGGATATGCGGGCGGGAAAGTGGATGCCTGGATGATGCGTGCGGTCGATGTTCTGTACGCTCTGCCGTTCACGTTGTTGGTCATTTTATTGATCACGGTGTTCGAGCGGAGTCTGGTGCTGCTGTTTGTGG
>CAZVCO010000111.1:6104-9547 GCA_964625795.1 uncultured Verrucomicrobiota bacterium | reverse complement strand
CCCGTATTGTGCGGGGTCAGATTCTCGGACTGCGTCAGCAGGAGTTCATAGAAGCCTGCAAAGTGCTCGGGTATGGACACGCCCGCATCCTTTTCCGTCATCTTTTGCCGAATGTGCTGGGTACGGTAATGATTTACGTGACCCTGACCATCCCCAGCATCATGCTGTTGGAAGCGTTTTTGAGCTTTCTCGGGTTGGGGGTTCAGCCGCCCATGTCCTCCTGGGGCAGTCTGATTAAGGACGGGGTGGGGGCGATGGAGGATTTCCCCTGGCTGATGATCGTCCCCGGGGCCGCCCTTTTTCTCACCTTGCTGGCCCTGAACTTTCTGGGAGACGGCCTGCGCGACGCCCTGGATCCGCGGCGGGGAGGAACCTCATGAACCTGTTGGAAGTTGAACACCTGAAGGTGGAGTTTCCCACCCGTGATGGCATGCTGCAGGCGGTGAATGAGGTGTCGTTTCAAGTGGACCGCGGCCAGTCGCTGGGAATTGTGGGGGAAAGCGGCAGCGGCAAGTCGGTCACCGTCTCCGCCATTATGGGACTGGTGCCGTCGCCACCGGCCAGGGTGTCGGGTCAGGCCCGGCTGGAGGGAACAGAACTTCTGGGGGCATCCTTCTCCACGCTGCGCTCTATTCGCGGCCGTAAGGCGGCGATGATTTTCCAGGATCCTATGACCTCTCTGAATCCTCATATGCGGATTGTGGATCAGGTGGCCGAACCGCTTCGGCTGCATAAACGGCTTTCAAAGAAAGCGGCGAGGGCCGAGGCCATGGCGGCCCTGGAGCAGGTGGGGATCCCGGAGGTTTCCACCCGTGCCTTCAATTGGCCGCACGAATTTTCCGGCGGCATGCGTCAGCGGGTCATGATTGCCATGGCCATGGTGACCCGTCCGGAGCTGCTTATCGCGGATGAGCCCACCACCGCGCTCGACGTGACGGTGCAGCGTCAGATTCTGGAACTGCTCTCTGAACTTCAGCAGGAAACCGGTATGGCCCTGATTCTGATCAGCCATGATCTGGCCGTGGTGGGCGAAGTGTGTGAGCGGATACAGGTCATGCAGAAGGGCAGGGTGGTGGAGGCGGGCGATACCCACGAGGTGCTGACCCGGCCCCGTCATGCCTATACCCGCGGATTACTGAACTGTCATCCGGGCCTGCATGAGCCGGGCACGCGGTTAACCTCACTGGCGGAGGCGTCCGATGCCGAAATGTGAGGTTCAGAATCTCTCCGTCACATTCAGGCCTAAACGGCATCAGACCGTGGAGGCGGTCCGGAAGGTGTCGTTCTCACTGGAGGAGGGAGAGACCCTGGGTATTGTGGGCGAATCCGGCTGTGGCAAAACCACGCTGTCGCGTGCGGTGCTGGGTCTGGTTCCCTTTACCGGCACCGTTCTGCTGGACGGAGAGCCGCTGGACTGGAGCCGCAGACGTTCGGGGCTGAGGCAACGGGTACAGTTGATTTTTCAGGATCCGTATGCCTCGCTGAATCCGCGATTGACCATTGGGCAGACCTTGTCCGAACCTCTGACTGTTCATACCTCATTGTCAGGAAAAGAACGTCGCCGCACAGTGGTCGATCTGGTGGAACGAATGGGACTTTCCGAGGCGGATTTAGGGAAATATCCACACGAATTTTCGGGCGGACAGCGTCAGCGCATCGCCATCGCCCGCGCATTGATTCTGAAGCCGGAACTGGTGATCGCTGATGAACCGGTCTCGGCCCTGGATGTGTCGGTGCAGGCCCAGATTCTCAATTTGCTGGCGGATGTGAAGAAGGAGATGAATCTCACCATGCTGTTTATCAGCCACGACCTGTCGGTGGTGAAGCACGTGGCCGACCGGGTGGCGGTGATGTATGCCGGTGAGTTTGTGGAGGTGGGGGAAACCGCCCGGGTGATGAATCAACCCGGACATCCCTACACCCGTCAGCTGCTGGCTGCCGCTCCGAAATTAAAAGCGGCAGAAGGGTAGGCCTTTCCAGGATCAGGCGTCGGAAATGGTGACGCTTTTCATGGTGTCCCCCTGTTCGATGGCATCGACCACATCCTGTCCTTCAGTCACTTTTCCGAAGACGGCATGCTTACCATCGAGCCAGGGGCAGGGGACATGGGTGATGAAAAACTTGGAACCATTCGTGTTCGGGCCGGCATTGGCCATCGAGAGCACCCCCGGTCCATCGTGACGGAGTTCGGGATGAAATTCATCCTCGAAGGTGTAGCCCGGTCCGCCGGTTCCGGTGCCCTGCGGACATCCGGTCTGAATCATGAAATCCGGAATCACCCGGTGGAATTTCAGTCCGTCGTAAAAGCCTTTTCCGGCCAGGGTTTCAAAATTCTCCACGGTCTTCGGCACCCGGCCGTCGTAGAGTTCAAGGGAAATGGTGCCTTTGCTGGTTTCAATGGTACAGGTTTTCATAGGGGGTCTCCGTTCAGGGTGAAAAAGGATTAGAGAGGTTGAAGGATCTCGAACGTCACTGTCCGGTTGCGGACTTTGTCTGCCGCATTGTCGTTTGAGAAGGGGGGCTCGTCCGCCCCGGCGGCCACTGGTTTCAACTGACGGGCAGGTGCGGCCTGGGTCTCGGTGAGAAACTCAATCACCTCATTTGCCCGCAGTTCACTGAGATATTCATTGCTGCGATAGCGGCTGTTGGGGCGGATGGGATCATTGTCTGTATGGCCGATCACCATAATCAGTGAGCGGGGCTGCAGATCCAGAATCCGGTTCACGACGCCTGTGAGTCGTTCTTTCTGATCGGGATCAATGGTGGTGAGCTGACTGAACACCGGCTCCGAAAAAATAATGCGGGGGATTCCGTTTGTGGTCCGTACGGTAATCCCATCGATGTCCGACAGCGCCGCCTGCCAGTCGGTGGAGGAGGCCGGGGTCACTGGCGGAATATTCCGGCCGGTATCTGTGTTGGACGTCCCGCCGCCAGTGAGTTCCGGAGTGGGAGCCGGATCGGGCGGGGAGGGGGAGCGGCCGCCCAGATTCCGGGAAACCACCAGACCAATCCAGACCACGATCAGGATCACCGCCGAGATGCCGACAATTTTCACATACGGCGTCTGCTGAGGATTACGGGTCAGTTCGTCCTCCAGAAACCCACCCAGCGATCCGGTGGAAATACCATCGGTGGAGGAAAGCGGTTTACGGGAGGCGGCCTTGGCAGCGCGTCCGGTAACGGTGCCGGCTCCGGTGTTGGAGGCCTGATACATGGCCTCCAGACTGGCGTCCTCCGCGCGGTAGACGCGGACCGGCACCTCATTGAGGTTCGCCGCTTTGGCGCCACGCAGGCGTTTGAATCCGGCGATGACTTCATATCCGGAGTCTCCCGGGCGCACCAGCAGGGGATGAAGCACGCCATAGGTCCGGAGGGACTGCACAAGCTCCTCCGGAATCGCCGTCCGTGCAGGCGCGTGCGGACCCTCGTCGACGTAGTGCATC
>CAZVCO010000111.1:3101-6094 GCA_964625795.1 uncultured Verrucomicrobiota bacterium | reverse complement strand
TGCGGACCCTCGGTCAGTTGATCCACCGACACGTAGATCAGGCGTTCCCGCCGGGGTGGAGTGTCTTCGGATGCGACGTGGTCTGTCATAAAGAGGAGATAATGCGTTTTCTGCCTGTAGATCAATCCCACAGCGGAAAAAAGACCGGAAGAATCGCTTCCCCTTGTCATTTCGCCGGTCAGATTGTAACGAAGTGTCATGACTTCTTCCTTTGATCAGCGATCCCGTGCCGTCATTCCCGGTGGTGTGAACAGTCCGGCCCGGGCTTTTTCCTCCGTGGGCGGACATCCTTTGTATGCCGATAAAGCCGAGGGGGCCCGGTTATTCACCCGGGACGGACGTTCTCTGCTGGATTACTGCCTTTCCTTCGGACCGATGATCCTCGGACATGCGCACCCCCGGGTGGTGGAGGCGGTCCGCGAGGCCGCCGGACGCGGCACCAGTTATGCCATGACCACGGAAGCGGAAATCGAGATCGCGGAACTGCTCACCCAGTCCACCGAGGCCATGGACAAAGTGCGGCTGGTGAACAGCGGAACGGAAGCCGTCATGACGGCGCTGCGTCTGGCCCGGGGCATCACCGGAAAGGCCAAAATTCTCAAATTCAGCGGCTGTTATCATGGTCATATCGACTCCATGCTGGTGCAGGCCGGCAGCGGCGTGGCTGGCATCGCCTCGGCATCAAGTGCCGGAGTCACCCCGGAGACCGCGTCCGATACGCTGGTGGCGCCTTACAATAATCCGGAGGCCGCCCGGGAGCAGATCATGGCACATGCCGGGGATCTTGCCGCGGTGGTGGTGGAGCCGGTGGCGGCTAATATGGGACTGGTCCTGCCCAAACCACGCTATCTCCTGCAGTTGCGGGAGTGGTGCGACGAGGTGGGGGCCCTGCTGATTTTCGACGAGGTCATCACCGGATACCGGCTCACGTTCGGCGCCTTCTCCAACATCTGCTGCGCCACTCCGGATCTGACCACCCTGGGCAAAATCATCGGCGGGGGCCTGCCGATCGGAGCGGTGGGCGGCAAAGCGGAGTGGATGGACCATCTCTCCCCGGACGGCCCGGTCTATCAGGCCGGAACGCTCAGCGGCAACCCGCTGTGTGTGGCAGCGGGGCTGGCCACGCTGCGCACGCTGCAAGAGTTGGATCCCTACGGGGGACTGGCGGCCAGAGTGGACCGTTTGACCTCACAGATGATGGCGGTGGCCGAGGAGAAGGGGATCCCGGTGGCACTTCCGAAGGACGGAAGTATGTTCAGTATCTTCTTCCGGGAGTCGGAACCTCGGAATTTCCCTGAAGTTCAGGAGGCTGACGGGGACCGCTTCGCCAAGGTGTTCCATTCCATGCTGGATTCCGGCGTCTATCTGCCGCCGTCCCCGTTCGAAACCTGTTTTGTGTCGATCTGCCATGAGGATGAGGTCCTGGACCGGACGCTGGAGGCCTGGACGAAGGCCCTGGGTTCTCTTTGAGGTCGACTGACCCCGGAGGGGTCATGGAACGTAGCGCGGGGTCACAGACCCCGGTACAAAAACTCCTTAAATAACGACCCTGGAGGGGTCGAACATCAATCGCTGCATTCTGATGGTTGTGCGACCCCTCCAGGGTCGATGAAATAATTTCTGCACTGTCACCGGGTCATTCGACCCGGTGCTACGATCTTTGACCCCTGCCGGGGTCAACAATCCGGGTGCTGTCATTTTAGAATGAAGAGGAGTCTTTGAAACGAATCAGGCCGGAATTGAATTCCGGACGGTCTGAACGGACACTCCGTGTTCTATGGCCGCCTTGCGGAGGCTTTCGTATTCGGGGAACCGCCGCAGAGAGCCGTCCGGCAGATGATGGACTTTCATCTCAATGTCGCCGTAGTCGGTGGACACGATTTCGGCCGAGCGGTTGAGAATATGACGGCCTCCGTCGAACCAGCGGACCCCAAGGGTGGGGAAGGTAGCGAGAATCCGGCTGCTCAGGGCATCGCGTTGTTCAGGAGAACAGAGCACTTCAAGCATCTGACCGGGCCGTCCTTTTTTCATCAGGACCGGGGTGACCCAGGCGTCAAGTGCACCGGCCTCCAGCAGATCCTGCAGGGCGTCGGCCCCAAGATCCTCTCCGCTCAGGTTGTCGAGATTGGTCTGCAACAGGGTCACGGCTTCTCCTTCAATTTGCTGAGGAGCGCAGAGTGACAAACGCAGGGCATTCGGCTGAGTGTGGGGATCCCGGGTTCCCGCACCCAGTCCGGTGGCTGTGCTGACCAGGACCGGAACCTCAAAGGAGGGATTGAGGTGGCGGAGAATGACCGCGCCGGTGGGGGTGGTCATTTCCATATCAATCGGTCCGGGAAAGGTCGGCATGCCCTCCAGCAGACGCTGGGTGGCCGGGGCCGGCACGGGCAGACGGCCGTGCGCGGTGCGGACAAAACCGGACCCCACACAGACGGGAGTGCAGAAGACCCGTCCCGGATTGAGTTTCTCGAGTAGCACGGCCGCGCCCACCAAATCGATCAGGGCATCCTCTCCGCCCACTTCATGAAAGTGAACCTCGTCCAGTGTGGTTCCGTGCATGGCCGCTTCCGCTTCGCCCAGCAAACGGAACAGATCCAGCGCGCGTGCCTTTACTCCTTCTGCCAGCGGGGAGGCGGTCAGCTGATCCACGATCGCCAGGTAGGAGCGGTGGGGGTGGTGATGAGCGTGAGGCTCTTCATGAGCGTGATCTTCACCGTGGTCATGATGATGATGCGGATGCGAATGAGGCTCCTCCTCCGGCGCATGACCACGGACGGTTACGGTGGCTTTGCGGCAGTGGAGGGTGGAGCGGATGGTGTCGGTGAACTCCACCTCAACCTCATCGAGGCCCAGCAGTGCCGGCAGTTCCCGGATTTCATCCTCGGCCGACAGCAGGGGCGCCAGAGCCCCGAGAAACATATCGCCGCTGATGCCTGCGCCGATGCCCAGTGCGAGAATCAGTGCGCCTCCAAGCGATGCGCCGCCGGTGGTCG
>CAZVCO010000111.1:0-3091 GCA_964625795.1 uncultured Verrucomicrobiota bacterium | reverse complement strand
GCTGATGCCGGAAAAAGGTTCCAGTTTCAGATCCGCTTTCATCGGGGGGTGACGTCGAAATGGGTTTTCAGATACTCACAGGCCAGAGTCAGGCTGGGCAGAATTTTAGTGCAGTACCGGACCATCCAGGGACTGCAGTCCTGAAACGCGAACGGACTGAAGCCGATGACGAATTTCCCCAGATCATGCGCGGCGTAAAAGACTTCCATCGAGGTGCCAATGGAATTTTTGTTATAGTTGACCAGCAGGATATCGGCGTCGCGCACATCCTGGAGATCAAACTCCACAATTTCATTGGCACTGTCGACTTCCCGGTCTTTGAAATTACGGCGCATGGGGTCCAGCAGGTGAAAGGAGCCCTGAAGCTGTCGTTTAGCCTCTTCCCTCCATTCCCGGGCGTCCCCGAGGTGTTCGTCCATAATCGGTCCACTTAAATATACAGTTTTCATAGTCTTACTCAGAGTAAACGTGCGGCCCGCGCCGCGTTTTGGTTCAAAGATGTTCTTTCTCTAGCCTCCAGGTACAGGCCAGACAAGAACGCAACGACCGCTCATTGATTTTTTACACGCTTTTCACTGACAACCTCTGTGAATTCCGTCACGCTTCATCCAACCCTACAAAGAAGGATTCAAGTATGAATGTAATAGGTGTCATCTTAGGCGGAGGAGCCGGAACCCGGTTGCAGCCCCTGACCACGGAACGATCCAAGCCCGCAGTTCCCATTGCCGGAAAATACCGGCTGGTGGATATCCCCATCAGCAACTGCATCAATAATGACATCAAGAAGATTTTCATTCTGACCCAGTTCAACAGCGAATCCCTTCACCGTCACATTAACAACACGTATCGCTTTGATCCCTTCTCCGACAGCTTTGTGCGGATCCTGGCTGCTCAGCAGACGCCGGATGATGAAAGCTGGTTCAACGGCACAGCCGATGCGGTGCGCAAAACGCTGGTCCATATCCGGGATGAAAATCCGGACTATGTGGTGATCCTCAGCGGCGACCAGTTGTACTCCATGGATTTCACAACCATGCTGGAGGAGCACATCTCCTGCGGGGCGGAAGTGACCATTGCCACCAAACCCACCGACCGCAGAGATGCCGGTTCGCTGGGAATTCTGCAGTCGGACGAGAATTCCCGCATCATCAATTTTGTGGAGAAACCCGGTGATACGGATGCGCTGACCGAACTCCGGGCCCCAATGTATGAAGAGGAGCGGTATCTGGCCAGTATGGGCATTTACGTGTTTAACAAGGATACCCTGACCCGCCTGCTCGACTCGGACTGCCAGGACTTCGGTAAAGAGGTCATTCCCCAGGCTATTGATAACACCCACGTGAACTCCTACGTGTATGAGGGATACTGGCGGGATATCGGAACTATCCGGAACTTCTGGGAAAGCAGTCTGCAACTGACGGATGCCGTGCCGGAATTTTCCTTGTACGATCCCAAGTACCGGATTTACACCCGGATGCGCTATCTCCCACCCTCCAAAGTGCTGAGTTGCGTGGTGAACCATTGTCTGCTGAGTGAGGGCTGTATTCTGTCCGGACGGGAAGTCACCCGCAGTATCGTCGGTATCCGCGGGGTGATCGGAGAGGGCACCATTATGCGGAACACGGTAATGATGGGTGCGGATTTTTATGCCGGGGAAAAAGAGGACACCGGACACGACATTCCTCCCGGCATAGGCCGTGACTGCCATGTGGAGGACGCCATCATTGACAAAAACGTCCGGATCGGCGACCGGGTGGTCATCAGCCCCGCCGGCAAAGAAAACGGCACCTACGAAAAATATTCCATCAGCGACGGCGTCATCGTCGTGCCTAAAGGAACCGTGATTGCCTCCGATACGGTTCTCTGATCAGACAGGTAAGGGATATAGCTCAGGGATACAGCCGGATCCGTTCCCAGCCTTCGCCGCTTCGAGTGTACCGGAAACGGTCGTGCAGACGGTGGGCACGTCCCTGCCAGAACTCAAAGGTCTCCGGCAGTACCCGTATACCGCCCCAGAACTCAGGGCAGGGGACCTCTTTCCCTTTAAACCGTTCCTCCACCTCGGCGTAACGGGATTCAAAGGTGTCCCGCGAATCGAGAACTTCACTTTGCCGTGAGGCCCAGGCTCCCAGCTGACTGGAGCGTGCCCGGGTACTGAAATACGCTTCGGACTCCTCCCGGTCAGCCCGCTCAGCCCGTCCCGTGACCCGGATCTGCCGTTGCAGAATATGGTAGTGAATCAGCAACGAGGCTCTGGGGTTGGCCGCCAGCTCCCGGGCTTTCCGGCTGCCGTAATTTGTGAAAAAATAAAGACCACGCTCCTCCGACATTTTTTTTAACAGCACCATTCGCTGGGAAGGCTGCCCCTCCTCGGACACCGTGCTGACCGACATCGCATTGGGCTCCGGCAGTCCGGCCTTTTTGGCTTTGTCCATCCATGCGGTGAGCTGATGGAAGGGGTTTTCATCCAGATCCGCTGCATGCAGCGGCTTGGAGACACAGGAAATGGCGTGGAACCAGGCGTTAAGTCCGAAGGTGGGCATAAGAGTACTATTCGTGCAGACTGGAGAGATTCAAGTAAATGGTTGGGCCCGTATCAGTCCCGTGACCCGTGCTCGGCCTCCACCTCGATGGCGATACCCCCGCGCGGCATGAACTCGCCAGTCACCTTGGCCCATTTGGGTTGGCAGATGTTGACCAGATCATCGAGAATACGGTTGGTGCATTCCTCATGAAACGCGCCGTGGTTGCGGAAGCTGAAGATGTAGAGCTTGAGGGACTTGCTCTCCACACATTTTTTGTCGGCTATGTAGGAGAGGGTGATTTTTCCGAAATCCGGCTGACCGGTGATCGGGCAGAGGGAGGTGAACTCCGGGATATGAAATGTGATCACGTAATCCCGGTCCGGATGGGTGTTGTCAAAGGTCTCCAGCGTGGCCTCCTCCGGGGAGGAGGGAACGTGAGTCTGGCTGGCGGAAAGGTGAGTTAAGTCGTCCATGAAAGAGAGGTCAGGGAGAGAGGTCAGAAGTCAGGGGTGAGAGGTCAGAAGTCAGGGGTGAGAGGTCAGAAGTCAGGGGTGAGAGGTCAGAAG
>CAZVCO010000110.1:0-10232 GCA_964625795.1 uncultured Verrucomicrobiota bacterium | reverse complement strand
ACCTGCTGGACGAACTGCTGGCAGAGTATCCGGATGAGGATGCTCTGAAGCTCCTGCGGGTCGAAATCCTGCTGCAGTCTCCCGAGTGGAGAGATGCCATTCCCTACACCCGGGACTTGCTGGAAACATATCCCGATAATCCTTCGTTGAAAAATAATCTGGCCTTTCTGCTGGCGCGAAGCGGGCAGGATCTGGATCAGGCCCTGTCCCTGGTGAATGACCTGCCGGAGGATATTCAGGAAAACCCGGTCATTATGGACACCCGCGCCTATGTGCTGGCCGCATTGGGCCGGCATGAAGAGGCCATTCCGCTGTTTGAACAGGCGCTGTCCCAGGCCGGGGGCAATGTCACCATCCGGTTTCATTATGCTCTGAGCCTGAATGCGCTGGGACGCACGGAGGAGGCGGCCCGGCAGGTCCAGGCGGCATTGATGATCAATCCCGATTTCCCGCAGGCAGGAGAGGCCCGCATCCTTATGGAATCCCTCACCTCCAGCGAGACCTGATATGGACTTTTCCCGATTGAAATTCTGGAAGCAAACGCGGGCATCTGCCGGCGAACTTTCACGCCGTTCACGTAGAATCTCCGGATATTACGGGGGAAGAATCCCCGTGCGGGTTCCCCAGATCACCGTGATGGATATGGTGTGGCTGGGGCTGGTGCTGCTGGCGGCCAATGCCTTCATGATCATCAGTCTGTTCAAGTTTTACCTGAACTTTGATGATTATTCCCATGCCATTCTGGTTCCGGTCATCTCCGGGTTTGCAGCCTGGCGGGTGCTGAATCTTGCAGATGAAAAACCGCTTGTGGTGGGAGACTGGCGCGGGCTGCCGCTGCTGGCGATGGGTCTGGTGATTCAGTTTGTCGCCATGTGGTACGAAATCGGATTGGTGGCTGGCGGAATTGTAAGTGAATACTTCACCAGTGTTGGTCTGGTGCTGTCGATCTGGGGTATCTTTCTCTCCTTTTTCGGCACACCGGCCCTGAAACTGTTCTGGTTCCCTCTGCTTTATCTGGTGTTTATGATTCCCGGATTGCCGGGGCCGCCGGAGGTATGGCTGAAGGCACAGCTCAAGGACATCGTCACCGTCATGTCCTCTTTTTCGCTGGAGGCCTTTGGATACAGTGTGTTTGTACAGGAGAATGTGCTGGAGATCCCGGGAGTGGTGCTGGGAATTGCCGATGCCTGCAGCGGAATCCGCTCTCTCTGGGCCATGCTGGCCGTGGCCCCTGCAGTGGCCTGGTTTTTGCGGCTGCGGCCGTTTCTGATCGCGTTGTTTCTGCCGCTGGGGGTGTTTCTGGCCATTTTCCAGAATGTCATCCGGGTGGTGGCCACCGCGCTGCTGTGCGACTGGTTCGGCATGTCCTGGGCCTCAGGAACCAAGCATGATGTGGTGGGAGGAATTTCGTTTTTCCTTTCCTCTATGATCATGATTGTGCTGGCCCGTTTTCTGGCTCCGCCGCTGCAGAAGAAAGTGGAGACGGTGGGTAATTATGCCGCCTACGGAGTTTACGGGGCGTATGGAGTTTCCTCCGGTTATGGCTATGGCGGAGGATCCTCCTCAGCGGCCTATCATGCGGACAATGATCCCGAGGCGGACGAAGAGGAAAAAGAGGTGATCCCGGCGGAATTCCGGTCTACGGTCTGCTGGGACTGATGCTGCTGTCCCAGCTGGTGCTGTATCAGCGCTACGCCATCCGCAACCGGGTACAGTATGAAATCTCCCAGAAACGCCTTTCGCTGGATGTCTTTCCCGGTCAGGTGGGCGAGTACACCCGGATTTACTGGGGGGAGCTTCCGGAAACCGCACTGCGGATTCTTAAGCCGTCTGAAAGTTATGTGGCGTGGTATTCCTCTCCCGATAACCGGCTGATCAATGTGATCATCAATTTCTGGGAGCCGGTTATCGGTTTCAACGGATCCTCCTGGGCGTTCCCCCACTCTCCGGACGTCTGTTTCCGGGAGGCGGGCTGGCAAATTGAACAGCAGGTGAGTGTTCCGGACTGGCTGGCGAATGAGAATGAAATTCTCTACTCACGGATGTACAAGAATGATCAGAGCCGGCAGATGGTGCTGTACTGGTATAACCGGGATGAAGTCACCCGGATTATGAACGAATTCATCAACGAGGATCTTCGGAGCGACGATGACCCAATGGAGGTCGTGGATGTGGAGCGGAGAGAAGCCCTGGAACGGGCCAACTTCACTGAACCGGCAAGTAACGATTCCAGTTATTTCGCGAGGCTGCGGCATATGGTCCGCTCCTGGGGACGTCCCAAGGATTACAGCCGTTACCAGTATTCCGTGGGCATCTATGTGCCGGTTCAGGGCGAACCGGCAGACTCCATAGATCTGGCGCAGGATTTTGCCCGTTCCCTCCGTCCCGTTCTGCCTCCTTTCGGACTGAAACCGCTGCAGGAACTGGATCTGGACAATCTGGAGGAATCCTTGAAGCTGACCCCCAAAGAAGAAACGGCGGCGGTCACGCCCTGACGCATCTTCTCTTACCGGCCTTCGATAGAGGCGGGCAGTTCGGACATAAGGCGGTCCTCAATGCGGCGGTGCATTTTTTCAACCGCAGTATCCGTCAGCGTTTTTTTCGCGTTCCGATAGGTAAAGCGGTAGGCCATGCTTTTCCGGTTTTCCCCCAGCTTCTCGCCGGTGAAAAGATCGAACAGGGCGACGTCCACCAGATCTTTCGGACGCTGCTGGTTGATGAGGTCTAGTACGTCCTGATGCTGACAGGAGCTGTCCACCAGCAGGGCCACATCGCGGGTGACGGCGGGCTGATCGGGCACCGGATCCATAGTGCGGGGAGCGGATTCCTCAGGAAGCAGCTGAAGCAGCTGGACTTCGCCCAGTGCGACCGGTCCGGAGAACTTGCCCGCATCGCGTTCGGCCGCATTGAGCAGGCCGATACGGCCACAGACCCTGTCTTTCAGCAGAATGTCAGCCGCCTGACCCGGTGCAAAGGCCGGGTCATCGCAGGCCGTAAATGACATTTCCTGCCGGCAGCCGAGCAGGGCAAACAGCCGTTCGAATTCCCCTTTAAGATTGAGAAACGCCTCCAGATCCCCGACTGGCCGCTGTCGGTCCAGCGGAGCCCGCCGGGTGGGGCCCATGAGTCCCAGGGCCACCATGACGGATTCCTCCACCCCGGAGGAGCCGGAGGAGAACACCTTTCCCACCTCAAAGACGGCCAGGGCCTCTGCCTGACGTGAGCGGTTGAAGGACAGAGTCTCCACCATCTGCGGCAGCAGCGAGGTGCGCAGGACGGACTGGTCCTGACTGATGGGATTGGGGAGTCGGACCTGAACGTCGGTACGGCGGGGATCCAGACGGTTGAGGGCCTCAATGGAGGTCAGGCTGTAGGTCAGGGTTTCCTGAAATCCACAGGTCGCCAGGTGAGCCCAGACCCGCTTTTCCCATCGCAGGGCGAAATCTTTCGCGCCATGAACGATGCGGGCCTGTGGGGTATTGACCGGGATCCTGTTCAGCCCATGCAGCCGGGCGATCTCCTCCACCAGATCCACCGGCCGGGTCAGATCCAGCCGGTGAGGGGGGACGGTGACGGTGCATCCGGCATCGGTCACATCCTCCATAGCCAGTCCCAGGCGGTGGAAGTATTCTTTCATCTCCTCCACTGGAATCTCCAGACCAATGGTGCCGGTGATTTTCCGCCAGGTACAGGGTAACTGGAGAGGGGGGGGAGGATTGGGATACTGGTCGGAGGGCGCAGCGGTGAGGCGTCCGCCGCAGAGTTCCTGCAGCAGCGCGGCCGCCCGTCTGCCGGCATCCAGGGCCAGCTCCGGACTGCAGCCACGTGAAAACCGGTAGGAGGATTCGGTCTGAATTCCCAGGCGTTTGGCGGTCGCACGGACCCGGGCGGGGTCAAAGGCGGCACTCTCCAGCAGAACCCGGGTGGTGGTGTCACGGATTTCACTGTTGGCACCGCCCATGATCCCGGCCAGGGCGACGGGGGTGGTGCCGTCGGTGATGACCAGATCCTCCGGACTGAGGGATACGGTCTGATCATCCAGCGTGGTGAGCGGTTCGTCTTCAGCCGCCCGGCGGACGGTGATGCCGTCGCCCTGCAGGAGGTCGCGGTCGAACGCATGCAGGGGATGCCCGGTCTCCAGCATGACGTAATTGGTGATGTCCACCACGTTGTTGATGGGCCGGATTCCGCTCAGACGGAGGCGCTGCTGCATCCAGTCGGGACTGGGGCCCACTTGAATGCCCTCCAGTGCGTGTGCGGTGTAGCGCGGACAGCCTTCGGGATCCTCCAGCCGTAACGGGACTTCGGTTTCTCCGTTGGGGGGTTCCGCTCCGGTGTCGGGAGTGCGGAGGGTGCGCCCGGTAAGGGCGGACAATTCTCGTGCCACTCCGATCACGCCCAGACAGTCCGGACGGTTGGGAGTGACTTCCAGTTCGAACACCACTTCCGGACCGCCCAGCAGGTCCACCGCCGGAGTGCCGGGTGCGGTGTCTGCGGGCAGATCCATGATGCCGTCATGGCGTTCGGACAGACCCAGTTCATCCTCGGCACACAGCATCCCCAGCGAAACGATGCCCCGGATTTTCGCTTTCTTCAGTTTCATCCCATTGGGCAGGGTGGCGCCCACCGGGGCGTAGATGGTTTTCATGCCGACCCGCACATTGGGGGCTCCGCAGACCACCTCCATCGGTTCTCCCTCCCCGGTGTCCACGGTGCAGAGGGTGAGCTTGTCGGCATCCGGATGGGGACGGACGGCGGTGATTTCGGCCGCGCGGATGCCCTCGAAGGTGGAGCCCACGGTTTCGATGCCCTCCACTTCCAGTCCGGAAAAGGTGAGAAGATCGCTCAGTTCCTCCACCGAATCGGGGAGGTCGACATAGTCTTGAAGCCAGGAAAGGGGGACGTTCATACCGGTACCTCAGGAGAACTGTTGAAGGAATCTGACATCATTTTCGTACAGCCGGCGGATGTCATCGATTTCGTACAGAATCATGGCGATCCGCTCCAGGCCCATACCAAACGCGTAGCCGGAGACGGCGTCCGGATCGTATCCCACGGCGGAATAGACGGCGGGGTCCACCATGCCGGCCCCCATAATTTCGATCCAGCCGGAGTTCTTGCATGCCCGGCAGCCTTTTCCGCGGCAGACATGGCAGGTGAAATCGACCTCCACACTGGGTTCGGTGAACGGGAAAAAGTGAGGACGGAAGCGCACCTGGGCGTCCCGGGTGAGGACTTCGGAAGCAAAATAAGTCAGATCGCCTTTCAGGTCGGCCATAGAGACGTTTTTGTCCACGAAGAGGCCCTCGACCTGATGAAAGTTTGCGGTGTGGGTGGCGTCGGGTGTGTCTCGCCGGTAGGCCCGGCCCGGGGCGATGATCCTCACCGGTGGGGGATGTTCCTGCATGTAGCGGATCTGAATAGGGCTGGTCTGGGTGCGCAGCAGGGTGCCGTCCTCCAGATAGAAGGTATCCTGTTCGTCCCGGGAGGGATGATCGGCCGGGGTGTTCAGGGCGTCGAAGTTGTGAAATACGGTTTCCACGTCCGGGCCGGTGGCCACGGTGAAGCCGATCCGGTCAAAGATCTCGATCACCCGGACCATAATCTGGCGGATGGGGTGATTGCCTCCGATCATGCCGGTGGTGCCGGGCAGGGTCACATCCAGGGCATCGGAGGGGGTGGCGGTGCGCTGCAGAACGGTTTTCCGGTCCTGGAGGGCCTGGGTCACCTGCTGCTTGAACTGGTTTGCGGCCTGACCGAAGGATTTCTTCTCCTCATTCGGCAGATCCCGGAGGCTGGCCATGATCTCGGGCAGTTTTCCTTTGCGGCCCAGATAGTGAACACGTTTCTCCTCCAGGGCATCCAGGGTGTCTGTCTCCCGGATGTCTGCGCAGGCCGATTGTGTCAGGGTTTCAAGCTCGTGAGTGTTCATGGCGGAGCGGTATATCGCTCCAACTGCGGGCGTTAAAGGAAAATCTGCCAACACTGACGGGATGGGGCGCATCCCGCCCCGGCGGGCAAGCCCCGAACTGTTGACCAGGAAGTCAATGTCCTCCTTCTCGGGATGTTCAGAAGTAAACAACTGCGGACGACGCGGACCCACACGGATCCATGCAGGAGAAGAAGAGAAGGTCAGGCAGGAGGTAATTCTATCCCTGCATAGTTACTCCGCAAACTGCTTTATCCTGGACCGTCTGCAACGCTGGGCTTTGTACTGTGGGAGGGTCCGCGTGTGTCCGCGTCGTCTGCGGTTGTAACCATTAGAAATTCTCGGGAAAGGACTCCCATGCGTCCATGACCACCAATTCAGAGATGCACCTGACGGGGTGGCCGTGGGAAAAGGTTGGTCATTCTCTGTCTGAAGGTTATGGGTCAGATATGGGAAAACTCGTCAATACCTTCAGCTGGTCGCATTCCGCCTCCACCGATTTCGAACTGTGCCGCCGCAAACGGTACTGGTCCAAGTACCGGGCCTGGGGGGGATGGGAACGGGACGCCCCGCCGGAATCGCGCACCGCCTACCGTCTGAACAAAATGACCAACCGCTTCTGCCTCTACGGGATCGCGGCCGAGGATGCGGTGATGTGGATGCTGAAAGAACTGCAGGCCGGCCGCACGCCCACCCGGGAGCAGGCCTATGACACTGTGGCCCGGCCTCTGCTGCGCCGGGCCTGGGATGAGTCCAAGCAGAAGGTCTGGCAACGGGTGCCCAAGGCCGCCTGCCTGCATGAACACTATTATCCGGAGTTTCATTCGCTGAGCGACCGGGAGATTATGGATCAGATTGCGCAGGTGGTGAAGGCCTGCCTGAAAGGCTTTGAGGAGCATGTGCTGCCCAGAATTTCGGACGTGACCCCCGAAATGGAAATCCCGGTGGGGGTGGTGGGGAAAGGGGAGCCGGAGCATTTCTTTTTTGAAGGCGTGAAGGTGTATGCCATTCCGGATTATGTGTTTGTGCGCGAGGGGATCTGGCATATTCTCGACTGGAAAAGCGGATCGGCCAAAGAGGCACACCGGGAGCAGGTGGGCCTGTACGCGCTGTGGGCGTGGGAGAAACATCAGATTCCCCCTGAGAAGGTGGTCTTGTCGCTGGAGTATCTGCAGGCGGGGGAGCATCAGACCTTTACGGTATCACCGGAGGATCTGGAGACCGCCCGGGAACGGATCCGGGAATCGGTGCAGGATATGTCCCAGTATCTGGTGAATGCCGACCCGGCCGCAAACACTGCGCTGCCCAAGCCGGAGTGGGATCTCTGCTATGAGCCGGCCCTCTGCCGCAGCTGCGAGTTTTTCGAATTATGCCGGCCGGAGCTGGAGGAGGTACTGGGAGATGAAATCCGGCAGAACCGTTGAGGGTGGATTGACAGGGTCACGACCCGGTGGTATCTGAACTTTTATGGACCTGAGACCATCCGAATCGACGGAAGAACCCACCGATACGCTCTTTGTGGCCATGAGTGATTCTGTCGGCCTTGCGCGGGTCATGGGAAGAGGTTCTTTCAAAATCAGTAAACCCCTGAAGGAATTTGCGGCGCGGATGCTGCAGGAGGGACGGAAAGAGCTGGTGATGGATATGGAGAAATGTGAGGGGATGGACAGCACGTTTATGGGAACCCTGGCCGGGATCAGTCAACGCTGTCAGAAGGCCGGCGGGCCGCCCGTGATGATGACCGGGGTGTCCGGTAAGCTGAGTCAACTGATGAAAACCCTGGGACTTGACCGCATTGTCCGAATTCAAAACGCCTCCTGGGTTCCTGATGAATCCGTGTCGCCGATGACGGATGCCCCCACCCTGAAAAGTTCGGAGCTGGAGTCGGCCGAGCACATTCTGGAGGCTCATGAGACCCTGTGCAAAATTTCCCCCGACAACCTCTCAAAATTTGAAGACTGTCTGCATTTCCTGCGGCAGGATGTAGCGAACAGAAAATCCCGGGAACCCTGACGTGGATTTTTTTGCTCAGCCCCATCCGGTCCTGCTTCTGACTCTCCTCGTTCTGTTCGCTGGGGTTGTGCTCGTCAGTCTGACCGGAGCCCTGCTCAGTATCCGGGTGCTGCGACGGGTGCGGATGGACCGGGACAACCTGATCAAAGAGAAAGAGGTGATTTTCACCTACGTACAGAACATCGGGGAGACCTTTACCGAATCCGAAACTCTGGATGTGGACCGGCTGATGCAGCGGGTTCTCTATTATGCCCTGCGGACCACCAAAACCGGAGGCGGGGCGATCTATCTGAGAGATTCGGAGGAACTGATCCGGGCCAAAGCGGTATCGGGAGTTTTCCCGCCCATGTTCAGTCTGAAAAAAAGTGAGACGGGGATGGATGTCCGGTCTCTGAAGAATGAGCAAATCGAGGAGCTGATCCTGCGGACCCCGCTGAATGTGGGAGAAGGGCTGATTGGGCAGGCGGTGGATTTCGGAACGCCGCTGCTTATTCCCAAAGCCGAGCTGGACCCCCGGGTGCCGCACTACGAAGACAGTGTGCTCAATGTGACCAGTCTGCTGGCGGTTCCGATGCGGTTCCGGCATGAGGTGATGGGGGTGGTGTGCGTGGTGAACCGGGTGGACGGGGTGCCGCTGAGTGAACGGGATCAAAGCCTGCTTCAGGCCCTGGCGGATCAGGCGTCGCTTTCAATTTATTATGCGCATTTCCGGGAGGCGCTGGAGGAGAAGCGCCGGCTGGATCAGGATATTGAGCTGGCCCAGCGTATTCAGCAGGGATTGTTGCCCCGCGAACTTCCAAAGGTGGAGCATCTCGATCTTCATGCCTTTTATCTGGCTGCCCAGAACGTGGGTGGGGACTATTACGACGTGATCGAGCTGGATGATCACCGGGTGGGCTTTGCCATGGCGGATGTGTCCGGGAAAGGAATTGGCGGGGCGCTGATGACGGCCATTTGCCGAAGTGTTCTCCGGGCTCATGCCGGACAGCATGAGGATCCCGCCATGGTGCTGCGCGAGGTGAACCAGACCATGACCGCGGATATCTATGAGGACATGTTTGTGACCATGCTGTATATGGTCTACGACACCCAGACCCGCGAGCTGGCTATGGCGCGGGCCGGACATGATCCCGCCTTTATCCTCCATCCTGAGGAGGAGCAGGTTCAGACCATCGAGAGCGGCGGACTGGCCATCGGCCTGGTGGAGGGGGATCTGTTTAAGGAAACGATTGAAACGGTGCGGATCGTGCTTGAGCCGGGGGCGACAGTTCTGGTGTATACCGACGGGATTACCGAGGCCATGAATGAGTCGGAAAGGGAATGGGGAAAAGAGCCGTTGGCCCGGGCACTGGTCGACAGCCGTGACGAGTCTCCGGAGGTGATGTGCCGGGTAATCCGGGAGCGGGTGATGACCTTTGTCGGTGAGACACCTCAGTCCGATGACATGACCCTGCTGATCATGAAAGTGACAGGGTGACAAAGAGGATGGGCGGCAGAACACTGATCATCGGGGACGTGCATGGATGTCACCGCGAATTGAAAAGCCTCCTGCAGAAAGTCAAAGCGGATCCGGCGGAGGACCGGATCGTATTTATTGGCGACCTGATCAACAAAGGGCCAAGCTCGAGAGGCGTGTGGGAGCTGTTCCGCGAGTACAACGGGATCAGCCTCATGGGTAACCACGAATTAAGTCTGTTGGAGCTGACCCGGGGGAAATTCCATAAACACGGAAAATATCTCGATCAACTGCATAAGGACTTCGGCAGTCATTTTGATGATTTTGTGAAGGATGTCCACGGGTTTCCTCTCTGGCTGGAGTACCATGACCTGATGATGGTGCACGCCGGTCTGGTGCCCGGGCTGCACCCCGATCAGACCGATCCCTGGCATCTGGTCACCATCCGCACCTGGGACGGGGAGGGGCACGATCTCAAAAATGACAAGAATCCGCCCTGGTTTGATCTCTATGAGGGAGACGACCTGGTGGTGTTCGGGCACTGGGCCGCTCTGGGAGGACTGGTGCGGGAACGGGTGATCGGGCTGGATACCGGCTGCGTGTACGGCGGAAAATTAAGCTGTCTGATTATGCCGGAGCGGAAACTGGTTACGGTGAAAGCCCGCAAGGCGTATGCACAAATCTGAGGGTTCGGGATGCGCGGACGCATCCCGCCCCGGCGGGCAAGCCCGGAATTAGTGACAACTGAAAGGGTTCACGCATGGATCTGCAAGACGTCGGGTTGTGAAGAGTGGCCGTCGCGCCTTTAGGCCACGGACCGGACGACCGGGCATT
>CAZVCO010000109.1:0-10315 GCA_964625795.1 uncultured Verrucomicrobiota bacterium | reverse complement strand
GACTTGTGCGCCGAAGGCGTAAAGGCCATCCCGCCTACGGCGGGCAAGCCTCCGTCTTTAAGACAATGCCTCTTGATTCATTTTGTATCTAAGGACGATTTTGGTCATGCACCCTCCGGAGGATTCCGGGGCTGTTTCAGCAGTTATCCGCTGAAAAGTTTACATATAGTTCTTGAGATTGGCATGCCAAACTATAGTTTGGACTAATGTCAGATGAAGCATGTGCCCCTTCTATATCGTCCTTAGTGGACCTCCAGCCCGGGGATTGCGGGGTGGTGACCGATCTGGGGCTGGGAAAGACCTCCACCCGGTTGCAGTCCATGGGAATCTGCATGGGCCGCACGGTGGAACTGGTGAAAAAAGGGGATCCATTGATCCTCAAAGTTTACGGGACCCGCATTGGGCTTTCCGGACGTCTGGCTTCCCAGATCCGTTTACAGCCGTGTGAACGGGCCGGCCGGTGCTGGGAGCGGAGAAATGGCGATGGATGAGTCGGTCAGCATTCAGTCCCGCATTGCCATGGTGGGGAACCCCAATTCCGGCAAAACCACCCTGTTTAATGTCCTTACCGGATTGCGGATGCAGACGGGCAACTATTCCGGCACCACAGTCTCCCGCAAAAGCGGCATTTGGACGCTGGGGGAACGGAAGGCTGAGCTGATCGATCTGCCCGGCATGTACAGTCTGGACGCGGCCACCACCGAGGAGGAGGTCGCGGCGGAGATCCTCCATGGCAACCAGCCCGATCTGCCCCGGCCGGATGTGGTGATTGAGGTGATGGATGCCACCAATCTGGAACGGAATCTGTTTCTTTTCAGTCAGCTGACCGAATGCGATTTGCCCATGATCGTGGCGCTGACCATGATGGACCGGGCCCATATGGAAGGCATGGACTTCGACCTCCCCGCCATGGAGCAGGCATTGGGCTGCCGGGTCATTCCGGTGAATGTGGCGAAAAAAACCGGTCTGGATGATCTCAAACAGGCGGTGGAGGACGTGTTCACCTTCGGGGTGGAGGCATACCCCCGGCCGCATCAGCCTTCAGAAGATGTGAAATGTGGCGTGGGCTGCCACGGCTGTCCGTTTCATGGCAGGTTCACCTGGAGTGAACAGATCGTTTCCAATGTGGTGAAAACCCGTCATGCCGCTCCGGGAAAACTGACGGAATCTCTGGACGAGGTGCTGACGCATCCGGTGTTGGGCGTGGTGGCCTTTCTGGGGGTCATGTTTCTGGTGTTTTACACCATTTTTGCCCTGGCCACCGTGCCCATGGATCTCATTGAAGGATTCTTCGGCACCTTGGGAGAGTGGGTGTCCGCCCGGGTACCGGAAGGGGATCTACGCTCGTTTCTGACGCATGGTGTCATCGGTGGAGTAGGGGGCATGCTGGTGTTTCTGCCCCAGATCTGTCTGCTGTTTTTTCTCCTCTCCCTGCTGGATGATTCCGGATACCTGACCCGGGCCGCCTTTGTCATGGACCGGGTGATGAAGCGGGTCGGGCTGCCCGGAACCGCCTTTGTCCCTCTGCTCTCCGGACATGCCTGTGCCATTCCCGCCATCATGTCGACCCGGGTTATTTCCGATCCGCGCGACCGGCTGGCCACCATTCTGGTGCTGCCGCTGACCAGCTGTTCCGCCCGGATTCCGGTCTATGTGCTGATGATTTCCCTGCTCTTTCCGCATCGGCCGGTGGCTGGCGCCGCCACCCTGGCCGGGGCCTACGGACTGGGAATCGTGGCCGCGCTGGCGGCCGCGTTTGCCCTGAAAAAGACGATTCTGCCCGGAGAGAGTCAGCCGCTATTGCTGGAGATGCCGGCCTACAAGCTGCCCGGACTGCGCAATGCGCTATTGCTCACCTATGAAAAAGGGCTGGTATTTGTGAAACAGGCCGGAACGGTGATTCTGCTGATCTCCATCGGCATCTGGCTGTTTTCCACCTATCCCAAAACCCAGGTGCCGGAAGGTACGCCGCCCGAGATGGCGGAAAAGCTGCAGCTCGAACACTCGCTGGCCGGCCGGGTGGGGCGGGCCATGGAACCGGTGATCCGCCCGTTGGGGTATGACTGGCAGATCGGCATCGGAATACTGTCCTCCTTTGCCGCCCGCGAGGCGATCATCTCGGGTCTTTCGGTCGTCTACGGGATCGGAGCGGATGCCGCGGAGGAACCCGGACTGTTGATTGACAACCTCCGCCAGGCCACCCGTGAGGACGGATCTCCGGTGTTCAGTACCGCGACCTGTTTAAGTCTGTTGGTGTTCTACGTGCTCGCCATGCAATGCCTCCCCACCCAGGCGGTCACCAAAGCCGAAACCGGCTCCTGGAAATGGGCGGGGTTTCAACTGCTGTACATGACGGTGCTCGCCTACGTCGCCGCCCTGGTGGTCTATCAGGGACTCACCTTCGCGGGGGTAGCCTGACCGGCCTTCGCATTTCGGCTCAGGACCTCTGCGTCCATTCGCAATGACGCCTCCCGCGCATCACAACTGGGCTCCGTTTCTGCACGCTGGAAGGGAAACAGGTAAGACAGCGCCTGAATTGAAAACAGCCCTGTTGCGCACGTCAGACCCCCCGCCTGCAATCACCGGCCAGAGGGTAGACTCGCACGTCTAAACATTAGGCTACCACACCCCGACACGTCATTCGACAAATCAGCCATTAATATAGTATATTTGAAATATTATATACTGTGAACTTTCAATAGGGTTGAGTATTCAGAGGAACAGAGGGTCAGGGTGAGCGGAAGGGAGAGGATTTCGTCTTTCATCCGGGGAGTGATTCTTTAGATGTATGACGAATGAACATCCCGCTTCTGCTTTTTGTGTACAATCGTCCGCGGCATACTGCCCGGACCTTGCGGGCGCTGGCGGCGAATGTCGGGGCCTCCGCCACCCGGCTGATTATTTTTTCAGACGGGTCTGGCGGCGAGACGGATATTGAAAAGGTGGGACAGGTGCGGGAGGTTTGCAGGCAGGCGGCGGGCTTTGCGTCTGTGGATCTGGTGGAGAGGGAGGGAAATCTGGGGGTGGCGGATTCGGTGGTTCGCGGTGTGTCCGAAGCGCTGTCCGGGGCAGATGCGGTGGTGGTGATGGAGGATGACCTGATCGCCAGTCCCCATTTTCTCACCTTCATGATCGGGGCGCTTCATGCTTACCAGGACGACCCGCGCCTTCTGTCGGTGAGCGCTTTTGTGCCTCCCCGCTTTTTGATGCCGCGTCCCCGTTCGTTTCAAGAGGATGTCTGGCTCTCCAGACGGAATCTCTCGTTCGGCTGGGGAGTCTGGAAAGACCGCTGGGCGTCGGTGGACTGGCCGCCGGCCGGGGAGCTGGAGCTGTTGAGGGATGAGAAACTGAGGGAGGCGTTTGCCCGGGGCGGGAGGGATCTGCCGCTGATGCTGGAAAAACAGCTGAGGGGCGAGACCGACTCCTGGGCCATCCACTTTTCCTATGCGCATTTCCGTCAGCAGAAAGTTTCCCTGCTGCCGCGGGACACGTATATACGGCCGATTGGAATGGATGGCTCGGGCGTGCACTGCCGGATTTCCCCCATGGGCCTGCTGTCATCACTCCGTCATGCGAAGCCACATCCCGGCTTTCCGCAACAGCTGGAGCCCCATAAGGGAATGCAGACCGCATTTCAGAAGGCGTTCGACCGGCAAACTGCGGTCGCCCGCCTGCTGGGGCGGGTGTGAAGACGGGTCTCGGTTTTATCCGATTTCCAGACGGACCCCGAGCATCTTCTCGTCATCAAAGAGAAAGGTTCCGTCGATGCTTCTGCCTTCGAGAAAATGGGGGATCCAGAGAATATCGTCCGCCCACATACGCCGGTAGGGGATGAGATCGAGGTGGGTCCACAGCGGAACGGCCTCCTCGGTCTCCACTGCCTCCCCCTGATACTGAGCGGCATGAAACACATGGGCCTCAATTCCATAGCCGTTGGTGAACTGAAAACGGAGCATTCCCCGGTGCTCCGGATTGACCGGGGTCACCCCCAGTTCCTCCTGCGTTTCCCGAATGGCGCACTGCAGCGCGGTTTCGCCGGGGTCAAACTTTCCACCCGGTGCATTCACTTTACCTTTGCCCAGCCCCCTCTTCTTCTCTATGAGAAGGACCTCCTCTTTCCGTTGGACAAAGCAGAGGGTGGCCTGGTCGACAGGTGACCACGTTTCCCAGCAAATGGCATCGAAGTCCGGATGGGCTTGTTGAATGATCATGTGCTGGAACCTGATGCCGGACCCCGCGGTTGCAAGTGTAAAACCGTTTGAAAGCCATCATGTCGCCCCGTAACAGCCGTCGTACCCGCATAATCGCCACGCTTGGTCCTGCCACCGAGTCAAAGGAAATGATCGAAGCCCTCATTAAGGAGGGCGTGAACATTTTCCGTATCAACATGTCACATGCCAAGCCCGATCAGGTGAGGGACAATGTGGCCACCATCCGTCAGATCAGCCACGAGCAGGTGACCCGGGTGGGGATCATGATGGATACCCAGGGACCGGAGATCCGCACGGGAGAGGTGCCGAAAGATCTTCCGCTGGAGGCGGGACAGATGATCGGTCTGACGGTGCGGGGAGAGAAATCCGCGGAAGAGGTCAGCGTGGATGTCAATTATGACCAGATGGTCGAGGATATCCGGGTGGGAGATGTGGTGCTGATTGATAATGGCACCATCGAACTGAAAGTGGTGGAGAAAAAACAGAACCAGCTGTTGTGCAAAGTCCTCACCCCGGGAATGCTGAAAAGCCGCCGGCACGTCAATCTGCCGGGTGTCCGGGTCAATCTGCCTTCTTTGACGCAGCAGGACAAAGAGGATATCAAACTTGGTATCGAACTGGGCGTGGACTGGTTTGCCATGTCGTTTGTGCGGGAGCCGGAGGATGTGCGTCAGCTCAAAGCCATTCTGGATTACCACAACGCCCCTCAAAAGGTCATTGCCAAACTGGAGGATCAGGAGGGCATCCGGAATCTGGATGAAATCATCGAGGCTGCAGATGCCATTATGGTGGCCCGGGGGGATCTGGGAATCGAATGTCCGTTTGAGGAACTGCCGATCATTCAGCGCCGCATGGTGAAGCAGTGTGCGATTCAGGGCAAGCCGGTGATCATTGCCACCCATATGCTGGAATCGATGATCGAAAATCCCTCCCCCACCCGGGCGGAGATCACCGACACGGCTAACGCGGTCTATGAGCAGGCCGACGCGATCATGCTCAGTGGCGAGACCAGCATCGGGAAATATCCGGTTAAATGCGTTCAGATGATGACCCGGATCGCCGCCCGGATTGAGCGGAGTGGCGGGGCGGGATTTTACGATAACGTCACCATGGTAAGCAAATTCGCCAAGCTGGTGAAATCCGCCGCGGTGCTGGCCGAGGAGTGTGAGGCGGATGCCCTGATCGTCTTTACCGAAAGCGGGATCATTGCCCGCAATGCGGCCAGGCTTCGTCTGGTCTCCACCCCCATCTATGCCTTTTCAAGCAATGAGGTGCTGCTGAACCAGCTGCCGCTGTACTGGGGGATCCAGGCCTCGCATCTGGACATGAAAGATGATCCGGATGACAATCTGCGGCGGGCCATGAATAAACTGCGGGACCGTGGACTGCTGGAACCCGGGCAGACCGTGGTGGCGGTGACAGAGGTCAGGGTGAATGACCGGTTGGTGGATACCATTCTGATGGAAACGCTGGAAGGCTGAGTCTTGTATCAGAAAATGTCCCCGCTACATTCGTCTTGAAAGACGAGGATTCATTCATATGGGTTATACCTGAGACAACCCAACCCCATAGGAGACGAAGATATGAATATGTTATTTTTAGCCCAGCAACAACAACCTGTCGGTGCCAGCAGTGGCGGCGGTGCAATTATTTCCATTGTTTATTTAGTGGTTTTAATTCTGGTCCTGGCCGGAATCTGGAAAACCTTCACCAAGGCCGGAAAGCCCGGCTGGGCCTCCATTATCCCGATCTATAACGTGGTGGTGCTGCTCCAGATTGCAGAGAAACCTGTCTGGTGGATCCTCCTGTTTCTGATCCCCATTGTGAACCTGGTGGTATCGATCATGGTGATGATGGCGGTGGCGCAGAAATTCGGGAAAGGAGCCGGATACGGACTCGGTCTCGCGTTCCTCGGTTTCATCTTCTGGCCGATGCTCGGCTTCGGAAGTGCAACCTATCAGGAAAGCGCAACGCCGACGGTGTAGAGCTTCTCACAGCTTCACACCTCAGATGCCCCGGTGTTCCGGGGCATTTTTTTTGCTCCGGATTCGAGATGTGATGCTCTTGTTTCGGGAGATCCCCGTGTCTCCACGAAAGAGGAACGGGGACCAGGGAAAGGAAAAATGGTTTTTGACGGAGGGCCGTCGAACTACCTTCCCCCCAGCCCATCCCGCTTGCGCCACGACCTGCGAAGAATCTCTTAGACGTTCATTCACATCCGGGGGACCGGATGCGCCACGACCTGCGAAGAATCTCTTAGACGTTCATTCACATCCGATGGATAAACCTTGGCGAAGGAGCAAGGCGTGGATGCGCCACTGAGTGGGCGAAGGTCACTCATCAGGTGTGGACAAAAAAAGATGCCCCGCAGAGGAGTTTTCCTCGCGGGGCATGATGTTTTGGGCGGTGGAGAGAATCAGAAGCTGTAACTGACCCGGGCATTCACCTCGGCATCGGTGTTGTCCGAACCGAACGCGACGGAAATGCCCATCTCGAAATCACGGCTCCAGTTATAATTGAAACCGCCGGCGAAGATGAACTCATCATCCTCGAGATCATTTTCCGCCTGGCGGAAAGCCACTTCGGTCAGGATTCCGAATTCCTCGGAAACATTCCAAACGTAGGAGTGTCCCACCACAAACTGGTTGTCGTCCTCGGCGTTGATCTTGTAGCTCAGGTCCAGAGACCAGTCAATCCAGTCGTGAATTTTGGAACCGAAGGCCATTCCACCGGTCAGGGCGACATCTCCGGCTCCCAGGCCTTTGTCGTCGTCGCCGGTGGGGAAGGAGATATTCAGGTAGGGGATAAAGTAAGGGTAGCCGAAAATATCCTCGTAGGTGCGGAGCTGGAATCCCAGTTCCACATCCCCAGGGCCGGATTCGGAGCTTCCCATATCCGGGTCGAACTGAGCGAAGGGGAGTGAAAGCGCAACCGCGAAATCATCCAGGATGCCGTACCTGGCATAGATGGAGGCTTCCCGGTAGGTGGTTTCCGAAAACCCCACCTCGCGTTCGGTGTTGGTGAAGTCGAATCCGACTTCCCACTGTTCCCAGCGGGGGAACTGGTTTTCAATACTGTAAAAGGTGCGGATGGGTTCGGCCTGAGCCGTTGAGACCAGCAGCAGGGTTGTCAAAATTGCGGGCAGCCACTTCAGTTGGGACATGTGCATCTCCGGGGTTAATTCCTGTTCAGCTTCTATCTATAGACGGATCATCCCGCAGTTGCCAATAGAAAAAGTCCCGCGATTTGCCTTTCAATTTGTCGGGAACCCCGCGCGCTCCCTTCATTGACAACCCTCTCATTCCTGCCTATCAGTAACGTTCTTCTAACTGCCGTGGAGCGACCTTTTATGTATGATGCCGATGCTTGTTTTCAGTCCCTGACCCTGTCTACCGGGAAGACCGTCCACTATCACAGCCTGGCCGCGCTGGAGGAACAGGGGCATCTCACCCTTTCCACCCTGCCGTTTTCGGTCAAAATTCTGCTGGAGTCTCTGCTCCGCAATCAGAAACACCCGGCCTATTCCCGGGATCAGGTCACCGCGCTCATGGGGTGGAGCCCCAACGCTGATGCCTCCGCGGAATTTCCCTATCTTCCCTCACGGGTACTGCTTCAGGACTTCACCGGGGTGCCCTGCGTGGTTGATTTGGCCGCGCTGAGAGCGGCGCTGGCCAGGGCCGGACAGGATCCGGCCAATATCGAACCCCAGATCCCGGTGGATCTGGTGATTGATCACTCCGTACAGATTGACGAATACCGCGGCGCCGATTCCTTTCAGCTGAACCTTGAAAAAGAGTTCGAGCGTAACCATGAGCGCTACGTCTTCCTTCGCTGGGGGCAGGGCGCCTTCACCAAACTGAGTGTGCTTCCTCCCGGCCTGGGCATCTGTCATCAGGTCAATATGGAATACCTCGCAAGCTGCGTGGGAACCGAGACCGATGATGAAGGACGGCTGGTGGCGTTCCCCGATACGCTGGTTGGTACCGACTCCCATACCGTAATGATCAATTCCATGGGCGTCATGGGCTGGGGAGTAGGGGGCATCGAAGCCGAGGCGGCCATGCTGGGACAGCCCATTCCGATTCTTACCCCGAAAGTGGTGGGATGCAAACTCTCCGGCAGCCTGCCGGACACCTGCACCCCCACCGATATCGCGCTGAAAGCCACTCAGGTGCTGCGCGAAAAGGGCGTGGTGGGCTCTTTTGTGGAATACTACGGAGAGGGACTGGACTCCATGACGGTGGCGGACCGGGCGCCGATTGCCAACATGGCTCCGGAATATGGCGCCACCATGGGATTCTTCCCGGTGGACAGCGCGACGATTGAATATCTGAAACTCACCGGCCGTTCCGAGGAACAGGCGGAACTGGTGGAGGCCTACTGCAAAGCACAGGGACTCTGGCGGGAATCCGGTGCGCCGGAGGCGGAGTACAATGACACGGTGGAGATCAATCTCTCCGAGCTGGAACCCAGCCTGTCCGGACCCAAACGTCCGCAGGACCGCATTCTGATTAAAGATGTGGGCGGAGCGTTCCACAAAAGTCTGACCGCACCGGTCGGCCCCAGCGGATTCGGAATGGATCCCGAGCGTCTGGACGACACCGCCGACGCCGGGGAATTCGGAACGATCCGCCACGGGGATGTGGTGATTGCCTCTATCACCTCCTGTACCAACACGTCCAATCCGACCCTTCTGCTGGGAGCAGGACTGGTGGCGAAGAAGGCGGTGGAGAAAGGACTCAAGGTGCCTGAATATGTCAAAACCAGTCTGGCGCCGGGAAGCCGGGTGGTCACCGAGTATTTGAAAAATGCCGGACTTCTGCCGTCGCTGGAGGAACTCGGATTCCGGGTCGTGGCCTATGGCTGCACCACCTGTATCGGTAACAGCGGACCTCTCCAGCCGGAGATTGAAGAGGCCATTCAGTCCGCGGATCTCAACACCGCGGCCGTGCTGTCCGGCAACCGTAACTTTGAAGGCCGGGTACACCCGCTCACCAAAACCAACTACCTGGCCAGCCCGCCGCTGGTGGTGGCGTATGCCTTGAAAGGCAATGTGGGCGGAGACCTGATGAACGATCCGCTGGGACAGGATCAGGAGGGCAATGATGTCTTCCTTAAAGACATCTGGCCGTCCCGGCAGGAGATTCTCGATCTGCTGGTCGATGCCAACAATCCGGAACTGTACCGCCGCATGTACAAGGATGTGGTGTCCTCCAGTCCGGTATGGAACCGTCTGCCGGAAATCGAGGCCCCCACTTTTGAGTTTGATGACAGCTCCACCTACATCCGCGAGCCCTCCTTCTTTGAAGGGTTCGGTCCGGAGATCACCCCTCCGGTCGATATTGAGGATGCCCACGCCCTGTTGCGGCTGGGGGACTTCATCACCACCGATCACATTTCTCCGGCCGGCGCGATTCCGGTGCCGTCACCTGCCCAGGAGTACCTCAATGCCCACGGAGTGGAGCGTGAGGATTTCAACTCCTTCGGCAGCCGGCGCGGAAATCACGAGGTGATGATGCGCGGCACCTTTGCTAATATCCGCATCAGCAATCAGCTGGTGGACCGGGACGGGGGCTACACCCGGCATCTCCCGGACGGAGAGGAGATGGCGGTGTATGATGCCGCTATGAAATATGCCGAAGAGGGACGGGATCTGGTGGTGGTCGCGGGCAAAATGTACGGAGCCGGATCCTCACGGGACTGGGCGGCCAAAGGAACCTTCCTGCTGGGCGTAAAAGCGGTCATTGCGGAAAGTTTCGAACGGATCCACCGCAGCAATCTGGTGGAGATGGGCGTCCTGCCGCTGGAATTTGTCGACGGCCAGAACGGGGATTCCCTCGGACTGGACGGAACGGAAACGTATTCCATCGGCGGCGTGAGTGAAGGGTTGACCCCTCATAAAAAGCTGCCGGTCACCGCCACCAAACCGGACGGAACCGAAATCAGCTTCACCGCTCTGTGCCGGATCGATTCGGCCATTGAGGTGGAGTACGTCAACCATGGCGGTATTCTGCAGTACGTGCTGCGCGATGTGATGGCGCAGGGCTGACGCAGCCGGGATCTACACTCCGTGTGTTGGCTTGGCCATGAAGGACCATACTGTT
>CAZVCO010000108.1:7514-10366 GCA_964625795.1 uncultured Verrucomicrobiota bacterium | reverse complement strand
AGACGCCGTCCGTACATGACCGCCCGCCGGAGGATGCGCCGCAGCACATAATTGCGGCCCTCATTGCCGGGAAGAATACCGTCGGCAATCGCGCAGCACAGGGTGCGGATATGATCACCCAGCACCCGGAAGACGATATCGCGGATTTCCTCATCGGTGGGGTGGGCCGGGTCGTTCGGCAGCGTGGCACCGTAGGTCTGCCCCGACAGACCGGCAATGGTGTCAAAGATGCCGGAAAACAGGTCGGAGTCGTAATTGCTGGGGGGGCGGCTGAAGTCGGTGAACTCTTTGGTGGTCGCCAGAATGCCCGCCACCCGCTCAAAGCCCATGCCGGTATCCACATGCTGGGCGGCCAGCGGAACAAAGGAGCCGTCCTCATTCGCGTTGTACTGCATGAAGACCAGATTCCAGATCTCGATGCACCAGGGGCTGTCCTGATTCACCAGGTTGCCGTTTGTGTCCCCTGCCGGAGTGAGGTCGATGTGGAGTTCGGAGCAGGGACCGCAGGGACCGGTATCGCCCATCATCCAGAAGTTGTCCTTTTTATCTCCGGTAAGAATACGGGCTTTGGGGTCGAGTCCTTCTTTCTCAAAAACCGCTTTCCAGAAGTCGTAGGCCTCTTGATCAAATTCGGCTGGATCGCCGTCGCCGGGCTGATAGACCGTGACGTAGAGGCGTTCTTTGGGAAAGCCCCAGACGCCGGTGAGCAGTTCCCAGGACCATTCGATGGCCTCTTTTTTGAAATAATCGCCGAACGACCAGTTCCCCAGCATTTCGAAAAAGGTCTGATGGTAGGTGTCCGCCCCCACGTCATCGAGGTCGTTATGTTTGCCGCCGGCCCGGATGCATTTCTGAGTGTCGGCCACCCGGGAATGCGGGGCGTCCCGTTCCCCCAGGAAATAGGGGACGAAGGGATTCATCCCGGCATTGGTGAAGAGCAGGTTGGGGGACGAAGGCAGCAGGGAGGCGGACGGGACGGTCTGGTGTCCCTTGGAGGCAAAAAAATCGAGGAAGCTCTGGCGGATTTCAGCGGAAGTGGGCATCGGATTCGGGCAGGTTGAAATGGCGGTGGACCATGCATGAGGGAACCCGCAGTGTCAATCATGCAGGACTTTTGAAGGTGTTTACAGGGAGGCGCGGAACGCAGAGCAGGTCGACCGGAATGTTCAGAATTACGTGCAAAGCGAACCAGCCCTGTATGCAGGTCGACCGGCTCTGTGTTCTCCGCGCCTCATTGTGAAACCCAATAGATGCTGCTTCTTGTTTCAGGAGAAGAGTTGACGTAACCAACGATTCTCCACAGAGTTCTCCCACCATGAACGACGAGGCCCTTCCCCAGGTTATTTTTGTGTGCGGCACCCGGCATTCCGGCAGCCATCTCTTGCTGGATTTTCTTTCTGTGCCGCGCCAGGCTGGCTGGATCCCCGACCGGCTGGCGGAACAGCCCGACCGTCTTTCCCGGGCCTCATGTATTCACCGTCAAAGCTGGTTTCTGCTGGGCGAGTTTTTTCTGGAGAGACGGAAGGAGTGGAAGAGCGTGCCCGAGCCCGCCATCACGTCGGACTTTCTTACGCATTACCTCTCCCAATTCAACGATCAGGAGAGCGAGCCTTTTCTGCCCGGGCCGGAGCACGTTTCCGATGAGGAGGTGGAGCGTCTGCGGGAGGCGGTGAAAACGATTGCCTATTATCAGCGGAAAAACAATCTGGTGATCGGGTACGAGGGCTTTCCCCGTATCCGCATGCTGCGACGGGTGTTTCCGCAGGCGAAATTTATCCAGTCCATCCGCGATCCCCGGTCGGTGGCCTATCAGATGATCCGCAAAATCATGAAGGTGGATCACAGCTTTTTGAATCAGCGAAAGGCCTACACTGATCTGATGCCGGAGGCGCTGAAGCAGCGGCTGGAGGAACTGCCGGATACTCCTGTTTCGTTCTGCGGCGTGTATACCCGCTGGCTGCATGAACTGTATAAAGAGGAGATGGCGGAACTGCCCGAAGAGGATCAACTGGAGGTCTCCTACTCCGATCTGCTGTCACGCCCGGAACGCACTCTGAAGAAAACCCTGCGCTTTGCCGGATTTCCCCATGATAAACGGTTCGCTTATTATCTCAAATTTCACGATATCCAGATCAGTAATCAGCGGACCAACCGGAACCTGAGCACGGATGAATCCGAGCAGCTGACCCAGGCCGTTGCGCCTTTGGCATAAGCTTCGTGGGGCAGTTCGTCCCGAACTGCATAGTTTCAGAACCTTGAAAAAGAAAGATATGCAGTTCGGGACGAACTGCGCCACGGTTTGCGATCAAAAGCTAATCGGAACCTGCGGCAACCCGGGGGTGGACAGGTTCCGCACTACATAGCTCCGGCCGTCACTTTCCTTCTCACCTGTCCCCATGCCGGTGGTGATGTAGAGGTCGTGGAGGTCCGGACCTCCGAAACAACAGGAAGTGGTTTCTTTGGCGGGAACCTCAATGCGGTCCATCACATCTCCGGTTCGATGATGAAACCGAATAACGCAGCCGCCATGACAAAAGGCCACCCAGAGATGGCCGTCCGCGTCCACACAGAGTCCGTCCGGAGAGGCATCAATCACCGGGTCGGTGTCCACCAGAAGGGCTTTCTCCTGGAAGAGGCTTTCCCGGTAGGCGTAGCGGCAGATGGTGCGGGTAGGGGTGTCAATGTAGTAGACTGCGGTACCGTCCGGTGACCAACCAATCCCGTTGGAGTTGGTCACGCCGGTCACCACCGGAGTACACACCGATCCGGGATCGAGGCGGTACAGATTGGCGGCGCCTTCGGTTTTGTCGGTGGCAATCGTGCCGGCAAACAGACGTCCGTCCGGGGAGACG
>CAZVCO010000108.1:4914-7504 GCA_964625795.1 uncultured Verrucomicrobiota bacterium | reverse complement strand
GGTTTTGTGGCAGACCGGGTTCCGGATCCACCAGCGGAGTCGAGGCACCGGTTTCCGGGTCCAGCCGGTACAGGCCGTCATCCCCGCCCCAGATCCAGTCTCCACTGTCGGTGGGCAGGGCGAATCCGATGCGCTGCCCCATGTCCCACCGCTTAACGGTATCTGTTCCGGGCTGCAGACGGTTCAGCTGTTTGCCCTCAATATCCACCCACCACAGATGATCTTTCCACCAGACCGGGCCCTCGCCCCAGCTGGACTGGTGATCCGATGCCGCCTCAACCGGTCTCATTATCGTTTTCCTTTGCGGGGGCGGTGGGGTTCAAAGGTGGTGCGCCTTCCCCGGGCCGAGCGCGCGGCGCGGGTTTCAGCATTACGGAAGAGGACTTCCTGGCTGCGCAGAGGCGTCTCGGATTTCTTCGGCTCCACCCGGTGATAGGTTCCGTCTGCTTTGAGTTCCCGGGCTTTCACGGTGTCGTTAAACCCGGTGTCCAGAATCTCCTCCAGACGTTCCAGCAGGGCGGGTTGGTCCACCGGGGTCATCAGTTCCACCCGCTTGTCGAGGTTACGGGTCATCCAGTCCGCGCTGGAAATAAATGCCCGGGGGGTGCCGCCGTGGGAGAACCAGAAAATCCGGGAATGTTCCAGGAAGCGGTCGATGATACTGATGACCCGGATGTTTTCGCTGAGACCCTTGATGCCCGGGTGCAGACAGCAGATACCGCGCACCAGCAGGTCCACCTTCACCCCGGCCTTGGAGGCTTTGTAGAGCAGATCGATCATATCGGGGTCGGCCAGGGAATTGAATTTGGCCCGGATGTGAGCTTTTTGTCCCTGCCTGGCCCGTTTAATTTCACCCTCGATCAGCTGCGCCACGGAATCGCGGAGGGTGAGGGGGGAGGCGGCCAGGCGGTTGAGGCGGTGGGGCTGACTGAATCCGGTGATGGTGTTGAAAAACAGTGAAGCGTCCGCACCCAGTTCCGGATCGGTGGTCAGCATGCTGACATCGGTATACAGTTTGGCGGTCCCCTCGTTGTAATTCCCGGTGCCGAAATGCAGGTAGCGGCGGATGCCTGAGGGTTCGCGCCGGACGATAATGAGCAGTTTGGCGTGGGTCTTGAACCCCTTCACACCGTAAATCACCTGCACACCGGCCTGTTCCATGGCGCGGGCCCACTCGATATTGCGGGCCTCATCAAAGCGGGCTTTCAGTTCCACGATCACGGTCACGGTTTTTCCCCGTTCGGCCGCCTTGATCAGGGCCGCTACGATCGGACTGCGTTTGCTGGTGCGGTAGAGAATCTGTTTGATGGCAATGGTCTGAGGATCCTCGGCTGCCTGTTCGATCAGTTTCACCACCGGATCGAAGGATTCGTAGGGATGATGCAGCAGACGGGGCTGAGTGACGATCTGGTCGAACAGAGGTTTGGCGGTGTCCAGACCCGGGGCGGGTTGCGGCTCCCAGCTTTCCTGGCGGAGGTGGTCGTACCCCGGCAGTCCGGCAATGGCAAAATAGGCGGAGAAATCCAGAGGGCCCTCCACGGAGATCACGTCGCGCTCCCGGATTCCGAACAGGGTGCGCAACTGACGCTGTGCGATACGGGTTCCGGTGGAGGGCACTTCCAGCCGGACGCATCCGCTTTGTTTCCGCTCGGTCAGAACCGCATCCATCTGAGTCACCAGATCCAGCGCCTCATCCTCCGAGACCGCCATGTCGGCATTGCGGGTGATGCGGAACGGCAGGACCTCCAGGACTTCATCATTCGGGAAAAAATGATGGATGTGCATGGTGACCACATCCTCCACCAGCATGTATCCGTACCCGTCCGGGACACGAAGGGAGACAAACCGGCTGATGTCCCCGATCAGCGGCAGAACCGCCAGACGGGGTTCTTTGGCGGAATCCCCTTTCAGCCGGATGAGGAGGTGGAGTTTGAGGTTGGCGTAATTCGGGTTGGGAGCATCTGTCCGCACTGCCGCCGGAGTCAGGGTGGGCTCGAGCTCCTCCTTGAAGAGACGCTCCAGCTGTTCCCGTTGTTCCGCATTGGCCGATTCCGGGGAAATACGCACGATACCCGCCTCCTGCAGGGCGGGTTCGATTTCGTCTCTGAAACAGGCATACTGTGCGGTGACCAGGTCCCGCGCCTTGTCCCCGGCGACCAGCAGTTGCTCGCGCGGGGTCATGCCGGCCGGATCACGGCGTGAGATGCCGTTGGCGCACAGATCGTGCAGAGATCCAATCCGCACCATGAAAAATTCGTCCAGATTGTTGCTGGTGATGGCGATAAACTTCAACCGCTCCAGCAGCGGATTGGAGGCGTCCTGTGCCTCCTCCAACACCCGGGCATTGAAATCAAGCCAGCTGGCCTCTCGATTGATGTAGCGTGGTTTACTCATAACGGGTTCCCTTGACTAAAATAACATTCATGCCGAACACCTGTTGAAACATGCGGCCTTTGACCCGGAGAGCGCTGTTTTCCAGATGAAGATTCTCCACTCCGGGCACCTGAATAAACAGGGTGTCCTCACGGCGTTCACAGTGGATCCGGGTGATGCGCCGGCCGCGGGAGCGGGCCAGCGCGTCGGCCACCCG
>CAZVCO010000108.1:2098-4904 GCA_964625795.1 uncultured Verrucomicrobiota bacterium | reverse complement strand
ATGGCCGAGAGCTGCTGCACCACCATCCGGTCGCGACGGCTCAGGGTCTGGTAGGCCGGGTGGGAGGATTTGGGCGGCGACCGACGGTGATAACGGGCCACGTTGGCCACGATGCGGGTGTCCCGCCGACCCAGACCGAAAATCGGGGTGTGCGACAGGATATACAGCGAATGCTTGTGGTGGCTGTTGGAGGAAATGAAAGTGCCGATTTCGTGCAGGAGACAGGCCATATTCAGCAACATACGGTGGCGCGCACCGAGATGGTGCTCCTCCTGCATTTCGTCAAAAAGCTGCAGGGCCAGCCCAGCGACCTCCTCGCCGTGTCCGAGGTCCACCGAAAAGCGGCGGGCCACCTGATGGGCGGAATCGATCATCTGTGCCCGGTAGCTCTCCGACCAGCCGTCCTGTTGCGACAGTTCGTGCAGCAGGCCGTCCCGCATGGTGAATTCGCTCACCTTGATGGTTTTGCATCCCAGAGCCTCGGCAAAGCGGCCGATGGTGTATACGGCGGGCACCAGGGTCTCGGCATCGCTGAACGTCAGCTTGTACTTTTCCACCAGTTCTTCCGGTGTCTGCTTCAGCAGGGCGGACGTCAGGGTTTTCCATTTCTTGAGGGACACCGGCTGCAGGTTGTTGCGGTTCCACTCCGGATTCACCTGGGTAGCCACAAAACGGGCGTCCCCGCCCAGCAGGATGAGCGAGGAGGGTTTCGGTTCGAGGGCGTCCTCAATCTGCAGGAGGGAATTGGACACCTCCTGTTCCAGAATTTCCGCAGTCTGCTCCAGCGGGGTTCGCTGGGATTCCAGCAGATTCCGCATCCGCATAGAGCCGAGCCGGATGACCCGGGTGTCCTGGATATTTTCATCGCGGAGACGGATGAGCTCGGTCCGGCCGCCTCCCACCTCGATCACCAGAGTATGCGCCGAGGTTTTATGCCGCTTGTCCTGAAGAAAAGGGAGAACGCTCAGATAGGTCAGACGGGTGGCCTCGGCCTCATCCACCACTTCGATTTCGATGCCGGTGGCCATGGCCACCCGGTCGAGAAACGCTTCACGGTTGGAGGCCTCCTGCACGGCGGACGAGGCCACGGCCCGCACGTCCTCGGGGGAGACCCGGTATTCGCTCATCACCTGTTGAAAACTTTCCAGAATCCGAACGCAGTTTTCGATGGTGGTACGCCGGATCCTTCCTCTGGAAAAGACATCATGTCCCAGACGAACGGATTGATTCAGTTTCTCCAGAAACCGGATGGCCCCCGTCTCATCCAGGTCGGCCAGTGCCATCCGCACCGAGGAGGTTCCGATATCGATCACGGCAACTGTGCGCGTTTTCATGCCGACACCTGTTCTTCCGTCTGACCGCGTCCTTTAGGGGAAATTCCGGTATGATCCGGCCGTCGTCCGGGCCGGAAATCCTGTTTACATTTTAGCATCATCATACGCATGAAGTAGCAAAGCCGGGATCAGACCACAAATGTTATAGAGTTTGATTTCGATGAAGAAATTCCAGATCCAGACCGTGAAGCATCTCGGTGGATGCGCTGCAGTTGGTGGCAGCGGCCAGCCCTTTGCCATCTTCAGGATAGAGGGAAAGCAGGGTGGTATAACCGCTGCACTGACCTGTATGCCAGACCCGTCTCCGTCCGTTCACGGTATCCAGGCGCCAGCCCAGACCATAATGGAGAGGACCGAATTCAGGGAAAGGGCGGGTGTCGGACACAACACTGTGGGGCCGCCAGCGCTCATCATCGGGCGGGAGAGACAAATGGTGCTGACCCCATCGGGCCATGTCCCGGACGGACATGCGCAGTTCACTGGCCGGGGCGATGAGGTGATGTTTTTTGCTGAAAAACGGGGCAATCCGTTTGCAGGTATCCCCGTCAAAGGCGAGAGGGGGAGGACATGCGGATTCCCATCCCGGTTCCAGGTGGTGCAGACTCTTCAGATCCAACGGGGCTTTGATCCGCGAGTCGATCAATGCCTCCCAGCTCTGTCCGGTCAATGTCTCCAGCCATACCCCGAGGACAGCATACATCAGGTTGGAATACCGGTGGCGGGACCGCCAGTCCGCCGCAACCTCCATTCCGGGAAGGCAGCGGATCATAAATTCTCTTCGGGACAGCGGATTCTCCACCCAGGCTGCCGTATGGGGCTCCAGACCAGAGAAATGGCACAGGGCATCCCGCGGAGTCATCCGGCGGGCAGCCTCCGGGTTTGACAGAGAGAACCCGGGAAGAACCTCCCGAAACGGCACATCCAGATTATCCCGCACGTCTGCTTCCAAGCACAGGGCCGCAGTAAAGGTTTTAGTGACCGAGGCGATGGGGAAGTTCATGTCCGTTGAGGCCGGGAGAGGACAGGAACTCTCCTGAGAATCGAACACCATACAGGAAAGAACGGGGGAGGGTTTCATGGTTCGTGACCACAACCCTAGGATGTTCTGCCTCACCACCGCCCCCCCTTATCCCATAGGATCCCTCCCGGACCCAATCCCATACCGGGTAACATTTGGTTATTTGGCAAAATAACCAAATAGAACCTGTGGTCCGCCGGGCTGGTGACTTGTTTTCTCTCTGGGATCAGGTAGGGCACAGGCATGAAGTATGATTTCACAACGCCAGTTTCGCGGGAGGGTACCGGAAGCCTGAAGCACGATAAATATGAGGGGAGAGATGTTCTGCCTATGTGGGTGGCGGATATGGATTTCCGATCACCAGAAGCGGTGATTCAAGCGCTGCATGAGCGGGTTGAACATGGTGTGTTTGGATATGGCGGTGCACCGGAAGGGCTGCAAGAAGCGATTGCTG
>CAZVCO010000108.1:0-2088 GCA_964625795.1 uncultured Verrucomicrobiota bacterium | reverse complement strand
ATAGAGACCCTGCGCACCCGGGTGGCCCATGGGGTGTATGGATATACGGTGCCCCACGAGGCGCCGCAGCAGGCGATAATTGAGTATCTCCGCACCCGGCACGGCCTGTCATGCTCGGCGGAGGAGCTGGTGTGGCTGCCGGGGCTGGTGCAGGGACTGAATCTGGTGTGCCGGGCGGCCGGAAACTCCGGAGACGGAGTTATGGTGAACACGCCGGTCTATCCCCCTTTTCTTTCGGCTCCGGTGTTTTCGGACCGCACCCGTATTGCGGTGGACCTGCAAATGCAGGACGGAGTGGCCGCCTTCGACCGGGCCGCGATGGAGGAGGCCGTGACCCCGGATACCCGGCTGTTTATTCTCTGCAACCCTCACAATCCGGTGGGGCGCGCCTTCCCCCGGGAGGAACTGGAATGGCTGCTGTCGTTCTGTGAGGCGCATGATTTGTGGATCTGTTCGGATGAAATTCATTGTGATCTCATGCTCTCCGATGCCCCGCACATCCCCATGCTGTCTCTGGGAGAGCGGGCCGCCGCCCGGACCATCACCTTTCTGTCACCCAGTAAAACGTACAATTTGCCGGGATTGGCCTGCGCCTATGCGGTGATTCCAAATCCGGAGATCCGCCGGGCTTTTCAGAAGGTGTGCCGGGGTCTGGTGACGGAGGTGAACTGTTTTGGATACGCCGGGCTGGTGGCTGCTTACACCCATGGCGAGCCCTGGCGCCGTGAAATGATCGAAGTGCTGAAACAGAATCTGGATCTTCTGGTCTCCGTATTGGGAGACCGTCATCCTGAAGTGGGAATCCCACGGATGGACGCCACCTATCTGGCCTGGCTGGATCTGCGGGCGTACGGAATCTCTTCGCCTCACGCCTTTATGGAATCGCACGGAATCGGACTGTCCAACGGGGTGGATTTCGGAGCGCCGACCGGGTTTCTCCGTTTGAATTTCGGTTGTCCGACCTCCACTCTGGAGGAGGGAATTGACCGCCTGTGCCGGGCGCTGGATGCCGCGCGTTGACTTTCGTTGGACTTGCCAAGAGTCGTTTCCTTTCGTAGGACGCACCTTAACTTCCCACCCTTGATTTTCTATGTTTGACTCCATCCAACCCGCACCTCCCGACGCCATTCTAGGTCTGACCGAATCCTATCAGGCAGACCCCAATCCGGATAAAATCAATCTGGGGGTCGGGGTATTTAAAGATGACCGGGGTGAGACTCCGATTCTGACGTCGGTCAAAAAAGCGGAGCAGCAGTTGCTGGAGAGCGAGATTAGCAAAAGCTATCTCCGCATCACCGGATCTCCCCGGTATGCCGAGGGAGTCGCCGGTCTGCTGTTCGGGCCGGACCACGAGGTGATCACTTCCGGCCGGTTGGCAGTGGCGCAGACTCCGGGGGGAACGGGAGGATTGCGGGTGGGAGGCGATTTTCTGAAAAAATTCCGCCCGGACGCCACCCTGTGGGTCAGTTCCCCCACCTGGGCCAATCATAAGGGGGTGTTTTCGTCGGCAGGATTTGAGGTCAGGGAATATTCGTATTACGATCCGGAGACCAACCAACTGGATTTCGACCGGATGTGCCGTGATCTGAAGGACATCCCCGCCGGGGACATCGTGGTGCTGCACGTCTGCTGTCACAACCCCACCGGGGTGGATCCCAGCGTGGAGCAGTGGCGGCAGATCGCGGATCTGGCCGGATCCGCCGGCTGGTTTCCCTTCTTTGATTTTGCCTACCAGGGGTTCGGCACTTCAGTCGAAGCCGACCGTGCGCCGCTGCAGCTCTTCACTGAACAGGGGAGAGAGTTTCTGGTGGCGGCCTCCTGTTCGAAAAATTTCGGACTCTACAACGAGCGAACCGGCAGTCTGTCGCTGGTGGCGGAAAGCAAGACTGCGGCCCAGGCCGCGTTCAGTCATGTGAAAACCACCATCCGCACCAATTATTCAAATCCATCCCGACATGGGGGTGCGATAGTGGAAACCATTCTGTCAGACCCTGCACTGTGCCAGGAATGGCGGGGAGAGCTGGATGCCATGCGGGAACGGATCCATGCGGTGAGAACCTCTTTTGTGGAGGGACTGGAGGCGCGGGG
>CAZVCO010000107.1:6983-10460 GCA_964625795.1 uncultured Verrucomicrobiota bacterium | reverse complement strand
CGATCAGGGCGATGATGTCCTCGATGCAGTCGGCCTGGAACTGACGCAGCAGACGCCGCATGCCGTCCGACTCCACCTGAAACACCGCCACGGTGTCCCCCCGGTTCAGCAGCTCAAAAGTTTTGGCGTCGTCCAGCGGCAGATCGTTCGGGTCGATCTCGATGCCGTGAATCTCCTTCACATTGTCGCAGGCCTCTTTCACCACCGAGAGAGTTTTCAGCCCCAGGAAATCCATTTTCAGCAGCCCGGTCATCTCCAGCGGTTTCATTTCGTACTGCGCCGCCGGCTGCTTTTCCTTATCGATACAGACCGGGATAATGTCGCACAGGGTTTTCTCCCCGATCACAATGCCGGCCGCGTGGGTGCCCTGGTTCCGGTGCAGTCCCTCCAGCACTTTTCCGTAGGCGAGGATGCGCTTGGCCTCGGGCTCCGTGGAGGCCGCCTTTTTGAAATCCGGATTCTCCTCCAGCGCCTTTTCCAGGGTCATGCCGGGGGACTCCGGAATCAGCTTGGCCAGCTTATCGCAGTACTCGAGCGGAATGTCCAGGGTCCGTCCCACATCGCGGATCAGGGTCTTGGCCCCCATGGTGCCGAAGGTGACAATCTGCGCCACGTTTTCAGCCCCGTAGAAGTCCTTGACGTAGTCGATCACCTCGCCCCGCCGGGTCTGACAGAAATCAATATCAAAGTCGGGCGGTGACACCCGGTCGGGATTGAGAAACCGTTCAAAAATCAGTCCGAACCGAAGGGGGTCGATCGCGGTAATCCCCAGGGCATAGGCCACCAGACTGCCCGCTCCGGATCCCCGTCCGGGTCCCACCGGAATGCCATGCTCTTTGGCCCAGCGGATGAAATCCCACACCACCAGAAAGTAATTCACATACCCGGTTCTCTTAATGACGGCGAATTCCATCTCCCAACGGGCATTGAGTTCTTTTTCCTGATCGGTTTTCGGGTTGGTAATATCCGCCCCGTCATAGAGTTCTTTGATCCCCTCCACCGCCAAGTGGGTCAAATAGGCGTTGTCATCGGGATACGCCTCCGGCAGGGGGTAGATGGGGAAATGGAGATCCGCTTCTTTTTCCAGCTTGAGATGCAGGTTGCACGCCTCGAAAATCTCCATGGTGTTGGTCAGCGCCTCCGGCACCTCTCCGAACAGCTCCCACATTTCCTCCGCGGTTTTGAAATAATACTGGTCCCCCTGAAAGCGGATGCGCTGCTCGTCCGCCACTTTGGCCTGGGACTGAAGGGCCAACAGCAAATCATGGGCCTCGGCGTGTTTGCGGTCGAGGTAGTGTACATCGTTGGTGGCCACCAGCGGGATATCCAGACGTTTGGACATGGCGATCAGTTCTTTGCAGACCGTTTTCTCCGAGTCCTTGCCGTGATCCTCCAGCTCCAGATAGAAATTACCCTTGCCGTAAATCTCCTGAAAGCGTCCCGCACAGGCCTCCGCCTCCTCCAGATGTCCGTTCAGAATGGCCTGGGGAATCTCCCCCCGCTCACAGCAGGAGGTGGCGATCAGGCCTTCGCTGTACTGCTCCAGCAGTTCCAGATCCACCCGGGGTTTGTAGTAGAATCCCTCCAGCATGCCCATGGAACTCAGCCGGGCCAGATTGTGATACCCCTGCTCGTCTTTCGCCAGCAGCAGCAGGTGATGCATGGTGCGGTCCCGTGAGGACTTTTTATGCCGGTCAGCACAGGTATACAGCTCGCAGCCGATGATGGGTTTGATCTCGGCATCCCGGCAGGCATTGAAAAAATTCACCGCGCCATGCAATACGCCGTGATCGGTCAGGGCCAGTCCGGGCATTCCCAGCTTTTTCGCCCGCTTCACCCCGCCCTTCACTTTCACAGTGGAGTCCTGCAGGGAATAACTGCTGTGGACATGCAGGTGAACAAAGGGTTTTGAGGAAGGCATTCTTCTGTCTCTGACAGATCCCACACCGGGGCTCAAGCCGGAAAGCGCAAAGCGACAAACTGACCCAGCCTCAGGCTTACGCCGGCCGTCATTTCTGTTCTTCGCTGAGCTCGCGGATGGTTTTCAGGCTCAGACGATGAAGGCGTTGTTTTCCGGGCATCAGCAGTCCATTGGGTCCCTTTTTGCACTTTCCCAGACAGGAACAGGGAACCACCTCAAGCTTCAGGTCCTCTGCTGCCGCCTTCTGAATCAGCTTTTTTCCCTTCCGCGGCTTCCCTTTCACCTGTTTGGATTCCGGTTTTTTGCAGGTTTTACAAATATACAGCCGTTTCATGCCACACGCTAAGGCCACCCGGCTGAAGATCAACTGCGGGAAGGGCGCATTCCGGAATCCTCCCGCAGTCAGAAAGTGGACAAGGAATCGCTGCGGGGGTACAAGAAGGGATGATTGTCTATTATGACCCGATCTACACGGACGGTCTGCATGCCGAGGCACGGTTTCCGCGCGACCGCTACCGCCTGTTGGCGGAGCGTCTGGCTCCGCTCGCCGATCTGGAACTGCGGAAGCCGGCTCCGGCCCGGCGTGAGGATCTGCTCCTGGCCCATGACCCCGACTACGTGGACCGGTTTCTGCAGGGGGATCTCACGGAGAAAGAAATCCGGAGAATCGGACTGCGTCCCTGGACCGATGCCATTGTCACCCGCACCCTGCAGTTGACCGGCGGCAGTCTGCAGGCTCTGGAACAGGCCCTGGCCACCATCTGCAGACGACCGGTCCGGGTCCACGGATCCGGCCGTACCGATGCCGGCGTGCACGCCACGGGCCAGGCCGCCCGGATATTGCATTTTCAATGATCTGGCCATCACCGCTCTGCGGGCCCTGGAGCATCCGGATATTCAGCAGGTGCTGATCCTGGATCTGGACGTGCATCAGGGTGACGGCACCGCCTCCATTCTCCGTCATAATGCCATGGTGCATACCGTCTCCATGCACGGCCGGAAAAATTTCCCCTTCCGCAAACAGCAGAGCGACTGGGATCTCCCGCTGCCCGACGGAACCGGGGATTCAGACTACCTCCGCATTCTGGAGCATGTGCTGGAGACCCTCACCCGGAAGCATGTGGACCTTCTTCTTTTCCAGGCTGGCGTGGATCCCCTCGCGGAGGACCACCTGGGGCATCTCGACTTGACGCGGAAAGGCCTCGACCGCCGAAACCGCATGGTCTTCGACTGGGCCGAAGAGATGAACCTTCCGGTCGTCCTCTTCATGGGAGGCGGATACGCCACCCCGATTCAACGCTCTGTGGAGGCCTTTGAAGACCTCTTCACCGCCGCTGCCGAGTCCCATGCATGCCGGACAGCATAGACCGGAATCAAAGGCATGGTAGAGAACATCAGCACGGTTGTGAAAGAAATTTTCAATGGTTGTTCCTTTCCGACAAAGTGGAAGTCATGCTAAGGAACTCCGCATGACAACTTCAAAAAACGTGCGTTTAGGTATTATCGGCATGGGCAATATGGGATCGGCCCATGCCCGGAGCATTCTGGCAGATAAG
>CAZVCO010000107.1:5108-6973 GCA_964625795.1 uncultured Verrucomicrobiota bacterium | reverse complement strand
TGGCCGCAATTGCGGATAAGGCCAAGGATCGGCTGGAACCGTTTAAGGACATCACCTCCTTTTCCGAGGGATCCGACCTGATTGCCTCCGGTCAGGTGGATGCGGTTCTGATTGCCACCCCGCATTATGATCACACCACCCTCGGCATTCAGGCCCTGGAGGCCGGGCTGCATGTGCTGGTGGAAAAACCCATTTCCGTACACAAAGCCGACTGCGAACGCCTGATCGCTGCACATCAGAATTCCGATCAGGTCTTTTCCGCCATGTTCAATCAGCGGACCGACCCCTGTTACACCAAGCTGAAAGAGCTGATCACCAATGGGGAATTCGGAAAAATCAACCGGGTGCAATGGACCGTCACCTCCTGGTTCCGCACCTATCACTATTACGCATCCGGCGGATGGCGTGCCACCTGGGAGGGCGAAGGCGGCGGCGTGCTCATGAACCAGTGCCCGCACCAGCTGGACCTCTGGCAGTGGTTGTTCGGCATGCCGGAATCCATCCAGTCCCACATCGAACTGGGCCGTTTCCACGATATTGAAGTGGAGGACGATGTCACCGCCTACCTGCGGTATGCGGACGGAATGTCCGGAGTATTTATCACCACCACCGGGGAGGCTCCCGGCACCAACCGGCTCGAAATCGCGGCGGAACGGGGCCGGATTGTGGTGGAAGACGAAACCATCACCTGGATCCGCAACGAAACCGAAACCACCGCGCACAGTAAAACCAGCAAGAGTGGATTCGGCAAACCCTCCACCTGGACCATCGACATACCGGTGAACGGATCAGGAGAGCAGCATGTGGGCATCCTGAAAAACTTCACCAATGCCATTCTGCACGGCGAGGAGCTGATTGCCCCAGCGGCCGAAGGCATTCACAGTGTGGAACTGGCCAATGCCATGATCCAGTCGGGACTGGAGAAGAAAAACATCAGCCTCCCCATCGACGCCCCGGCCTACGAGGGCCTGCTTAAAGATCTGATCAAAAACTCCACCTTTGAGAAACAGGTTTCTGAAACGGTGGCCAGCGCGGACGATTTTGCCGCCTCCAACTGAGGAACCTCCATGAGTAACGCACGCGACGGCATGAACTGGGCCCCTTCGGCGGCCAAACCACAACCGGTGGTGGAGAACGGTGAATTTATCTTCGCCTCCGCCTTCTTTGATCACGGCCACATCTTCGGACAGACCAATGGTCTGCAGGATGCGGGAGGTGTCTGCAAATGGGCCTGGGATCCCGATCCGGAACGCCTGAAAAACTTCTGTGAGAAATATCCTGACACCCAGCCGGCGGAATCCTTTGAGCAGATTCTGGAGGACCCGGAGGTCCATCTGGTCACCGCAGCCGCCATTCCCAATGTCCGCTGTGACATCGGGCTGCAGACCCTGCGGGCCGGAAAAGATTATTACACCGATAAATCGCCCTTCACGACCCTGGAGCAGCTGGCGGAGGCCAAACAGGTGGTGCAGCAGACCGGGAAAAAATATCTCTGCGATTTCTCGGAGCGCCTGCACACCGAAGCAGGCTGGTACGCAGGCGAACTCATTGAGCAGGGCGCCATCGGCAAGGTCATTCAGGTTCTCATTCTCGCCCCTCATAATCTGGCCAAAGACAGCCGGCCGGACTGGTTTTTCGAGAAGGAAAAATACGGCGGCATCCTGACCGATATCGGCTCACATCAGTTTGAGCAGTTCCTCTCCTACGCCGGCGCTAAAGACGGTACCGTCAACTACGCCCGGGTCGATAATATTGCCAATCCGGAAACCCCCGGACTGGAGGATTACGGCGAGGCGCAGGTCACCACCGATAACGGGGTCTCCTGCTACTGCCGCATGGACTGGTTCAATCCCAAAGGCCACCGC
>CAZVCO010000107.1:597-5098 GCA_964625795.1 uncultured Verrucomicrobiota bacterium | reverse complement strand
TGCTGGGAACCGACGGCTATATCGAAGTCCGGAAGTACAACGACATCACCCGCGAGCCTCAGGAAAGTCAGGTGGTATATCTGGTCGACCACGAGGGTGAAAAGCGCATCCCCTGTGCCGGACAGGTCGGATATCCCTTCTATGGACGGCTGATTCTGGACATTCTCAACCGCACCGAGAAGGCCATGACCCAGGAACACTGCTTTAAAGCCGCCGAGCTGTCCATGCAGGCACAGGCCGTGGCCGACGCCGCCCGGGCCTGATCTGCCGCCCTTGCCCTCAGGAAAAGATGGCGCAACCCAGATGAAGGTAAAACGGGGGGGGGGAACAGTCTCAAGAGTGTTGGACGTCAGCGTAACACGCCACGGGAGTCGTTCAACGCCCGCAACACGGCATGGTAGGCAGGTTTGGGTCGGAAGGTCTGATCGAAAAGAAGCGCCCGCTCTTCCCCGCGCCAGCTTCCGGCGGAGGCGTCAGTGATGCCCCACAGACAGATCAGCGACACCCCGGCCTTCCGGGCAGCGGTAACAATCTGATAATAGACATCGGCCTGCAGTGGTTCGATGCGTTCCCAGTCCGCTTCTTCCGGGCTCAGACCTTTCGGCAGACCGACGTCCAGTTCTGTAAGATAAACCTCCACCCCGGCTTCACGGAATTTTGCCACCGTCGACGCGAACGCCTCTACATCCACCTCTTCGTCGGCGTCAAGGTGTCCCTGGATGCCGACCGCATGCAGGGGCGCGCCGGAATTCCTGAGATGCAGTACCAATTGATACAGGGCGTCCAGCTTGCGGGGATTCCGGAAGGTGGTGCCCTCCCGCACTTCAAGTTTCCCGTCGGTAAAGGCCGCCGCATGCTCCAGCGCTATCCGGATAAAGCGGGGATGTTCCTCATTGACTCTGGCGGCACCGGTGAGGCCCGACACATCCGGCTCCATGCCCAGGCCCAGCCACTTATTGTCCCACTCGCCGGGACCGTCCTGGAAATACCTTCCATCCCCCAGAAACAGCTCGTTGAACATATTCCAGGCATCCACGTGCTCCACCGAGACCACCGTCTCCACCACGTTTTTCAGAATGACCTCAAGTTCGGCCGGGGAATAGGACACCGACCTCCACCATTCGGGATAATAGTAGTTGGGAGAAAACAGTCCGTGGTGAAGAACATACAGCCCATGCTGATGAGCCCAGTCGGCCTGAGCGGAAAGAGGGTCGGTCCAGAACGAATAGTCCTCGACCGAGGCGGGCTGCATCGACGGCCAAAACCCTCCCCATGCCGGATAAAACGCGGGCTGGATACAATTGAAATGCTCTAGAATGATGTGTCGGTTTTCCGCCACATGAGGGCCACGGATAATGCCGTTCTCTCCAGCGAATGCGGTGGAGGTGCCGATAAGGGTCTTGCCGGCGGCCTGCCGCAGAGTTTGTGGCATGACCGGGTCACCGGACCCTTCCGCGTCGGCAGCCCGGCCGGAAACTCCCGGACAGAAGAATGCGGTCAGCAGAATCAGACGCGCAATGGAATACATTATACCAGTCCTATCACCAGACCCAGAATGAGAACGACCCAGAACATTCCGGTGTCCTGAAACCGGTTCAGCAATGCAAAATACAACAGAGCCAGCGCAAAACCAATGACGCTGCTGATCAGAACCGCCAGAAATGGATGGCCGAAAATCAGAGACAGAACAAAACTGACGCCCGCATAGATACCCGCACAGAGCAGCGGGTTACGTGTCGCCAACTGCAGTTTGACCAGCCCCACCAGAATCAGAATCTTCACCATACATCTATGCTCCTGTTCCAAGGCCCATTCACGGCAGTCCGAGGGCGTTTACTTAAGATAATTTTTTAAATCGCGGTAGTAATTTTCATGGGTGCCAAAGGTGAGCAAAAGGATTTCCTTTTCTGTAACCTGGTACGCCAACAACATCTGCTGATTTCCGGATTTAAACTTGTGAACTCTTACCCCTTGCAAATCTCCCTTCTTTTCCTGTCCCAGCCCCGGATGTTTACAAATGTTTTTTACTTCCTCATCCAAACGTCTCTTTTCGTCTTTACTGCATTTTTTCACTTTCCGACCGAAGAGAGGGCTCGCGAGAATACTTCTATCCGAAGACATACTCTTCTTTGCCACTCTTGGCTTCTTCCTGCGCGATGAGGATTTCTTTTATGAAAGAAAAAGGAAGCTCAGGGTTGTCCTCTGCAACCCTTCCAATGCGGGCCCAATACTCTACCTGCCCCGTCAGGGAACGCTTGTCCACGGAACTTCTTGTCCTGGCCTCTGCAGCCAAATCACTCGAGATGCGGATCACTGTACTCATACAGCAAAATGTAGCATTTAGCTTAATTCTGTCAATCAATAAAGGACAACACCCGGTACCACTCTTCCTCGGTGGGGGAAGGCGGGGGAACGGGGAGCTTCACGTCGTGCTGTTGCTGATGATCGACCGCCGGATCATAATCCGGGTTGGGTTCGGTGGGAATGGGGAGGGAATGGGTCTTCAGCAGTCCGGTCATTTCCTCACGCATGGCCGCCACCCGTTCGGGATGATCGTCGGCCAGATTGTTGCGTTCCCCGAGATCGTCCTCAAGGTGGTAGAGTTCGAACGCGTCGTCCTCGTAAAAGTGCAGCAGTTTCCAGGGACCTTTCAGCAGGGAGGTCGCCGGGCGGGTGCGGAACAGCGGATCGCGTCCGTCATCAATTTCGGGTTTGTACGCCTGCAGATAGGCCGGAAAATGCCACAGCAGAGGGCGGTCGGACTCCTGCCTCTCCATCGGGATGGAAAGTTGCCCGGAAAGATCCTCCCCGTCGAGCTCCCTCTCCTCCGCACGGCCGCCGCAAAGCTCCAGCAGGGTGGGGAAAAAATCCAGATTGGTGATGCGGAGGCGCGAGGTGGTTCCGGCCGGAAGGTGTCCCGGCCAACGGATGGCAAGCGGCACCCGCACGCCGCCCTCATAGAGTGATCCTTTGCCCGCCCGCAGGGGGGTCTGTCTGGAAATGGCGCGGATGCCCCCGTTGTCGGACACAAAGATGACCAGGGTATTCCCCTCCAGACCTTGATCCCTCAGGGCGTCCAGCACCGTGCCGACCGCCTCATCCAGCGCCTCGATCATGGCCGCATACACGGGATTGTTGTGGTCTTCATCCGCTCCCCCCCGCTCCAGCTTTTCGGTGTATTTACGGATGAGATCATCTTTGCCGGTGATGGGGGTGTGCACCAGGTAGGTGGAGTAATAGAGAAAAAAGGGTTCGTCCTGATGACGGCGGAGAAAATCCACCGCCTCCTTGGCCAGACGTTCGGGCAGATATTCTCCGTCCGGACCGTCCTCAATAGCGGGGTTCTCATACGGGGCAAAATAACTCTTGGGGCTGCCCCGGTGGCATCCGGCCACGTTTTCGTGAAAGCCGTGCCTGAGGGGGTCGTCGGATAAATGCCATTTCCCGATCATGCCGCAGTGATAGCCCAACTCCCCCAGGCAGGTGGCCAGGGTGGGGAGGTCTTCGGAAATATATTCCTGATTCGGCACCGGAATGAGCCGCCGGGTTGCCGCCTCTCCCCGGTCGGGATTTCCCACCGTGTAGACGCCGTGCACCCCCGGATACCGTCCGGTCAGCATGCAGGCCCGGGAGGGAGCGCAGTTGGGGGCGGCAGCATAGGCGTTGGGAAACACGCAGGCTTCGGCGGCAAACTGATCCAGACGGGGCGTTTCATAAAAGGTGCTTCCCATAAACCCCAGATCGGTCCAGCCAAGATCATCGACATTGATGAGCAGAACGTTGGGCCTGGGAGAATCGTTCGGGGACATGGGGTCAGGGAGGAGCGGATTAAAAAATAAACTGTTCAAGCACCACCTGTACCGGAAGGTTTCCCTCCAGTTTGCGGGCGGCGGTACGGGTGTTGGCCATGAGTTTTTCGATGGCGTGGGCGGGAAGGTTCGACTGCTCCCGCAGTTCGTCCTCGGAATCGGGGAAGAAGAGATGTTCCGTCCGCCCCCCCTCTTTCAACAGCATCACATCCCGGTACCAGCACTCCACCGCAGCCAGAATCCCCTGCTGCACCACCCGCCGGGCCTGGGTCTCCCTTGCGCTCTCCACATCGTCCTCCACCGCATCATCCTCCGGCACGGGATCCGCCTCCATCTGCTGTCGGGCGGCCATGGCAAAAAAATCACGGAAGGCCGCGGCCCGTACCAGCCGGGCCCTGAGGTTCATGGGAGGCCCTTCCCGCATGATCGCTTCAAACTCTTCCCCCCAGGCCGGCTGCACCGCGGGACCGGTGGGCAACCGGTCCGGCGGTCGCGTGTCGTTCGGACCTTCTGGCCTCGAGACATAGTACCAGTAGCGCTTCGATTGGCGCACCGATCCCGACGTGACGGATCGCGTTGCATAGGTCGTGCGCATCGGCCTGCCATGCCGGTCGAAGAGTCGTCCATCGAGCCAGCGCGCTGCAGGTGTGCGCCGACCGGAGATCCTGCCGCCGCCGCATCAGCGAGAACTC
>CAZVCO010000107.1:0-587 GCA_964625795.1 uncultured Verrucomicrobiota bacterium | reverse complement strand
CGGAGGATCTGACAGCGGGACTGCAGCGTCGGCAGCATCTGGCTGGGCTGCTGCGTGACCAGGAGGAGAAGTGTCCGCTCCGGCGGCTCCTCCAGACTCTTCAGCAGCAGATTGCCGGAGTTGGGGTTCAGCCGGTCGGCCCCCAGAAAGATCACCACCTTCCATCCGCCCTCAAAGCTCTTTTCATAGATACGCTTCAGCGCCTTCCGCATATCATCCACTTTGATCTGCCGCAGTTTGCCTCGCGTCTCCACCCAGGTCACATCCGGATGCGCACGCTCCTGCACCCGGTGGAGACAGGGGGCGGCCGACCCCTCCCGCCCCTCGGTCAGCACCATGGCGGCGCATTCCTCCGCAAAGGCTTTCCCCTCCAGCAGCGGATCACCCACACAGATGTAGGCGTGCCCCAGCCGCCCGGTGTTCAGCAGTTCCTGCAGTTCGTTCAACAACGGGCTCACCAGCGGTCTCCGAATACCCGTTTCAACGTCTCAATCGTATCGGCCGCCACCTTCTCCACCGACTGATCCGCATTCACCCGGTGAATCCGCTCCGGGTCGGGCATGACCCGCAACTCCGGTGCCAGCGCA
>CAZVCO010000106.1:3895-10581 GCA_964625795.1 uncultured Verrucomicrobiota bacterium | reverse complement strand
TCTGCCGCAGCGGATTCAGGGAGATCGGTATCCAGCGGGGGCGCACCCTCTGCCTGGGAACTCTGAGCGGGAGCGGCTTCGCCGGTTTCCACCCGCCAGGCATTGAGATTCACATAATACCGGTCCTTATACTCGTTGCCACGGACATCAAAGTGAACCGTGACCTCCATGCCGGGCTGCAGTTTGTCACACAGACTGGTCTTGTCCCGGACCGTTTCAAATTTCACATCCTGGGGATACTGATCCCGGGTGGTGACCACAAATTCCCGCTTGGTGAACCCGCTGTCGAAGGTCATCTGGTCCATGACCACTTTTACTGTACCGCTTAATTCATAACTCATATCTTTTTTCTCCGTTGTTGGGGAAGGTCTGTATGCCACGAACGGTTCCAGCATCAAGAGGAAAAGAGGCGCGGTTGACAAAATCCGGTTATCAGATAGAAGGGAAGATCGCGTTTCCCGCGCGACATGAACCATGAGAGACACCTCCCCCGAATCCCTGCAACTGGTATCCGTACCGGACCTGATTGTCATCCTGCCCGTTTACAACGAGGAGGAGATTATTGCCGAGGTGGCGGCCGAATGGCTGGATGTGCTGGACGGAATGGCGGTCCCCTACCGCCTTCAGCTGTGCAATGACGGCAGCACCGACGGAACCCCCGATGTGCTCGATGGCCTCTCACACCGCTCGCTGGAGATTCACCACACCCGCAACCGGGGACACGGCCCGACCATCCTCCGGGCCTACCGTTCCGCGGCAGAACGGGCCGCCTGGGTGTTTCAGTGTGATTCCGACGGACAGATCCCGGCCGCGGCCTTTCCGGAGTTCTGGAAAAAGCGGCTGAGTTCAGATCTGGTGATCGGAACCCGCATTCACCGTCAGGACGGGCGTATCCGCAACGTCATCTCCGCCTGCCTCCGCTTCGCGACCCTCTGCCTGTTCGGACGCGGGATTCCGGATGTGAACTGCCCCTACCGTCTGATGCGCTCCGAAGCGTTCCGGCCGTTTTTTGATCAGGCGCCGGAGGACACCTTTGCCCCCAATGTGCTGCTTTCCGCCTACGCCATCCGCAAACGGCTCCGCATTCTCAATCTGCCGGTCTCAGACCGGGTGCGGCAGACGGGCGAGGTCTCCATCCGCGGCTGGTCGCTGCTCAAAGCCGTACTGAAGGCCACCCGGCAGACCCTGGCGTTCCGCTTTTCGGGTCAGCTCTGAATCTGCTGCCGCACGAGGGCGGCAATGCGGTCGAGATCGGCGTCGGTTAAAGCGGTGCCGGACGGGAGGCACAGTCCGTTCCGGTACAGCTCATCGGCACAGCCCGTTCCGAAAAACGGAACCCCGGAGAAGACCGGCTGCTGATGCAGGGGCTTCCACACCGGACGGCTTTCGATGTTTTCCTCCTCCAGCCCACGCCGCACCGTTTCGGGATCGGTTCCGCTCTGTACCGGATCCAGTACCAGTACCGTAAGCCAGTGGGTGGGGATATTCCAGGCCGCCTCCGGCATAAACGACACCCCCGGCAAATCCCCCAGACGTTCCACATATCCGTCATGGATGGCGCGTTTCTGACGCACCCGGTCCCGCAGGGACCCCAGCTGAGCCACCGCCACCGCGGCATTGAGATTGCTCAGTCGGAAATTGTAGCCCAGTTCATGATGCTCGTAATGCACCGCGGGCTCCCTGGCCTGCATACTGAGTTTCCGGGCATGGGCCACCAGATCCCCGTCCTCTGAGAGCAGAACACCGCCGCCCCCGCAGGTGAGAATCTTATTTCCGTTGAAGGAGAACACCTGGGTGCGCGGGGCGGCGTTGGACCGCTGCACCCCCAGCGCCTCCGCGCTGTCGCAGATCACCGGAATGTTCAATGGCCTGCAGAGCGCCTCGATCGCCCCGATATCACAGGCCTGACCATACAGATCAGTGGGTACCACGGCGCAGACCTCCCGCCCGGCGGCACCGGCCTCGGTCAGGGCATGTTGGAGCTGAATAGGATCCAGGGTCCAGCTTTCCGGTTCGGCATCCACCAGCCAGATCTCGCAGCCCAGCTGTGCGGCCGGCGCGACCGAGGCAATAAACGAGAGAGTGCAGCCAATCACCACCGGTGGACGGGCGTCACGCCGGACCCTGCTGTCCAGCAGATGGCGGAAGGCCAGCTGCAGAGCGGCGGTGCCGGAGGAGACGGCCAGCGCATACGGCAGATCCGCCACCTGAATCATCTCAGCCTCCAGCCGGTCCAGCATGGGACCCGTCGGCGCAAGGTAATTGCTGGTCAGCACTTCCTGCAGCATCTCCAGCTCGGAGCCGGTCTGATGTGGAGGGGAAAGGAAAATGCGGGACATGGGAGGACTATTTCACCACGCCTGCAGGGTCATTGTAAATCCCCCGGTTGAAAAAAGGCCAGGGCACAAAAAAGCCGAGGCCCATGATGTTATCCGCGTCCACTCCTCCGAAATACCGGCCGTCCAGACTGCTGAGGGTGTTATCGCCCATCATAAGAAACTCGTCCTCGCCCAGTTGCAGGGTCTGATCAGGCCGGGCCAGAATAGGAGGCAATTCGCCATTGTCGTGGTAATTCTTAAGGGTGGGGTTTTTATACCCGGGATAGCGGGGATTCTCGTACTGACGCTGGAAGACCTCCGGCGAGTCGACCACCTTGCCGTCCGCAAAGAGTTTACCGTTGCGGATCGAGATCGCCTCGCCCGGCAGCCCGGTGCAGCGTTTGATGTAGGCGCTGTTTTCGCGTACGGGGTACGGCAGGCCCGCGGTATGGAACACCACGATGTCTCCGCGGTCGGGCCGCTTGAAATTGGTGATGAAGCGGTTGACCACGATGTGATCCCCCTGTTTCTGCAGACCCCTGGCCAGCAGATCGCCTTTTTTCACCACAGTGCCCGGACGCGGGACCCAGGGGTAGAGGGCGCCCTCACGGAGGGGATTCTCTGCCGATCCGGACTGGAGGAGCATGTCTTTGTGGATTTTATGACGCTTGCCGCCAATGGTGAGCAGGAGAAAATTATCGCTCTGTCCCCAGTTCTGCACCGGCATCAGCCCGTCCGCCTTGGCCCGGATCTCTCGATAGCGCGAACCGGTCAGGGCAAACTTGACGTAACGGAACGGAATGTTGTCGGTCCAGTCCGGCTCATACTCCGCCTGAGCCGTGATACCGTACAGGGTCGGCTGCATGGAGCCGGTGGGAATCTGATACGGCTGAAAGAAATACGTCCGGAACCCCAGAGCCACCGCGATCACCACCACAAACACCTCGACATTCTCCCGGAGCCCGTAGGCATTCCGCGGGGCGGGATGAATCTGTTTGGCCCGCTTCAGAGCCTTCTCCGCAAGTTGAACCCCCTCTTCATAGGTCCGGGCCCGGAGATGGTCTTTCAAATCGCGCTGAAACTCCCGCAGCTGTGTAAGGGTAGGTTCGTCCAGCTGATCCTCCCGCATCCGGCGGGCGTACTTCACCTGAAAGACGGCATGCTCGATATGCTTACGCTGTTTTTTGCGTTCCGAACGGCGGGAGAAAAAATTCATGGAAAGGGATGTACGGCATGAACCGGTGAAGGGCAAGGCCAGAGGGCGGTGGTAAAACCGAACGCTGAACATCGAACATCCAACATCGAACATTGAATGCTGCGAATGCGCTGAGACCAAGCCACCGCACCACTCAGAAATACCCACACCTTTCGATGCTCAATGTTCGCCACTCCCTTACTTCGATGTTCAATGTTCGATGTTGGATGTTCGATGTTCGTTGCTCCCCGTCCAATGTTCCATGTTCATTCACGATTGACCAAAGCCGCATCTGTGCATAAGCATCCCTCCCCTGAAACAACCTCAACCCGGAGTCCTCCGAATGGCCACTATCAATTTTGGCGGGGTCGAAGAGACCGTCGTCACCCGTAAAGAATTCTCGCTGGCGAAAGCCCGTAAAACCCTGAAGAACGAAACCATCGCCGTGATCGGCTATGGCGTTCAGGCTCCTGCCCAGGCCCTGAACCTGAAAGACAATGGTCTGAATGTGATCATTGGCGCCCGCAGTCATGACCGCGCCAAAAAGGACGGCTGGAAGCTGGGCAAAGACCTGTTCAAAATCGAAGACGCCCTGGAGAAAGGGACCATCATTCTGTTCCTGGTTTCCGACGCCGGTCAGAAGCAGCTGTGGAAAACAGTCAAAAAACATCTGACCCCCGGCAAGGCGCTGGTCTTCTCCCACGGATTCGGTCTGGTGTACAACGACATCACCAAAATCGAGCCCCCCGAGGACATCGACGTGCTGCTGGTGGCCCCCAAAGGATCCGGGCTCAACGTCCGCCGGAATTTCCTCAACGGCGCCGGCATCAACAGCTCCTTCGCGGTGGCCCAGGACGCCACCGGCAAAGCGGAGGACCGCTGCAAAGCCCTCGGCATCGCGGTCGGATCCGGCTTCCTCTTCCCCACCACCTTTGAAAAAGAAGTGACCTCCGACCTCACCGGCGAGCGCGGCATCCTCATGGGTGCCCTGTGCGGCGTCATGGAGGCCCAGTACGAGGTGCTCCGCAAAAACGGACACAGCCCCTCCGAGGCCTTCAACGAAACCGTGGAGGAGCTCACGCAGTCGCTGATCCGTCTGGTGGACGAGAACGGCATGGACTGGATGTACGCCAACTGCTCGGTCACCGCCCAGCGCGGCGCGCTCGACTGGCGTCCGAAGTTCAAGAAAGCCACCCTCCCCGTCTTCCGCGAACTGTACAAATCCGTGAAGACCGGAAAAGAGGCGGCCCGCACCATGCGCATGGGCAGCCGGAAAGACTACAAACAGGTTCTGGAGAAGGAGCTCTCCCAGATGGCCGAAAGCGAAATGTGGGCCACCGGACGCGAAATCCGCAAGCTCCGCCCCAAAGGCAAAAAGATCGAAAGCAAACGCGGCGTCGGCGGACGCAGCTCCAAACAGGAATAGGAACCTCTCTCCCTCCTAAACCGACGCGGCCCGGATTCTCCGGGCCGCGCCTGTTTTCGGGGTCCGCCAGAAAGACCCGTCAATTTTTCCAAATGTTGATTGACGTTAGAGCGACAACGGGTATATAACCGCCTCCCTTTTAAGACGCCCCCATCGTCTAGAGGCCTAGGACACCGGGTTTTCATCTCGGCAACAGGGGTTCGAATCCCCTTGGGGGTGCCATTTTTTTTGCACCGGATCTTTATCCGGTGCTTTTTTGTGTCAGGAGTCTGACCATGGCTACTGAAATTTGGTCTCAGGCGGAGTTGGTGAACTGGATGTCTCATGGGGGATCCGGGGCGAATGCGTTGGCGTTTTACCGCAGTGACTGGGGGGCGATCACGGTCGATCCGAACTGGATGTCGGTGCCGGTGGATGATCATCTGGTGCACCGGGGCGACGGGGTGTTTGAGACGCTGCTGTGTGAGGAGAACGCCCTGTATAATCTGGCGGCGCATCTGAAACGGCTGCGGGCCTCGGCTGCCGCGATTCATTTGGAAGTGCCGTGGTCCGACATCGAACTGAACGCGATTCTGAAGGACACCTTCCGCGCCGCGGGACAGCCGCGCTGTCTGGGGCGGATTCTGGTGGGTCGGGGACGGGGAGGATTTTCGGTCGATCCGGCGGAGAGCACCGGTCCGCTACTGTATGTCATCGTCTATCCGGCCAAACCGCCGTTTATGGACTCCCATCCGGGGGGAGCACGATTGATAACCAGCCGCATTCCGCCCAAATCCGGCGGTCTGGCCACCATCAAAACCTGTAACTATATCCCCAACGCGCTGGCCAGGCGGGAGGCGAATGAACAGGGGGTCGATTTTGCCATCGGGGTGGATGCTGATGGCTTTCTGACCGAAAGCTTTACAGAGAACATCGCCACCATTCCGGCGGAGGGGGTGCTGCAGATCCCTCCCCCCACCCATCATCTGGCCGGCACCACCCTGGCACGGCTGGCGGAGCTGATGCGGCAGTCCGGATGGTCGGTGCAGGAGAAACCCCTCCGGCCGCAGGAGCTGTTCAATCAGCAGGAAACCCTCATCGTCGGCACCACCGCCTACGTGACCCAGGCGGTGGAGTTGGACAGCAGACCCCTGCCCACCGGACCCCGGGCTGCCTTCTGGTTGCAGGCCTTACGTGAGGACATCGCCTCCAACCCGGACATGCGGGCTGAACTGAATGGCAAGGATTAAAGTCAATAACTGCTGCGTGAGTCTTACGAAGTGCTGGCCGGAAACAGCATTTTTTAACCACAAAAAACTCAAAAAGACACAAAAACCAGCTTAACGGGGCTTGTGCGACTTTGGCGCATTTGGGGGCGTTTCTTCATGCCCCCGGCCGTCTGCGAGCGACGCCTCGGGCAGGCAGGCCGTCATTTTCAAGTTGTCGGGCTGAAAGCCCAACCTCCGTTTTGCAAGCACGCGTTTCACCAATTCCAAGGTGCACTGCTGATAAAGTTTTCTCAATAAAAGGGGTTGCCGTCCTTACAGGTTTGCTTATAATGATTTGTCGTTATCATTATAACCCCTGAGGACTCTTATGCATCGTTTTCTTTTTCTTCTTTTTTCTGTTGGCGTAATCACCGGAGCCCGGGCGGAGATGCCTGTGCCGGAATTCACTCCTTCTCTTTATGCCTTTGGTTATTATGGATCCTCCTCAGCTGACGATCCCGTCTCATTTGCCCCGGGCGGTCATGATCCCAACCGGGACG
>CAZVCO010000106.1:0-3878 GCA_964625795.1 uncultured Verrucomicrobiota bacterium | reverse complement strand
TCCCTGTCGCTCCGCTGGGGGGAGTACGTGGAGGGATTCGTCACCGGCCTGGCCTACACAGATATGGAGGATGATCTGGAATGGCACTGGGAGGAATACTTCCTGAAATTCACCAACCTGCCCGGCGGCCTGGAACTGCGCGGCGGTCGTATGCTGAGCCGGGTGGGATTTCATAATCCAACTCACCTGCACAGCTGGACTGCGGTGGATGCTCCGCTGGTGAATTCTCTTTTCCTGGGGGAGGACGGTCTGGCCCTGGAAGGCGCGGATCTGAGCGTGTATTTCGGCGACCGGAATCCCACCGTGCTGACCGTGGGCTTCGGAAATGCCCCCTCACATGATCATGATCACGGACACGGGGATCATTCAGATGAACATGATCACGAGGAGGAGCACCATGATGACCATGGAGAGCATGGAGAGCATGACGATCATGAGGAGGAGGAGCATGACGATCATGGCCACGGACACGGCAGTTTCGGGGCTCTGGAGGAATACCGCCCGGTGGATGATGTGTTCACGGTGGGCATTCGCCATGATCGTCTCCTGAACGACTTTCATCAGCTCCGTTTCGCCGGTTTCGGCGGCACCGGAGACTCCGAACTGGGAGAAACCGCCTGGTTTGCCGGGGCGGGGGTAGAATATCAGTGGCGGGAAAACGGGCTGGAGCCCGGCGGCCGCGCCCTGCGATGGAAAACCGAGATCATCCGCTTCCGCGGCGATGCCGGAAGCCACGACGATGACCACGAGGAGGATCATGACGATCATGAGGACGACCATGATGATCACGGACACGAGGAGGAGGGACACCACGAGGAGGAGGGCGGTGACGCCTCCAGCTGGGGTCTCACTACCGAAGTCGTGTACGAGGCCACCGATTGGGCGCATCCGTTTGCCCGCATCGATTACATTGATTCCATCGACGGTCTGGACCTGCCGGACTGGACGCGCTACACTGGCGGCGTGACCTTTCACCTGACTCAGAATCCCCACGTTCAGCTCCGTCTGCAGGCCAATGCGGATGAGCGGGGCGATGAAAGCGAACAATCGTTCTGGGCCCAGCTCGGCTTTTCCTGGGGTGGACCCGAGGTACGCTGATATGATCCGTTCTTCACTGCTCTCTCTCCTCTGTCTGGCCGCCACGGCCCTTCCTCTCTCCGGCGCGTACGGAGAGCAGGAGGGGCTGAAGGTGGTGACCCTCCATCCGCTTCTTTCGGAATGGACGGAGCGGCTGGCGGGGGATGCGGTGGAAGTGGAATGCGTGCTGCCGACCACGGTGAATCTGCATCAGTTTGACCCCTCCCCCTCCGAAATGGTCCGCATGCAGAATGCGGACCTGATTCTGGCCATGGGCAAACATCTGGAACCTTATCTGGACCGGCTGACGGAGAATTTGCCGTCGGACATTGAGATCTATGAAGCCGGACGGCTGGTTCCATCGGTCAAAGTCGACCCCAGTCTGGAGGTATTCGCCTGCTGCCCGGTCCATTCCCACGGAGCCATTGATCCTCATTGGTGGCACAGCCCGGTCTCAGTCCGGACCGGGATCCGCCATCTGGGACGCGAACTCGAAAAACAGCTGCCGGATCACAAGCGGGAGATCCGCAAACGCACCCGGGCCTACATGGAGGAGCTGGAGGAACTGCATGACTGGGCGGAATCCACCCTGGCCGTCATTCCCGGACATCAGCGCAAGCTGGTCACCGCGCACGCCGCTTTCGGATACCTCTGTGTGGATTATGATTTTCAGGCCATTCCGGTGAAGGGTCTGGCCAATGAAGGTCAGCCAACCCCGGGATTTCTGGCCGATACCATCCAGATTCTGAACGAGGAGGGCATCCGCGCGGTGTTTCCCGAACGGTCCGCCGGCGCGGCCTCGCTGGAGGCCATCCGTGAGGCCACCGGAGTGCGGGTGGCCGATCCGCTGATCGCGGATTTTATTCCCCGGGAGGAGGAGGATACCTACATGTCGATGTTCCGCCAAAATATCCTATTGCTGGCCCGCTCACTGGGAGCCCCGCCCGCCGAATGAAAGGCTCCCCTCTTCGGGAATTTCTCTTTCTGATGATCCTGGCCGCCGGCCTGATCCTCCCGCTGATGGGTCTGTCCAGACGACCCGCGCCCGTACCCCGTGCGGTTACAGCGGACCCCGCTCAGGAGCGGGACATCGAGGTCTGGCTGGAGGTCCGCTTCTCCCATCCCCCTGTCAGCGCCGCCCTCTGGCAGGGCGACACCCTGCGCTGGGAGGGCGGAGAGGAGACCCGGGGCGATGCGGATATTGAACTGTCCGTCCATCGGCTGGAATCCACCCTGCGGCTGGAGGCCGAATGGGAGGACGGGGTGGAGAATCCCTACGTGGAACTGCGCCTGGAGCCAACGGACCTGCAGGCCCACACCCTGGGAGAGTGGGGGCGCTCCGGCCGTCTGGACCGCACTTGGCGCATCTCGTGGGAGGAAGTTCCGTGAACTCGCTTTCTCTTCCCCAACACGGGCTTTCCCACACCCCGGACAAACACCACATGCTGCAGGTACAGCACCTGCATGTGCATTACGGAGACATCTGCGCTCTCAAAGAGGTCAATTTCGAGATCGGCTGTGGACACTGCGTGGGCCTGCTGGGTCCGAACGGAGCCGGGAAAAGCACATTAGTGAAAACCCTGGCCGGACTGCACCGCCGGGTGGAGGGAGAAGCCACCTGGAGCGGGAAGCCGGTGGCGGAGATGAGGAAGGAAATTGCCTATCTGCCTCAGGTGGAGGAACTGGACCGCTTTTTCCCGCTCACCGTGAAGGGACTGGTCGAGCTGGGACGCTATCCGCATCTGGGCGCGATGAAGCGCTGGCGGAAAGAGGATTCCGATGTGGTGCAGGCCGCCCTGGATACCCTACGGCTGAACGATCTGCAGCACCGCCGGATTTATCAGCTGAGCGGCGGACAGCTGCAGCGTGCCCAGCTGGCCCGGGCCCTGGCCCAGGAGGCGCATGTCTTACTGCTGGACGAACCCTTCACCGGCCTGGATGAACCATCTCAGAAGCGCATGGGCGAGCTGATGAAGGAACTGGCGGAACACGGCCGTCTGCTGCTGGTCTGTCATCACGACCTCAAGGCCGTGCCCGAACTGTTTGATCACGTGCTGCTCCTCAACCGCGAACAGATTGCGTTTGGAGAAACCGGGGATGTTTTCCAATCGGATGCTTTGGAGAGAACCTTTCCGGACCATGGAGAACAGGAGGCGGCCTGTGTTTGATTTTCTCACTCTGGAATTCAATCAGCGCGCGCTGCTGGCGGCAGTGATGATCGGCTTCAGCAACGGGGCACTGGGCGCGTTGGTGGTGCTGCGGAAAAATGCCCTGATGATCAGTGCCCTCTCCCACTCCCTGCTGCCCGGGATTGCGGTGGCCATCTGGGTCTTCGGCGGCATGGGTCCCTGGGTGGGGTTCAGCGGAGCGCTGTTCGGAGCCCTGATTGTGGGGTTGTCGACCGTGTATGTGGCCCGGGCGGGCATGCTGGATCATCAGACCGCTCTCACGGTTCTCTACACCACCGCCTTTGCGGGAGGGCTGCTGATGCTGGACAAGCTGCCGGGGTACGTGGAGCTGGAGAGCTGGCTGTTCGGGAATATTCTGGGACTGCGTCAGGTTGATTTGTGGATCAGTTATACGGTCAGCGTGCTGCTGGTGGGACTGCTGGCCTGGTATCGGCGGGGATGGGTGCTGTATCTGTTTGAACCCGCCATCGCCGCCTCCATGGGAGTTCCGGTGGGACGGCTCAACTATCTGCTCACCGGCATGATGGTGATCGGACTGGTCTCCTCCCTGCAGGCCGTGGGAGCGGTGCTGTCCGCCGCATTGTTTATTCTTCCGGCCGCCACCCTGCTGCA
>CAZVCO010000105.1:0-10680 GCA_964625795.1 uncultured Verrucomicrobiota bacterium | reverse complement strand
TTCGTGTTCGACCGAGCGGATGCGCGGCCATTCGCTCTGCCACTTGTGGTCATGTGTATGGCTGGCCTTGGGCAGCCGGTAGGTGGTCCAGGTGTCATCCGCCGCCGTGTAGACCTTGAGAATGGCCGAGGCCCGATCCCAGCCGTTGGCAAAGATGGTGTTGCCGAAATGTCCGAGACCATTGACGCAGATAAACGGCTTTCGCTCCAGCACCCGCCATTCCTTCCCGTCGTATTCCGCGAGCGTCCCTTCTTTCCGGTTCCCCAAAAAGTCGCCCTCATGATAATCGTTGTTCGTCACCACCAGGCGGCCATGCCCGGTGTAACAGTCCTTAAAGTGGCAACTCCTCTCCCCGGGAGTGTCGAGCTCCCGGGTCAGATCAAAGAGGTACGTGACCTGCAGGGTATTCACATCCAGCTCAAACAACTCCCCCTCCATGCCCAGCATGTAGACCAGCCGTTCGGGTTCGGACAGGTGACGCGCTGTCCCACACAGACGAATGTCCACCAGTTCCTGAACGGTGCGCACATTGTGGTCGGTATCGATCAGATGGGGACCCAGGATCAGCTGGCTGGTCTCGGTGTGGACCATGCGGTTAGCGTACGTCCCGTCTGTGCCCTCGGGATGACGGGTCATGGTGAAGGTATCGTCGATCACCCGCAGCCCGGTGCCCGTACCTGAGGTCCTGCGGTGAGAGACATAATTCAGGACATACAGTTTTCCCTGCCAGGGCATCAGACCTCCGATGCCGACCTCGCTGCGGGGCGGACCGAAATCGGCGATCTGGGCAAAAGAGGGAACGACTCCGGAAACGGAATCAGGAAAGGGCGCGGAGGTATGGGTGGTGGTGTTCATGCAGAAATCCTGTGGGGTCTCCGGCCGAAACAAAGTCCAACCTGTGGTAAAAAAAGCTCTAAACTGTCAAAAAAAGGTCAAATAGATGGGTATTAGAGCTAAATTATGATATTTTCAGTTGATGCGTCCCGAACTTCTCTTTCCATCAGAACCGTCCGTGCGGGCGGAACTCGAATACATTTACGACGCGGAAGTGGTTCCCGGCGCACTCCACAGTACCCTGGCCCATCCCCCGCTCACCTGCTGGATCGTGCAGGAGGGCCGGGTGGAGCTGACCTTCTCGCACGGTCCCCCCCCTCTGCATGGCCGTCCGGGCGACGCGCTGTTTCTGCCCATTGCCACCCGCACACATCGGATAACCCCCGGAACCCGGCTGCTCTCCTGCCGCTTTCATCTGACCACTCCCTCCGGACCGCTTCCCTGGCGGCAGGCGCAACCGTTCCGGCGACGGGACGGAATCGAACCTCTCCGCACCGCGGCCGAACAGCTGGAGCGCCTCACCGCCCGGCTGTTCGGCACAGATCCCACCCACAACCGGCTGCCGCAGCCGTCCCCCACCCCGGTCGACCCGGACCTGGCCCTGCAGTGGACCGCCGGGTTCGCAGACTGGCTGCGGGAATTCCTGCGCCTCACCCGGTCCGCCGGCTGGGAACCGGTTTTCGCCGCCACCGAACACTCCACCGTCGCCCACAGCCTGACCGTGATGTCGAACGGGGGCTGGCGTAACGGATTCAAGGGACAGGATCTGGCCGACCACTTCGGCATCAGCCTCTCCCAGTTCAAACGCCGCTTCCGTGAGGAAACCGGCCTGCCTTTCAAACAATGGCTGGATCAGGAACGCCTGCGTCGGGTCACCCTCGCCCTGGAGGCGGGCGGCGAGCCGCTGAAAGGTATCGCCTACGATCACGGCTTCTCCTCCCCCTCCCACTTCTCCGCCTGGTTCCGCCGCCGCACCGGCGTCTCTCCTCTCACCTACCGCAACTCCGCCGTCCGCGTGGGTATCTGAAACCTTCTGCCCGGCAGCGGACTCCGGGATCGACTCCACAATTTCAAAGATCGGTTTCATATCTTCCAAAGGGAATCCATGAATCGGGTACGAATTTCGGTTTGGTTCATATTCACATTCTCCGCAATCCCGGGTAGGGGTCTCTTCTCAACATCATGAAAAGGACCCCCAAATGAACTCAGTCAAAGAGACCCGCAACGAACGCATGGCCTGGTGGCACGACGAAAAATTCGGCATGTTTGTGCACTGGGGCCTGTTCAGCCACATCGGGCGCGGAGAACAGGTACTGGCCAGGGATCTGATGCCGCTGGAGGAATACGAAGCGCATGCGGCGGATTTCAAGCCCGACCCTGAATGGGCCGGGAGGATTGCCGAACAGGCCGTGGCCTCCGGTGCAACCTATGTGGTGCTGACCACCCGCCATCATGACGGATATTGCCTCTGGGATACCGGGACCCATGAATATAATGCCCCCAACACCGGACCCGGCCGCGACCTGGTCCGCGAGTTTACAGACACGATGCGGAAACATGGTCTGCGGGTGGGTCTGTATTATTCGGTCGTGAATTGGCGCTGGAAAGGATACTGGGATCCGGAAGCCTACCCGGAGGACCTTCCAAAGATCGTGGACGAGATGCACGCCCAGGTCACGGAGCTGATGACCCACTATGGAAAGATCGACATCTTGTGGTATGACGCACCCTCTCCGCCGGGCAAACGGTCTCCGGGTGCGTTTGGATATGTGGGCAATCCGGTAAGCGAAACCTCAGCGGAATTTTACCGCTCGGCGGAACTGAATGCGAAGGTGCGGAAGCTGCAACCGCACATTCTCATCAACAACCGCAGTGGCACCCCGGAGGATTTCGGGACGCCGGAGCAGAGAATCAAACCTTCGGAAGACGGTGGAGCCTGGGAAGCCTGCATGACCCTCAATTTTGCCCCCAACTGGTCGAATGTGCACCATTCCGTGGCGGACAAAACCCCTGGGCAGGTGTTGTTCAATTTTATCAATGCCGTGCGCCTGGGTGGCAACTTCCTGTTCAATGTCGGACCCGACGGAAAAGGCGCCCTATGCAAACGGGACAGCGAGGCGCTCCGGCAGATCGGAGCCTGGCTCAACCGCAACGGCGAAGCCATCTACGGCACCTCTCCCGGCAGGATCTACGATGAGGCCAATCAGGGCGCATGCTTTCACTACGGCATGTTCACCCAGAAAGGATCCACCGCCTACCTCACCTTCTTTTATTATCCCGAAGACTACGTGGTCATTTCAAAAATCGCCCCGGGAATCCGGTCTGCGGAAATCCTCGGCACCGGGCAGCCGCTGGACGTCACTCCCATGAGCAACGCCCGCTGGAAACTCTCGGGGCTTCCCGAGCAGATGCCGGATGAATTGGCCGCGGTGATCAAAATCGAGTTCGAGGGAGAACCGTACCTCACGCACTATTCCAACGCGGACTGGCTGGAGGGGACTTTTGTGCCGCAGCAGGACTCATAAGCCGCAAAAAGCAAAAAGGGTCAGCCTGCAAAAAGGGTCGCAAAAAGGGTCAGCCTGTGATCTGTAGCAGTTCAACTTTCAGTCTTCTGGTTTTAGATTCTTCGTCGGGTGGCTGAACTCAAAACCGATACCCCACCTCTGCCACCGCAGCATGCAGCCAGGCAAAGGTATACACATCGTCATTGTCCGCCCCGCCCTCGATGGTGCGATAGCCCAGGGCGGCGTACCACCCTCTTTCCGACGCATACCTGAGCTTAAAGGCGGCATCGATGGCCCGGCCCGGTGACGCGCCTGCCCCTTCCACATCCACAATCAGGGACCATGCGTCATCAAGCCGGTAAGCCCCATAGACATGTAGAAGCGGCACCACTCCAAGGTCATCCCGTGCCTGTTGCTCCCCCGCCTGTTCCAGAGCAATCTCCGCATCCCGCACCAGCAACGCTGCGCCCACCCCCCATTGCCAGCGATCGGATGTGTGAAAATTCCACCGGTAGGTGAGCCGGTAGGTATTAAAGCGATAGGTCGCTTTAGTGGGAATCCCCGGCGAGAACAGGCCATCTTTAAACACCGTTTCCCGGCTCAACGTCCCCGTTCCCTCCACCTCGACAGGCGCCAGCGTCAGACGCACCAGATGCCGGGGAGTAAAGGCCACTTCTGTTGTGAGACGGACCACTGGATCCGGTCCATGGCCCGTCAGGGAGGTCAGGTCGGTTTTAGTTCCGCTGTCTCCCGGAATCCGGGCATCATTTCTGCTGAACCAGACCGCTCCGGTCTCCACCCCCACCCGAACCTCTGTCGCCCAGCCCTGTGGACCGGGAACAAACATCAACCCAACCAAACACCCGATAAGAATAAAAAAACGCATGAGTTCAGTTACCCTCAACAAAGATCAGAACACCAGCACAATCACAAAAAGGGTCAGCCTGCAAAAAGGGTCAGCCTGTGATCTGTAGCAATTCATCTTTCAGTCTTTTAGTTTTCCGATCCTTTGCCGTGCGGATTTGGCTGATTGCCCGCGAAGCACTTGTGCGATGTCCCATTCCCAGCCTATCTGCAATCCATTGTACGGGTACCGTGGTTTGGCTTTTTAGCAGCCAGGCGAGGATCTGTTTTTCCACCTGTGTGTTCGGCACAGTTGTCAGGTCCATGTTGCTGAACCCGAGCTTTGGCAGTGCCAGGTTAAGGATGCGTTCCGCATCCTGTTCATCATACGTTCTTTTTTGAGTTCCTTCTAATCCTGGATCTGATGTCCCTGCGGGAAGTTTCTCAAGCAGTTGGACTGCAAAATCCTCAGCTCCGAGATACCAACCGCGTTTGATCTGTTTCTCAAACTCCCCCCTTATGCCTGCATCCGGATCCAGTTCAAAGCGCATGTACCGTTCAAGCTTTTCCCGATAGAGTCGCCCGGTTCCCATTTTCCCATTTATACCCCACGTGCTCAGAACCTTCGTTGTCTCAAGCCATGCGGGTTTTCTCCTCTTTTTGCCAGTATAAATGGGGTAACTTGACCAAGGATAGCTTTCGAGCTTCTGTTTACAGCCCTCACCGGCGATGCCGGCACGAAAGGGGTTGAGATGGATGTAGGTGGAGACCATGCGAAAGTAGGACAGTCCACCTTCTAAAGGATCTGTTTGGATGGGAATTGCTTTGTATCGACCCTGAAACAGGTGTCCCCTGCAATGAAACATGGCATTGAATCGTTGGGTGTAGGTTCCCTGAAACCATTTCATTCCCAAAACCAGATTTGCTTCAGGCGTCTCAAGCAACAGGTGATAGTGATTGGACATGAGGCAGTAGGCATGAATTCGCCATCCGGTCTGCTCACAAGCCTCTGTGAGAGTTTGCAGAAAGAGCCTTCGGCCGTCATCGGTCCGAAAGATTTCCTGTCCGTTGTTTCCCCTGCACATGACATGATAATGAGCGCCCTTGTATTCGATTCGCTTTGGCCGAGGCATATTGCATCCATACACGGAGCAAATGGACTGTCAATGCTACAATTCACAGGCTGACCCCTTTTTTTTCCTGGAAGCTTTCTTTCATCCTCCGAAACAGTGGAAGTTCATGGTCGTGTTTGTTTCCGATTTCCCGATCCAGCAAGGCTCCAGTGTCCACAGAAAAGGCACCCACCATCTTCATCAGTGGGAACCCGATCCCCTCAGCCTGTTCAGCGGATTGGGGCCATTCTTTCTGATTCATTTATGTATCCGGCATGCTGAAGGTTGTTCCGTCCACCGCGATCAGGGGACGCCCAAAACGACGTTCTGCTTCAAGCTCAACCGCTCAGGCTCCGTCATAAAACGCCTCGGAAAGTTCGGCGTCTTTGAGCCGTCCACGTGCTGTGCTATACGCTGCGGTATTTGCGGAGGGAAGGGATTCACACCCTTGCGCATGGGCCTGTTCCCGTAGGCGGTGTACCGCCCCTTGGCAGCTCTTGTCCTCATTGAATATCTGTCCGAAGAACGCGAAGAACGTATTGGCCTTCGTGAAGATCCGGTTCCGGGAGTTGGTCCCGGATTCATTGGATGCCAGTATCGATTCCGGAAGAAACCCCGTAAGCATCCGACCCAGTTGGTGAAACGAACCTCGACGCAGACGATCAAGATTTTCCTTGTGAATTTGCTGTTGGCTCCGGCGTTTCCGTGACAAGCTTTGGGCGTGGAATCCGGGGAAAAATGGCGTGGTATTGGATAGGTTTTTAGTCATTCATATCCCTACCAAACCACCCCGGGTTTCACACATTTTTCGGGGAAAATCCCCTTCAAAACCCCCTTAAGTTAGTACCATTCTGGTCTGACCCCTTTTCCAACGTAGGTCTTTTGCGGTTCATCGGTGGTTTTCACGATGCAAAATAAGTTAACGCAAATCCAAACAATATGATGAGAAATAACACAAATAGCGCGGCTTTAATCAGTGAAGAGAAAAAATGAGTTATAACATTAGGCCGCTTTTTATTAGCTTGTGTAATTCTAGAGCTTGCCCCAGAACGTGCCGATCTCTTTGAGGCTTTCTGTACACCTTTCTTGACGCAATCAGGATAGAGCTGGGCAAATTTTTTAAGAAAAATATCCTTATATTTATCTGAGTGCCACCACACAGGATCAATACGAGACAAAACATTAATGGTATTGTTAACCTTATCTTTCGAGGGCTTTTCTTTTGCGCCTCTGTATTTTCCTTTGATGGAAGAGAGAAAAGAACTTGCTAGGGTGTCATGGAGATAATCGTCTAAATATCTCCCGAAAATATCAGGGTAATGGATGAATTTAATTCTCTCCCAATCCTTAAGCCTATCATCATAATCGTAGCTATATGTGATTTCGGAAATCTTCTCGTTGCCAAGTGTAACATCTTTCTTCACGCCCAAGTAATGAAGTTTAGCCATATGTGAAGTAGATGGCCTATCCTCCATGTCTTTTAGCAACGTGATACGCTTTGTTGCCTTCTCCTTGGTGTAGTTCTCACCATAATAGTCACCTAGCTTTCGGAGGAACGCGATTTGTTTTTCAGTGGCAGGCTCTTTCTTAAGCATATGCTCATTACTCAAACATACCAATTCTGCAGAGTAAACTGTTTATTAAGCTCACTGGCGCTGTAATCTCCCCATTTTGATTGGCCGCAAAAAGTAGAGAGTTTGTTATGCTACTAATTAAGAATGGTTTATGAAGTATTAGTTCAATGTCGCCGAAAGTGGTATCCATACCCCTGCGGGTACTACGGCGACCCCAAACGCGAATGCCACTGCACCCCGAATCAGATCCAGCGCTACCGCAACCGGGTCAGCGGTCCTTTGCTGGACCGCATCGATATCCATATTGATGTCCCGGCGGTGCGCTACGAGGAACTCACCTCCCTGGAAAAAGGAGAGTCCTCCGCCACCATACGGGCCCGGGTGGTGGCGGCCCGTGCCATTCAGGAGAAGCGGTTCCAAGGCCATGACCATCTGCACTGCAATGCCGATATGGGCACCAGAGAACTCAATGAAGTCTGCCGCCTGGACGCCCAGGGGCATCAGATGCTCCGCATGGCCATGGACGAACTCGCTCTCAGCGCCCGGGCCTACGACCGGATCTTAAAAGTCTCCCGCACTCTGGCCGATCTTGAAGGAGCAGCGGACATCGGACCGCATCATCTCGCCGAAGCCATCCAATACCGCAGCCTCGACCGAAGCGGGTGGACATAATCGGAGGAGTAACGCGAAGCGTCCCTGGAGTGCGCAAGGGGAGTGAGGCACGAGCGGACCTTGCGCCTTTTCCCTCTCAATTCTTTTCCCAAAGGCGATTCAATACCGAAGCTTCTTCCTTGGCGTTTTCATCTGAGGCCTCGTCAAACTCATGTTTATCCACTAAAACACATATCCCTGAGCCAGTTCGGTGTAGGTGCGGACCTGTTCCTGTTCCCAGGCCTCGTCCCGGCCGAATTCTTTGGCCATGAGGGCGGCCACGGCCGGGGCGGCTTCGATCGATGCTTTGGCATTCAGCAGCAGGGAACGGGAGCGGCGGGCCAACACATCCTCCACCGTGCGGGCCATCTCCTCACGCACATGCCAGAGCACCTCGACCCGGCGCAGCATCAGATCCGGATGCACCTGCTCGTCCAGAGTGGGGTCCGCTTTCAACAAAGCACGGATATCCTGCACATCAGCTCCGTACGGCTTGAGGTACTTTTCGGAAATCGGGGAGTGCGTCCACCCGTGGATCTGCAGTGTTTTGGTGGGACAGGGTTTGCTGTCCAATCCGCCCAGCGTTTCGGCCTGATCGATCACGTCCTCGGCCATTTTGCGGTAGGTGGTCCATTTTCCTCCGGTCAACGTAATGAGCCCGGTACCGCTGACCATGATGGTGTGATCCCGCGAAATCGCCGCGGTATCCGATCCGTCCCCTTCCCGCACCAACGGCCGCAGTCCGGCGAACACACTGAGCACATCCTCCGGACCTGGGTCGGTGGAAAGATATTTGCAGGCGTGCTCCATCACAAATTCCCGCTCCTCCTCCAAGGCGCGGGGCTCCAGGCTTTTTTCCTCCAGGGGGGTGTCCGTGGTGCCCACCACCACATGGTCATGCCAGGGCACCGCAAACAACACCCGTCCATCCGCTGTCTTGGGAATCATGATCGCCGCATCCCCGGGCAGAAAGCGTTTGGGCAACACAAAATGAATCCCCTGACTGACCTGGATGATTCCTTTGGCCTCTGGATCGTCCTGCTGACGCAGTTCGTCCACGAAAATCCCGGTGGCATTAATCACGCTGCGCGCCCGCACCATGAATTCCCGTCCGCTCTCCATCTCCCGGACCTCCACGCCGCTGACCATGCCGTTCTCTTTTACCAGACCGGTGCATTTGCAATAGTTCACCAGTGCACCGCCCAGTTCCTCCGCAGTCTGCGCGAGATTCACCGCAAGCCGGGAGTCATCAAACTGTCCGTCGTGATAAATCACCCCGCCCACCAGATTCTCCTGCTCCACGGTCGGTATAAGATCGACAGTTTCCTGCTTGTCCAGATGCTTGGACGGAGCCAGACCCAGTTTCCCGGCCAGCTGATCGTATACTTTCATGCCGATCCCGTAGAACGGCCCCTCCCACCAGGAATAGTTGGGAATGACGAAGGCCTGGGACCGCACCAGATGCGGGGCATTCTTGGTGAGACGGCCCCGTTCCCGCAGCGCCTCCAGCACCAGCGAAATATTTCCCTGCTGCAGATAGCGCACCCCGCCGTGCACCAGCTTGGTGGATCGGCTGGAAGTGCCTTTGGCAAAATCCGACTGCTCAAACAGAGCAACTGAATGTCCCCGGGAGGCGGCATCCACCGCTGCGCCCAGCCCGGAGGCCCCGCCGCCGATCACCACAACATCAAAGGGTTCAGAGGCGGATTCGATTTTTTCAAGACAGGTGTCGCGGTTCATAGTGGTTTGGGGGTGTCGTCTGTTTCAGATTAGTGGGTGAGGAAAGAGAATCGCTCAGCTGTCCGGTTCGATCCAGGACTTCGACCGCTCTACGGCTTTATCCCAGCCCCGCTGCAGTGCTTTCATCTCCTCCGCATCACGTTCTGGAGTAAACGTAAGGTCGATCCCCCAGTTTTCACGGATTTCGTCCCGGCTTTCCCAGTATCCGACCGCCAGTCCGGCCAGATAGGCCGCTCCCAGCGCGGTGGTTTCCACGCATTTCGGCCTCACCACCTTTTCCTGCAGCAGGTCCGACTGAAACTGAAGCAACGGCTTGCTGTTGGAGGCCCCGCCATCCACCCGCAGTTCCTTCAGGGTGATGCCACTGTCTTTTTCCATTGCAGTGATTAAATCCGCGGTCTGATACGCAATGGATTCCAGCGCGGCCCGGCAGAAATGGGCCCGGTTGGTTCCCCGGGTCATGCCCAGCGCCGCCCCCCGCGCATAGGGATCCCAGTGGGGTGCTCCCAGCCCCGCAAAGGCGGGCACCAGATACAACCCGCCGGTGTCCTCCACCGTGGAGGCCAGACGGTCGAGCTCTTTCGCACTGCGCACCAGCTGCAGTTCGTCCCGGATCCACTGCACCGCTGCCCCGGCGATAAACACGGAGCCTTCCAGGGCGTATTCCACCGTGTCCCCGATTTTCCAGGCCACGGTGGACAGCAGATTGTTTTCTGACTTCACCCGCTCCGTCCCCATGTTCATGAGCAGAAAGGAGCCGGTTCCGTAGGTGCTCTTGGCCATGCCGGGGGAAAAGCAGGTCTGACCGAACAACGCGGCATGCTGGTCCCCGGCCATCCCGGCGATGGGCACGCCCGCCGGTGACTGTTTGGGCCCCACCTCCCCCACCACCTCGGAACTGGCTTTGACCTCCGGCAGCAGCTGACGGGGAATGCCGAACAGCTCCAGCAACTCTTCATCCCACTCATGGGTGTTCACATTGTAGAGAAGCGTGCGGGCGGCGTTACTGGTGTCGGTGACATGCACCTTCCGTCCACTGAGCTGCCAGGCGATCCAGCAGTCCACCGTGCCGAAAATCAGGTCTCCGTCTTCAGCCCGGCGTCGGACCCCGTCCACGTTTTCCAGGATCCAGCGGAGTTTGGTGCCCGCGAAATAGGGATCGATCCTTAAGCCGGTTTTTTCGGTCACCATGGCCTCCACTCCGTCGCGTTTAAGCTGTCCACAGTAATCCGCGGTGCGCCGGTCCTGCCACACGATAGCCTTATATACCGGCCGGCCGGTTTTTTTATCCCACAGGATAGTGGTTTCGCGCTGATTGGTGATGCCCACCGCCGCGATATCATCGGCCGTGAGATCCGCGCGGCTGAGGGCTTCGGCTGCGGTGGCGCTTTGGCTGGACCAGATTTCCAGCGGATCATGCTC
>CAZVCO010000104.1:8773-10682 GCA_964625795.1 uncultured Verrucomicrobiota bacterium | reverse complement strand
ACTGCTCGGCATGGACCATGGCGGGCTGGATGGGCGGATTCTGCGGGGCATTCTGCAGCACCGGTTCACCACCATTCCCTGGCTGATTCTGGATGCGGGGCATGCGAACCAGGCGCTGGATTCGATTCTGAAACGACCAATCGACGGCTGGATCGGGCGCTTCAGCGACCCCGGCTTTCTCAAACAGATCGAATCGATGGGCGCGCCGGTGGTGCATCTGGATGCGGAGGAATGGGTGACCCATGCGAACGGGGTGTGGCTGGATCACCGCAACATCGGGGCGGAGATGGCCGCCTACTATTGCGACGCGGCGTATGCGACCCTGATGTTCGCCAGCAATTCGAACCATTATGAGGAACGCGAACGCTGGCGGGGATTCCGGGACGAGGCCCGGCGGCGGGGGAGGGGCAGCCTGTGGTTCCGCTATGATGTCGGGGTGATGGAGGATGACAGCGGTCATAGGCATCCCCGGCCGGAAACCCTGAAAGCCCTGATGCCGACGCTGCCCAAACCGATCGGCATCGGCTGTGCGAATGACAACTTCGCCCTGAATTTTGAGCGGACGCTCGAAGTGAGTCATCAGAAGATCCCCGATGAGATCGCGTTGATCGGAGTGGGGAACGCCCCCTCGATGTGCGACGTGGGACTTCCGCCGTTGTCCAGTGTGGATTTGCCGGGGGAACGGATCGGTTTTGAAGCGGCGGAACTGCTGGGGAGGCTCATGGCGGGGGAACCCGGGCCGAAGGAGGTTCGGCTGGTGTCGCCCTCCGGGATTGTGGAGCGGCAGTCCAGCAGTTGCGTGGCCCTGCACGATCCGCTGGTGGCGCATGCGGTTTCAACCATGCGGCAGCACCTTGAGAACCCAATGTCCATCCAGGAGATCGCGGATCAGGCGGGGTGCACCCGGAAAACCCTGGAGCGCCGGTTTCAGCAGGTGCTGGACAAGTCCCCGGGGGAGCAATACCGGATTCTCCGCGTTGACCATGCCCGGGTGCTGCTCAAAGAAACCGATTTTCAGGTAAAGGAAGTGGCGCATCTGTGCGGGTACGGCAAACCGGATGCTTTCAGCAAAGACTTCCGGCATCAGACGGGCGTCACTCCGACACGGTACCGGAAAGAAAACGGACCGACGTTCAGTTGAGATGAGGAGAACGGGCGGTTACACAGGACTTTCCCAATTTTTTGCCATGTCTAATCTTGCAAATGGCGCATGTATTTTTTTGACAGGATAACAGGATCGACGTGATCTGATCCTGTTCATCATAAAATACAACCATCACAGCCTGGAGGAGGCAACATGCAAAACAAGTTGATCCTGCCAATCCTGTTATCCGGTCCACAATTCCCGCTCTTCACATAAGAAATTCGGACATTCCCTGTCTTTAAAGGCGAATCCTCAATTTTACCCTGAAAAATGGGGGATGTCCTGACGATTACACCCATGAATCCCGCAGATAGTATGCGCCACGTCCGGCTGTAAAGCAGCTGGAGGCGCCGCATCCCTGCGGCGGAGCAGCGTCGAGACATCTTCCTTTCCCCGGGCTGTCTTGGAAGGGTAGGCTTGGGTGCAAGCCAATAGGCCGGTCGTGGTTTGCCAAAAACAGGGTGTCTGAATTCCAAGGGCATGTGTAAGTGTTGTTCACATATGAATATATCGTATTTGCCAATCATCCGGCGCGGGCTCCTCTTGTTCCACCTTTGCGCCGTATGCCTTCGACTGACGGCCCAGCCTTACCCTGAACCCGCGTTCGACGCCAATGCCTCGCGCGGAGAACGGTACGCCACCGCCCTCGCGCATGCCATGTCGCGGGTCTATGATCTTGCACAGGTCGTGGCCGACAACCGCTATCCGATTGAACTGGACGACGAGGGTGACTGGATCATCCAGTCCCGGGGCTGGTGGACCAAT
>CAZVCO010000104.1:6250-8704 GCA_964625795.1 uncultured Verrucomicrobiota bacterium | reverse complement strand
AGACGGTTCGGATCGCCCATGTGGTAGTCGGTCGGTGCCAGCCTGCGCCATCGCCGGATGTCGGCCAATGGGATGATATCGGGATGTGGCGCGCACGGCAGCAGGCAGTCTGAACGCGCTGTTTGATCCCGATGTGGGCACCACCCGCTCCTGGAGCTGGGGATCCTGGGCGAACGGCAGCAATTTCACCACCATTGTGGACAACAGCATGGTCAACGAACTGCTGTTCGAGGCGGGGACCTGGACGGGCGGGCAGGCGGTCTGGATCGACAACGCCACCACGCACGCCCAAACCATGCTCTCCCATCATGTCCGCCCCGATGACAGCACCTATCACGTGGTGGTGTTCGATGAGAACACCGGTGCGGTAAAATACAAAGCCACCCATCAGGGGTATTCGGTAAATTCCACCTGGTCGCGCGGACAGGCCTGGACGATGTTCGGTCTCGCCCTGGCCGCGAAGCAGAGCGGGAACGCGGACCTGCTGCAGGGCGCGAGGGACGTTTCGGACTGGTGGATCGCGCAAACGACCGACCGCGCGGTGCCGCCCTGGGATTTCGATTTTCTGGCCGTGCAGGACACCGCGCCCCGCGACACAACCGCCGCGGCCATTGCCGCGGTCGGGCTGTTCCGCCTGTCCGATCAGGTGCCGGGAGCGCACTACGCGGACGAGGCGGCGCGTCGGCCGCGGATCGAGGCCGGCATGACCGATGGGGGCGTGGCCCTTGAACTGGTTTGCGAAATCGTGGAAGCAACCGGAGGGTGGCAGCTTGTGCTTGAACAGCGGGATCCGGTGACGGGGCAGTGGAGTGACATGGCGGGAGCCGTCCCAGGGGTTACTCCGTCTCATCAGACCGGACTGAAACGGTTGGCCTGGGTGTTGCCGGAGGGCCCCTCCGGAACCTGGTTCCGATTACGGGCGGAACAATAAATAGCTGGAGGCGTCCCGCAATGCGGGACGGGTTTCAGACGGCCAGGCAGGTGGAGTCCGCCGCAGGATGCGGCACGTCCGGCTCTTTCCGCTCCTGGTCTTCTCCCTCTGAACTGAAAAACAATGGACCGTATTCTTTTGTGCGTTTACCCCGTATGAATTGGGTATCAGATCGTGGTGTATACTGAACAGCTCTTTCAGGTATCCTCCATCACCTGTCCTGACTCATCTGGAGCGCTCCGGGCCGTACCCCAGTTCGTGTAATCGTCTTCGGAGCGAGCTGACCGCGTCACGGTAGCGGGGATGGTGGATCAGGTTTTGCTTTTCCTGTTTGTCCTGTTTCAGATCAAACAGGACTTCAGGCATTGCGCCTTTCTCCTCGTGTTCATACCACTGGTATTTGAGGTGGTCCCGTTTGATCATCACGTTGGAAAATCCCTGCTGAAGAAAGAAAGAACAGGATTCATTGTCCCAGGCGGGTTTGGTTCCCTTCAGCAGCGGAACCAGTGACCGGCTGTCGAGTCCGTCGGGGGCGTCCAGTCCGGCCAGATCGCACAGAGTGGCGAAGAGGTCGCAGAGGTTGACGTTCTCCTGAATGCGCTTCGCTTCGGGTATCCATTTGGGTGCGCGAATGATCAGAGGCACCCGCGCGGAACCTTCGAAAAACTTCTGCTTTTCCCATACCCCGTGTTCGCCAAGCTGATCCCCGTGATCGGAGAGGTAGACAATGATCCACTCATCCAGATCCTGCCCGGACTGACGAAGCTGATCCAGAATCCGTGCAAAATTCCGGTCCATACATTCCGTTTTGCCGTAGTAGGCTGCCCGGGCACGCATCACATCTCTTTCTGAAACATGGACCCCCGCCTGCAGAGGTTCGGGTGGCCAGGGGGACAAGCCCAGAAACGGATGATCAAAGGGTTCTTCGACTTCGTAGGGTTTCATTCTGGGCAGGTAGTAGTCAAAGAGGTCCTGAGGGCATTGGTAGGGGTAATGGGGATCGTGAAGTCCGGCGTAGAGCAGGGTGGGGCGGTTTGGGTCGCCGCGGTCGTATCGGCTGTCCACAAATTGACTGTCGATCCAGTCGCAACAGCCCTGAATGGTTGCGGTGTCCTTGGAATTTTCCGGACCCGGTGCCGCCCGCTCGATTTCTTTTCGGTCGGACCATTTGTTCATGCCGGGTACATTTCCGGGATCAAATCCTGGATCAGACCGTTGATAGGATTCAATCGGTTCATGATGAGATTTGAACGAAACAAGCCCGCCAACCGTTTGAAATCCCATGGAGGGATCCGCACTTTCCGGATGGAGTTTTCCAAATGCCGCGGTGCGGTATCCATATTGACCGAAACGGGCGGGATAGGTCAGGTGACCGGGCTGCAGCCCCTTCCATCCCTCACATCCGCAGGTTTTGGGAAACTGTCCAGCCATGATGCACTGACGCGAGGGCACGCAGATGGGGTTGCCGCAATAGGCGCGGCTGAAGCGTACGCCGTTGGCGGCCATGGCGTCCATGGCGGGCG
>CAZVCO010000104.1:3198-6240 GCA_964625795.1 uncultured Verrucomicrobiota bacterium | reverse complement strand
GGGCTGGGGGTGTAGGCGTTTTCGAAGACGACCCCGGTTTCCGACAACCAGTCCAGTGTGGGGGTTCGGACGACAGGATCTCCGGCAAAACCGGCCACATCGGCACGGTGTTCGTCGGACATGAGAATCAGAATATTCGGTTTCATAGGGAAGAGGTCAGGGGGTATACGTTATTGGTCACTCGTTACTCGTGGGGTGGAGTGATTCTGCGAGGGACTGAGGGCTTAGGGATCGGACCTGTCGGACAGGTCGGACTGGTCTGACTGCCATAGCTCAGCGTTTCCATACGACCGGATGCCGGGACAGTTCAGAAAACCGGTGCAGTTCCGGAACCAGCCCGCTGAAAATGCGGGTTCCGGTTGTTTGTCCGGCCATTTGAGTTGCAGATCATAGACTCTCAGGTTTTTCACGCCGTCTGCCACCAGCGCGGCCCGGGCGGCCTGGGCCTCGGGACTGTGCAGGGAAAACTGGGCGCTGCGGGTGAGGTGGGCGACCTTGCGGGGGTCTTCCACTTCCGGATAGTGAAGTGTAATGTCCCGAAGCGTGATGTCCTCCAGGGTTCCCCCGTCTGCTTGGGTCAGCAGAATCCGTCCGTTGGTTTTGGCGATGACGTTGTTGATCTGCACCCGACGGACAATACCGGCATGTCCGGTGGGGCTGACGCCTCCCCAGCCTTTCTCGGTTTCGTGCCGCAGATCGATGTGAATGGGGCGGTTCAGGTTCAGGTCGTTGTCGTCATCACAGACCAGGTTGCTGATGATGATGTCTTCAAACGTGGCCCCCTTGAAGTTGTAGATGCCCACCGCCCGGGAGGAATTGTACACCACGTTGTTGGTGAAGGTGATCTGCCGCATGTCTTTGTGGGATTCGAAGCAGCCCAGCTTCAGTCCCACACAGTTGGTTTTCATGGTGCAGTTGGTAATGGTGATGCGCTCCGCACTTCGGGTGTGAGGCATGGTTTTGACGCAGAAGGCATCGTCCCCGCAGGTGATATGGCAGTCGCTGATCATGACGTCGCGGCATCCGCAAATATCAAAAGCGTCTGTGTTCGGGCCCCAGAAATTGTTCATGACCTGAACGCCGTTGGCATGAACCCGGTCACAGTTGAGGAGTTCAAACGTCCAGCCCGGGGAGTTTCGGACGGTGAAGCCTTCGAGACGCAGATCCTCACACTCCACAAAGCTCATCATGGGGCAGGGGCGCTGCCAGTTTTTGTGGGTCCACCAATGTTTGTACATGGGGCCGTTGGGGTTGCTGCCCGGAGGGTTCCAGAACGCTTCTCCGTTTCCATCAATAATACCGGGACCGCGAATGGTCACCCCGTGGGCTTTATGCAGCAGCAACAGATGCCGGTCCTGCATGGCCGGGTTGTCAAAGGGATCCCGGTCGGACTGTGGGATGGGACCGTAAAATTCGTAATCTTCGAGGTTGGGGGAACCCAACAGAACCGCACCCGGCATCAAAACCAGTTCGGTGTGGGCATGGATCTTCAGCGAACCCGTTAAAAAGGTTCCCGGAGGGATGATGACCTGACCCCCTCCGGCTTTGGGGATTTCATCCAAAGCGGCCTGAATGGCCGTTGTGTTGAGGGTTTCGCTGCCTGGAACGGCGTCAAAGTCTGTGATGTTGAAGGTGTACATAGTGATGTGTTAAACAAGTGGAGTTCAATGACGTATATTCGGAAACCCGTGCCCGGTTTCCTTCAGGAAATCATGATTTTTTGATCATGGCCATCAAATGTGCACAGACACCCTGTGCCATATGCAAGCCCTGCACCCTTGCCGGGGGATACTTTTACGAAAGTGAATTTCCATTTGCCGGATTGTTCCGCATGGGATGGCTTTTCCAAAGAGAGATGGAGTATGTTTTCCGAATCGTCCCATTTCATCTGTATTCGGTTGAACCCGCCTTTTTCATAGTCATATCCATCTCCATCATCCTGATAGGACTCCCAATACGCATCCTTTCCTGCGTAGATCCGGATTTCAATGGGTTCGTTTTTTTTCTCATCATGCCATTGGCAGAGCGGACCCAGCGGAAGCAGGGTTCCTTCGGGCACGAACACCGGAATGCGGGACAAGGGGGTGGGTTCCCGGATAATGCCGCCTCCCGATACCTTGCCGCCGGTCCAGAAATTGAACCAGTTTCCTTTTGGCAGGTACACATCCCGACCAGGTGAGTTTCCGGTTGTTCTCTCCGGCAGAGGGACATCGTAACCGACTTTCAATACGGAGCCTCCCTTCGTGTGGACATACTGGATTTTCATTCCCACCCAATCCTCATCCGGCAACTGTACAATCCGGTCACAGGACGTTTTCATGGAGGTTTCCTGAATCACAACCTGTTCTTCCATCCATACCGTCAACGTGCCCTGAAACCGGAACCGGAGAATCTTGCCTGCACTTTTGGTGAGGCCGCCTGAGATTTCCACCGTGTAATGTTCCGAGGTGACATCGGGGGGCAGGGCTCCGTCCCACGAATAATCTATTGGTTTTCGGCGTATCATGGTACACACCGGATCTGTATCGGTTGTTCCGTTGTACACCTCAAACAGATATCCTCGCTGCTCGTCCGCTACAAACTGATTCCCGAACAGCACATCGCAGTTCTCACTGGGGAAATAGGTGGTGGGTTCGATCACCGGAGCCACCATCAGAGATGGACCATCCATCAACTGATCCGAGATCTCATGCGTCGCCGGATCATCCGGGAATGCATATCCCAAGGGCTGGAGCTGGGTACCCCCCTGATGGGTGATCCGGTCAGCCAGGTCGTAATGGTAAGGAATCAACCGCATGCGCAGATCAATGGATTCTTTCAGCGCATCAAAAATTTCGTCTCCCGTTTCACCATAGTTCCAAATTTCGCGGGGCGTCTGGGTGCCATGACTTCTCATGAGTGGGCAGAATACGGAAAACTGGGTCCAGCGCAGATACAGTTCCGCGTATGCGGGATCCCGTTCACCTTCGGGGACATGGAGACGGCGCCGGGATCGCTGGTGATCAACGACAATGGGGAGGGTACCGGCACGGTGACCTGGAC
>CAZVCO010000104.1:0-3188 GCA_964625795.1 uncultured Verrucomicrobiota bacterium | reverse complement strand
TTCCGCCATGTCCTGAAGTGAAAAATCCACCGTTGTCGGTCGTCCAATAGGGGATTCCCGATGCGGACAGATTCAATCCGCCGATGATTTGCAGACGGAAATTCTCCCAGGAGGCTCCCACATCTCCAGACCAAACTGCGGCAGCGTGACGCTGTACGCCGGTAAATCCGCTCCGGCTTAGAATGAAGACCCGCTTTTTATCCGTTTCGTTTCTTTGTCCGTCGTAGGCGGCCTGGGTGGCATACAGGGCATAGGCATTCAACACCCGTGCCCATGATCCGGCTGCGGTGTCTTGTTGAGCCAGCAGTCGTTTCTTGTGCAGGTCGGGGTTTCGGTCACCCAGATATTCCGGTTCCGTGCAGTCCATCCACCAGGCATCCACGCCCAGATCGAAAAGACCTTCCTTGGCATGTTTCCAATAGATTTCCCGGGCTTCCGGATTAAAGGCATCGTAAAAATGCCCGGTACTCCAATGTTCGCCTTTAAAAAGCAGTCCTTTTTCCTCTAAAGCTGCATGCAGCGCGCAATCCGGCCCGATGACCGGCCATACGGAAATCATGACGTTGATATGATGTTCGTGAAGGGTTTGGATTGCTTTTTTCAGGTCCCCGTACTGATCGGGATCCACGGTCATCGAGCTCCACTTCGAGGTGTCCCCCCAGTAACGCCAGTCCTGAACCACGATATCCAGAGGGATTTCTTTCCGACGGTGGGTTTCCCCCACAGACATCAACTCGTCGGCGGATTGATAGTGCTCTTTGCTTTGGATGAAGCCGTAAAAGGATCGTGGAAAGAGAGGGGCGTGGCCGGTAAGCTCCCGGTATCTGGACGTCACCTCGTTGCAGTTTTTTCCAACACAAATATACATGTCCAATCCGTCCGACACTTCAGAAGTAAACGTAAATCCTTCTCCATCATCCTCAAACCAGGTGTCAGAAGCATGATTCCATAACAGCCCCCATCCGTCCGTGGATACGAGGAACGGGTTCACGATGGAAACATTTCCCTGGATAAGACGAACGGATTTGTTTCGTAAATTCAGATGTCCGTTCTGGAACTGGCCCAGCCCATAAAGAGCAGTATCTTTATGGAGTTTAAACGTCGCTGTGAGTGAACCGGCATCGTTCTCTTCCGGTACATCATGTGAAGTATGCGTTATGGAGTTGAGCGTTAAGGTTTCGTTACCCTTTGTGCGGAACTCAAGACCGCCTTCCGAATTGAGTTTGACGGTAAGATGATCGCTCCTGTATAGGCGATGATCTGAAGAATGTTCAACCGAAGGGCTTTCCCCAAGGGGGTGTTTACAGTTTACGGAATTGATTTTGCTTGGAGGATGTCCTGCGGTTGACACCCTGCAAATTGAATGGCTGAGCCAATGGAGTTGGAGTTCACCAAGCGTTGGTGTTGTCAGGTGAAAAGATGCCGGGTTCATAGGATTATGGCGTTGAAACCTCTATGCTGTAGAACCGTTTCGCGCCCGCGGGAAGAGTGGTCGGGTCTTCCATGGGGAAGCTCAAAACGTTTCCATCTCCCGTTTGGGCTTCGCCAATGACCGGCCAGGTGGACGGGGCGGTTCCCAGAGAATCGGTTCCTCTCACTTGATACAGATACCCGCTTTGCGAAGGCACCTGCAGCGTTTGGCCGCCTCCTGACACGTCCAGTTCGATGTCGGGAGCAGAGGGGGGTGGAAGAGAGGTTGTCATGAGGGCCACATCATCAAACACCATATAATCGCTGGTACGTCCGGAGGCCATGGTCAGCCCGATCCTTGTGAGGGTCCCCTCCGTTATGGGGTTTCCACCACTGCTGTCTACAGCAGACAGATTGCTGAACCCGTCCGTGGGGTCTTCCCATGGTACCCAATTGGCGTTTTCGAACTGAAAGGTTACGAGCGCTGCCGAATCCGGTGATTCCGCAAATGCCGTTTCCGTAACATACCAGTCAGCGTTATTTACTTGAATCGCGATGCGGATGAATGCGCTTCCATCACTGCTGTCGGTGCTCGACTGATGGGAAAAGGCGAAAGATACGGCATCTCCGATGGGAACAGCAACCACAGTGCCCGCAAAGAATTGTGCAGACAGACTGTTGCTGGACGCGTCGGCATCCAGACGTGCCAACGATGCATCCCCCAGTGCGCTTGCCTCTTTGACAACGGCGGGAGTCGCTCCGGTAGCGGAGTGATCGGTACCGGTATTGTTTTGATCCCGGGGAGAGGAATACGCAAACCAGCCCATTTCGGAAAAACTGCGGTCTCCATTTCCGGCTTCAAAATCCCAGGTCTGGTTGGAGTTGTTGTCCGGATATGGCCCCCAGGTTATCGGTGACCGTAAGCTCAACCTGAAAAGTACCCCCGGTTGTGTAGGTGTGCCCGGGGGTCGCGCCGCCATCCGCGAGAACGGTGCCATCACCGAAATCCCAATCGTAACGTACAATACTGCCGTCCGGGTCGGAAGAGCCTGTGGCATCAAAAGCCACCGACTGATTGATATTCGGGGTTAAGGGGGAGAAGTCGAATCCGGGTTCCGGAAGCATGTTTCCGACAAATACGGTTTGAGAAACGGTATCCGTATTCAAACTGTCATTGGTCACGGTAAGTGAAATGGTATAGGTTCCATCTTCCGTGTACGTATGGGTTTCCGTTGCGTTTGCATCCGCTTTTACGGTGCCGTCCCCGAAATCCCAGTCATACCGGGTCAGGCTTCCCCCTCCCGGGACGGAACATCCGGCATCGACAGTGACCTCCAATGGGCCGGGGCCGTTGGCCGGCGTCCGGTCGAAACAAGCCGTGGGAACGGGAGAACCTGTCCGGGTGAAGGTCATGTAGTTCAAAGATCCGATATCACTTTCGAATTCTATTTTCACGATACGGCGACCGGCTCCAAGATTGATTCCGCTGACCGTGTGATCGGGGTAGGACTGGACGAGGGGCCATTCAGCCTGGTCCAGAACCTTAACGCCATCCACATAGACATTAAAAAACCGATCTGTATTCGCGTTGGGATTCACCCGGAAATGAAGATCATAGGTTCCGGGATTTGTAACATTCAGCGTATAGCTGACCCATTCGTTCGTCCCCTGGCCCGGATCAATGTGACCCAGTTCATAGCCGGTGGGGTCATCGGGGTCGGTCGAGGCGAAAATATCGGGAACAGGAGTACGGTCATACTCTTCAATAAACCGGCTGA
>CAZVCO010000103.1:7342-10710 GCA_964625795.1 uncultured Verrucomicrobiota bacterium | reverse complement strand
GATTTGGAAGATTCGCAGTTCGGGACGAACCGCGCGACGTGGATCATCCCGTCCCCGGGGTGATAAGAAAAGATTGAGTGATTTGGAAGATTCGCAGTTCGGGACGAACCGCGCGACGTGGATCATCCCGTCCCGGGGTGATTAAACGGTTCCAAAGACCGTCACTTCCCGCCGGTCATGACACAGCTGCCGCATGTGCAGGGTGGGGTGATGTTCCAGCCAGTCCAGCACCGGTTGCAGAGCGGACATGGGATGCTGCTGGGGCAGTTTGAGGTTCATCACGATGCGGGAGCAGTGGTGGCCGTCCACCCAGTGTTTGAGCAGACCGAACCCGTCGCCCGGTGAGATGAGCATATCACTGACCAGCCAGTCCACCGGCGGCTGGTGCTTCGACAGCCGGAAGCTGAGCCCGTCCACATGCAGCTGTTCGATCCGGCGGATACAGGCATCGCGGATCTTCAGGGGCCCGTTGTCCACCGCGGTCACCCGGGCCCCGCGTTTGGCGCAGGCGTAACTCCACCCTCCGGGGGCCGCGCCCAGATCGATCACGGTCTCCTCCGCTTTCGGTTCCACTCCCATGCGGTGAAACGCCTCCTCGATCTTCAGATAGGAGCGGGAGGGGGCATCCTCATCCATTTTCATGCGGAGTTCGCCACCCGGCACCTGAGAGGTGAGGTCGGAGGGGGAGGCGCAGGAAAACAGAAACCCGTTCCGAAGTCCGGAAACCTGCAGGACACGTCCTTCCGAGGTTCGGAAGAGTTTGGCCGGCTTCCGTTCCCACCGCATCAGTTCGGGATGCAGCTCTTTCCCTGTCCTCAGCAGGTCACGGATCACCGCGGCCAGACGGCCGGATGAGACCTGTTCGCTTTCCGGTGCCGGCACCGCGTGCAGGGCCCAGGGGGTGGGGGTTTCAGCAAAAAAGGACCAGAAGGCTTCGGCCACCGGGGGCGGGGGCCGTTCTTTTTTCTCCAGCGGAAAGAAGCGGGCATCGGGCATGCGCTGCCACTCGAACACCAGTGGACCGGCGGGTAGCGTCCCCTCCAGTTTCAGACGTCCCGGTGCGAGAGGTGTGCTGAACAGTCCGAACCGCTCCCGGGCCTCCTCCTGGAGCACTGTCTCCATCCCCGGACGGGTGCAGCAGACATGAAAGGGTGAGGAAATTCTGAAAGGCATCTGGGGATGTGAAAAGAAAAGGCGGTCAGGAATTGAGGAATGCGCCATGTGGACTATCTTGAGCTGTGACGTTTGAAGAGAAAAAACCATCGGATTTTGATGTGGCGAAAGATGAATTCGTCGCGCAGTGGGGCGCGCTGAGCTCCTCATGGGGAATCAGCCGGACCATGGCGCAGATCCACGCGCTGCTGCTGGTGAGTCCGGAGGCGATGTGCACCGATCAGATCATGGAGGATCTGCAGATCAGCCGGGGGAATGCCCATGGCAATCTGAAAGAGCTGGTGGCCTGGGGGATCGTACGGAGTTCGGTGCGGAAAGGGGACCGCAAGGAGTACTTCGAAGCGGAAAAAGATATCTGGAAGATGTTCTGTATTATTGCCCGGGAGCGCAAGCGGCGTGAGATTGAACCGGCGGGAAACGCCCTCAAGCATTGTGCTCAGCTTACGGCCGACGCGGACTGCGACGCATGCCGGGAATTCAGCCGTCAGATGGAGCAACTGTCCGAATTCGTGGATCTGTTCTCCTCCCTGCTGGACAAACTGTCGGATTCCGAAGAGAGCCGGGCGATCCCGGCCGCCCTGAAATTCCTGAGTTGAGAGGGAGCTCCTTTTTGCTCCGGATGGTGAACGCGCGCTTTCCTTTTTTATTCATTCCGCTACGGGAGAGGGTTCTGTTTTAACCCTAACGAAAGGAATATGTATGAGTGATCAAGCACAAGGCTCCCGATCGGTGATCTCCTCTGAAGTCGAGATTATCGGTACTGTGAAAACATCCGGATCCATTCAGGTGGAAGGCCGGATCGAAGGCGAAATTCTGTCTGAAGGAGATGTCGGGATTGGCAAATCCGGCAGTGTAAAAGGAAATCTGCACGTGAACTCCGTGACCGTGGCCGGTACGGTGCAGGGAAATATTGAAGCCAAAGACCGGATTGAACTGAAGTCCACGGCCCGTCTCCTGGGTGACATCAAATCCAAACGACTTGCGGTGGAAGACGGCGTGACCTTTGTGGGTAAATCGGAAGTCAACCCCTCCGGACAGCCCATCAAAATCGATGAACCGGCGAAACAACAGGCCCCCGAGCAGAAAGAAGGCGGCCAGAGCGGACAGGGCGGCCAGAACGGACCGCAACAGCCCAACCGTAAATAATCGCTGGCGCTGAACGCGCATGGCGTCCCGGAAAACCAAAGTTGTTGATGGTTTTACGGCCATCCGTGCTGCCCAGGAGGCCGCCCTGATCGGGAGACATCCTCCTCCCCGGTTTCTCCGGTCGATCCAAAAGCCGGCACCCGGATTGGGCGGTCGGTAATGCCCACCAAACGGGAGGTGATCTGTCCGGAGTGCGGGGCCTCCTCCTCCGTCACCGGCAAAGTGGAGCTGTGGGTGTGCAACATCTGCCGCCACCGCATGAAGCTTCAGGATCTGGCGCTTCCGCCCGAGGAATGGGAGGGAGAGATTGAAGTGGGGGGGACGGTGATCATTCCGGCCGGTGCCGTGTGCAAAGGCGGCAGCATCACCGCTAATGACATCGTGCTGCAGGGCGAAATGGCCGGAGTGGAACTGTACGCCTGCCGTAAGCTGACCATTGGCGCCAACGCGAAGCCGGACTGGGTGCGGATGAAAAATCTGGACCTGGAGCTGGGAGTGGGGGTGAATCTCACCCCCGGAAAACCTGTGTTGGGCCGTCATCTGGCTCTGCACGGAAAATTTGCCGGGACGGCAATTCTGGAGGGGACCCTCACGGTGTTTGCCGATGGTGACTTTTCGGGAGAACTGAGGGCGGCTGGGCTGTCGGTGGAGGAGGGCGGAGGTCTGCGGGCCAAACTGGATGTGAATCCTGAGAACGCCCCGCCACCGCCTAAACCCCGAAAACGTCAGGATGCGAGTTCGAAGCTGTCGAAATCCCGTCCGCCGCCACCCTCACGGGCAAAGGATACTCCAGCGCCTGAGTCGAAACCCAAGGCCCCCGGCCCTGAACCGTCGACTCCGGCAAAACCCCGCAAAAAAACGCCTCCGAAAAAGAAATCATGAGCGGCGGACATCTCCATGTAAGTGGGGTGGGGGGGGTAGGCATGAATGCGGTCGCGCAGCTGCTTCTCTCCCAGGGCTTCCAGGTATCCGGCTCGGACCGCTTTGCCGATCAGGGCCGCCGCGAGGGGTTTCAGGCGCCGATCAGCGATGACACCCCCGTGGCACCG
>CAZVCO010000103.1:3647-7332 GCA_964625795.1 uncultured Verrucomicrobiota bacterium | reverse complement strand
TCGACGGGGAAGGCTCCCACGCAAAGCGTGAGCAGAGCAACTATGCGAAAACACATCATGATCCCGGCAAATAACGGTCTCGAAGATGATTGATCAACGCCGTCGCATCCGCCGGTTTGCCGGTCGCCTCAACCATCAGGTCATCAGGCATGAGGATACTGCCGCGCTGGTGCTGAGTTCAGCGGTGGAGGCCGACAATCCCGAACGGCTGCGGGCGAAGGCGCTGGGAGTTCCGGAACGTCACCGGGCGGAAATGTTGGCCGAGATCTGTGGACGCGGTCCGCTGGCGGCGGTGGCCGGCACCAGTGGAAAGACCAGCTGCACTGGCTGGCTCGCCTGGATTCTGGAGCAGTGCGGCCGGGATCCAAACATGGGGAATGGCGGCGGGGGGATCGCCTGGAGAAACCGGGGGCTGCCGGGTAATGTGCGGATCGGCGGAAAAAAGGACTGGTGGGTGGTGGAGGTGGATGAGAGCGACCGCTCTCTGCTGAACTTCAATCCCCAGGTGGCTCTCATCAACACCATCTCCGAAGATCATCATTCCATGGCCGATACGGTGGAGCTCTTTCGCACCTTCGCATCCCGGGTGACGGATGCCCTGGTCTGCGGTCCGGGCGTGGCAGCACTGTTGGAAGGCACCGGGCCAAGGCTGATTGAGGTTCAGGCTCCTTTAGAGGTTCCGCTTCCCGGGAGGCACAACGCATGGAATGCGGCCGCGGCGGTGGAAATGGCCGTGGTCTGCGGGGCTCCCAGAAACGGGGCGGTGGAGGCGGCCCGGACATTCCCGGGGGTGGAGCGGCGTCTGGAAGTTTGCAGTCTCCCCGGAGCAGGGCCGCGGGTCTATGATGACTATGCACACAATCCCGAAAAACTTCTGGCGGCCATTCAGGCGGTGCAGCCGGAAACCGGTCGCTTGGTGATGGTGTGGCGTCCGCACGGTTTTGCGCCGCTGACCCAGAATTTCGATGCCTACGTGGAGGCGTTTGCTGTCGGGATGCGCGGATCGGACCGGCTGCACCTGCTTCCGGTGTTTTATGCCGGCGGCACCGCTCCCTCCGGCGTGGGCAGTGAGGATCTGGCGGATGCCCTGCGAACACGCGGGGTCACGGCGGAGGTGATGGATAGCTATCCGGAATCGATCGGGCTGCAGCCGGAGGATGTGCTGCTGGTCGCCGGTGCGCGGGATCCTCAACTGCCGGTCTTTGCCCACCGGATGGGGGCTGTTCTGTCGGGAACCGATGCCCGGTAATTCGGATGAAGTGCCAGGCGACGGCCACTCTCTGCACAATGCCTTCCGCGCTCAACCAACCCTTCGAGGACATTCCGTTCGCGTCATCAATCCCGCCCGCACGATAATTCTTGTGCCGCCGCCTATTCCTCTGTATCACTCCGCCCGTTCCCAACAGGAGAATTCGATGGATCACTTACTTGCCCTGCTTAAAGAAAATGCCCGCATCTCGCTTGAGGATGCCGCACGCCAACTGGACTCCACCCCGGAAGAGGTGGCGGCCGCCATGGATGCGTATGAAAAAGAGGGGGTGATCCGCGCCTATCAGGCGGTTCTGGATGAGGAGAAAGTGGAGCAGGATGCCGTGACCGCGGTGATCGAGGTTCAGGTGCAGCCGGAACGCGAGGGCGGCTTTGATCACATCGCCAACCGCCTGGCCGGCTATCCGGAAGTGAGCACCATGTATCTGATGTCCGGTCAGTATGATCTGCTGCTGTTTGTGGAGGGATCGGATCTCCGCACGGTGGCCCACTTTGTGAGCGAAAAGCTGTCCAGCCTGCCCGGTGTCACCGGCACCGCCACCCATTTCAAACTGAAAACCTACAAGCACCTCGGGGTGCTGATGGAGCCCCCACATGAAACCGAACGACTCCAAGTCTCTCCGTAGTCGTCTGTCGACCACGGTCGCGGATCTGCCCCGTTCGGGAATCCGGGACTTTTTCGACATCGTGGCCCAGATGGACGATGTGATCAGTCTGGGGGTGGGAGAACCGGATTTCACCACCCCCTGGCATGTGCGGGAGGGGGCGATCTATTCGCTTGAACACGGTCAGACCGGATACACCTCCAACCTGGGAATGCCCAAACTGCGGAAGTCCATCTCCGGTTATGTGGAGAAAACGTTCGGGGCCTCCTACCATCCGGATTCGGAGATTCTGGTGACGGTGGGGGTGAGTGAGGCGCTGGACCTGGTGGTCAGGGCGCTATGTAATCCCGGGGACGAAGTGCTGTATCATGAACCGTGTTATGTGTCCTACCGACCCGTCATTCAGCTGGCACACGCGGTGCCGGTGGTGGCGGAAACCTTTGCCGGGGACCGGTTCAGGGTGACGGCCGATACCCTGCGGCCGCTGATCACAGAGAAAACCAAAATTCTCATGCTGAACTTTCCCAACAACCCCACCGGTGGCGCGCTCACCGAGGAGGATGTCCGCGGTATTGCCGATCTGGTGGTGGAGAAGGATCTGATTCTGGTAACGGATGAGATTTACGCCGAACTTACCTATGATCGACCGCATGTGAGTATTGCCGCTCTGCCCGGCATGAAAGAACGGACGGTGTTTCTGCATGGATTCTCCAAAGCACTGGCCATGACGGGATGGCGGATCGGCTACGCCTGCGCTCCGGCGGAACTTATTGAGGCCATGATGAAAATTCATCAGTACACCATGCTGTGCGCACCGGTGATGAGTCAGCAGGCCGCATACGAGGCCCTTAAGCGTCCGGAGGAGGACATTGCCCGCATGAAGGAATCCTACTGGCGCCGCCGCAATTTTATGCATGGCGCATTCCGGGATATCGGGCTGCCCTGTCACAAACCGGAAGGGGCGTTTTACATGTTTCCGGAGGTCCGGCAGTTCGGTCTGCCAGCCAAAGAGTTTGCCCTGCGCTTCCTCGATGCCCATCAGGTGGCGGCGGTGCCGGGCACCGCGTTCGGTGCATGTGGAGAAGGGCATCTGCGCTGCTGCTATGCCACCAGTATGGATGAGCTGGAGGTGGCCATGGACCGCCTCAAACAGTTTGTCGACACTCTGAGCTGATCGCGGGACGGATGTCGTTCCCGGCCTCAATCATACGAAAATAATGACGCGTATTTATTGACATGAAATAAAGTGCGCAATAGGGGTAACCACAATCTGTGATTGTATTCCATCATGAACCCCTATACGTCGAACTTATGAACGATTCTTCAGCTTCTGCCGCATCCGCCTCTGTCAAAACCGATATCTGTGTCGCCCGCGGCGACGGGATCGGTCCTGAAATTATGGACGCCACGCTCCGGATTCTCCAGGAAGCGGGGGCGGTATTGGATATCACGGAAATCGGGATCGGACTGAGTGTCTATGAGGAAGGCATCAGTTCGGGTGTTTCTCCGGACGCCTGGGACAAGATTCGTGAGCATCAGGTGCTGTTAAAGGCTCCCATCACCACGCCGCAGGGAGGGGGAGTGAAAAGTCTGAACGTGACCCTGAGAAAGACCTTCGGGCTTTACGCGAACATCCGGCCCTGCCGCTCTTACGCTCCTTTTGTCCACACCCACCATCCGGAAATGGATCTGGTGATTGTGCGGGAGAATGAAGAGGACACCTATGCCGGGATTGAGCATCAGCAGACCCGTGAAGTCACCCAGTGCCTGAAACTGATCACCCGGCCGGGATGTAAAAAAATCATCCGCCA
>CAZVCO010000103.1:2185-3637 GCA_964625795.1 uncultured Verrucomicrobiota bacterium | reverse complement strand
CTTTCGCGTTCACCAAGCAGCAGGGCCGGAAAAAACTGACCTGCATGACCAAAGACAACATCATGAAGCATACCGATGGGCTGTTTCATCAGGTATTCAACGAGGTGGCGGCAGAGTATCCGGAAATCGAAACCGAGCATATGATTATCGATATCGGGTCGGCCCGTCTGGCCACCCGGCCTGGAAGTTTTGATGTGATTGTGGCCCCCAATCTCTACGGGGACATCATCTCGGATATTGCTGCGGATGTGGCCGGATCGGTCGGACTGGCCGGCAGCGCGAATCTGGGCCGGCAGGTTTCGATGTTTGAAGCCATTCATGGCAGCGCGCCGGATATTGCCGGTCAGAACATCGCCAACCCCTCTGCTCTTTTGCGCGGGGCGTGCATGATGCTGGTGCATCTTGGGCAGCGTGAGGTGGCCGAGAAAGTGGAGAACGCCTGGCTCAAGACGATTGAGGATGGCATGCATACTGCAGATATCTATACCGAAAAAAGCGTGGAGAAACTCGGCACCCGTGAATTCGCCCAGGCGGTGATTGACCGGCTGGGACAGGAGCCCGAGACGTTTGACCCGGTTCATTATCCGGAGACAGAGGGATTGGACCTCAAGGACACGGCTTCAGAGGCGGGAGCCGCCATGGCCCGAAGCGTCAAAACCATGGACGGGGTCGACTTCTTCCTGGACTGGACGGGAGAGAACAAAGATCCGTCTGTACTGGGGCCGGCCCTGGAGGGGGCAGTGTGCGAACCGTTCAAACTGAAAATGATCACCAACCGGGGAGTGAAGGTCTATCCGGACGGACATCCCGAAACCTTCTGTACCGATCACTGGCGCTGCCGCTTTGTGGCTGCCGACGGCTCCTCCGTATCCTTGAAGCAGATCGCAGGTCTGCACGTGGCTCTGGTGGAGGCCGGTTTTGATGTGATTAAATCCGAAAACCTCTGCCGGTTCGACGGCGAACGCGCCTACTCACTGGGGCAGGGGGAGTAACGCTCCTATAGCCACAAGAAGGCACGAACCGCCGTCGCCCCGCCAGCAGGGCTATGGCTGTGCATGCCAGAGCATCAGCCTTGGGGCAGCAGGCTCTTGGGCTCCGTCAAAGCGCAAGGTCCTTTCGTTCCTCACTCCCCTTGCGCACTCCAGGGCCGCTGTCGCGGCATCCGTCCACCTCCCCCCTGCTTGACCAAAAGGTGTAATCTCGTCAGGATGATGTTTTGCCGAAGGTCAGAGAATGTCCCCGTGAGAAGGGGGGCTGTTCACGGTCTGTTCCGCCACGGCGTCTTCCGCGGCCTGCAGGGATTCGAGCACGATGTCCAGACGGTCGCCCGGATCCAGCGCCAACGCAATGCGGTAATAGCCTCTGGCCTCCACCGGCCTGTCCAGTTTCATTAGCACATCCCCCAGATGCTCGGCAATCACCGGTTCTTCCGGCATCAATTCGGAAGACCGG
>CAZVCO010000103.1:0-2175 GCA_964625795.1 uncultured Verrucomicrobiota bacterium | reverse complement strand
AGTTCCCGATACGCCTTTTCAAATTCGCCCTGCTGGTAATACACCCAGCCCAGGGTATCGATGTAACTCGCGTTTTCGGGATCGAGCCGGAGGGCCCGCTGCACAAACTGATAGGCGCGGTCCAGATTGACCCCCTGTTCGGCCCACATGTAGGCGATATAGTTGAGGCTGCTGTGATGGTCCGGATCCTTTTCCAGAATATCCAGAAACAGTTCCTCTGAACGCTCCAGTTCGCCGGTCCGCTCCAGCGCTGCGGCCACATCAAACCAGTATTCCGTGCCCAGCCAGTCTTCAGGATTTTCGGTGAGTCCGGCCCGGAATTCCACCTCTTCGAGAAATTCCAACGCGTTTTTATAGTCTCCCCGCATGCTGTGAACGGATGCGGTGAGCCACGGGGGTTCGGGGGCGTGGGGCAGGCGGTCACACAGATCCTCGAACACCGTCAGAAGTTCCTTCTCCAGATGTTCCGACTTCTGGGCGTCCTGCTCTCTGATTCTGAAAATGGTGCGATAGCGCTGACGCCAGACCAGTTCGAGGTTCCCGGGGGATTGTGCCGCGGTTTCCAGAAGGTCGATGATCCGCTCCGGATTCTCTCCGGTCTCCCACAGGGCGATGGCCAGCTGGGCGTGCACGGCGGGCGCATCCTCCAGATCGTGGCCCTGTTTCTGCAGCTGGATACGCTGTTTCAACAGATCTGCCGCGCGAGGAAACTGTTCCGAGGCCAGGGCGATCCGCCCCGCCAGCAGGATCATTTCCGGATTGTCGGGTTCGAGGGTCAGGACCTTGTCCAACAGGGCCATCGCACGTCGGGGATTCCCCTGCTGGTACTGGAGCACGGCCAGTTTCCTCAAGGTGGGTGCATCTTCCGGAGCTTGTTGTGCGGCTGCGGTGTAGGCGCGAAGTGCTTTGGGTTCCGATCCCTGCAGTTCCCACAGCAGACCCTGCAGATAGAGGGCCAGTGCATCCCCGTCCCGCTCCTCAGCCAGATCCCGGAATGCCCGGGCACCTTTGCGCCCGCCGCCCAGCATGCGGATGGCATGCACCAGAATACGGGCACGCTCCTCATCCTGGTTATCCGTCAGACTGTCGATACGGCTGTACTGCTGGAAGACCAGGTTGGGAGTATCGTCTCCAAACGCCTGTTCGGCTTTGAGATACAGAAACGACGATTCCTGAGGGTACCGCCTACGTGCGTTGTCCAGCTCAAGGCGTTTTTCGTCCTCCAGATCGGCCAGGGTCTGTAAATCCGCAGCGTTCTGTTTGGCCGCGTCCAGCAGGCGCAGGTAGAGCTGGGTGATGCGGATGGCGGATGACGCGTGGCGCGCACCCTGGCGGGCAAACGTCAGGGCCAGATCCGGTTGTTCGTTCTGTACCGCGGTCTGGATGGCCTCCAGGTAGAAGGTCTCCTCCTCCGGTTTCAGCTCCAGGGCCTCCCGGTAAGCAGTGAGGGCTTCCTCCAGATTTTCCTTCTGCTGATGCAGACGGGCTTTCCACCGAAGGGCCTGGATATTTCGTGGTGAACGTTCCAGCAGGGTGTCCAGCATGAGAAACGCGTCCTCAGGCCGGCCGGACTGAATCAGCCGTCGGGTGGTGGTGAGATAGAGGGCGTCATTGCCGGGGTCCTCTTCGATGGCATGACGGTAGGCCTCGAGTGCCCCGGCCGGGTCACCGGTAATTTCGCGGTGGAGAGCGATGCCGAACCAGGCCAGAGCGCGGGCCGGCCCCTCGTTCCCGATATCCTTCACCTGAACAGGGCTCAGCAGGAGCTCGCCGTCGGTGTGAACCGGGGGGGTACGGCAGGCGGTGAGGCTCAGCAGCCAGAGGCTCCCGAAAAAAGACAACACAAAAGGTGAAGGAGACATGCGACGCATACTCCCCCACCTTGTGTCGGTTTCATTGGAATTCAACGAAACTTATTTCTTTTTGTGCCGGTCCTGCTTTCTGCGCTTACGGCGCTTATGCTTGGACATCTTTTTGCGGCGCTGTTTTTTAATTGAGCCCATAAGAATGTGTTGATGTGGTAGGTTGAAAGGGTGAGCCCGACGTAATCAGGGGATCACCTTGTTCAGAGAGAGTTCGATAATGCCTTCGGCTCCGGCGGCCTTGAGCTGAGGGATGATTTCCCTCACGATGGTTTCTTCGAGAACCGCCTCGACGGAATGCCAGTCGCCATCC
>CAZVCO010000102.1:6366-10828 GCA_964625795.1 uncultured Verrucomicrobiota bacterium | reverse complement strand
GGATTCAGCTGGGGGAAAAGGAAATCGAGCGGGCCATGGAACTCACCTCCTCCAAAAACAAAGCGCAGGCCAGCCTGCGGGATGTGGTGCAAATGGCGCTGGGTTCGGCCAAATCCCCCGAGGAGTTCCGGTTTGACGGCATTGAGGCCTCCGGCTGGGTCGAGGACTTTCTCGAACAGCTCCGCGGCGATACCTCTTTTGAAGAACTCAAGCCCCCCAAAGGTCTGAAGGGCGAATTGCGGCCCTATCAGAACCGCGGCTATTCCTGGCTCGCCTTCCTCAAACAGTGGGGACTGGGCGCCTGTCTGGCCGACGACATGGGTCTGGGTAAAACGGTACAGGCCCTCACCCTCATTCAGCATGACTGGGAAAACGGCAACCGGAAACCCTATCTGATTATCTGCCCCACCTCCCTTACCGGAAACTGGCAGAAAGAGGCCGCGCGCTTCACGCCGGACCTCCCCACCCTGGTCCACCATGGTGTGAACCGGAACAAAGGCTCGGCCTTCCGGAAGGACGCTGAAAACTACGCCATCATTATCAGCAGCTATTCCCTGCTGCACCGGGACATTGAAATCCTGAAAACCATCGACTGGCGCGGCACCATTCTGGACGAGGCCCAGAACATCAAGAATCCGAAAACCAAACAGGCCAAATCCGCGCGCTCCATCAAATCCGAGTATCGCCTGGCCCTCACCGGTACCCCCATTGAGAACAATGTGGGCGATCTGTGGTCGATCATGGAATTCCTCAACAAAGGATTCCTGGGTTCCCAGGCCGACTTCAAACGGAATTTCCTCATGCCCATTCAGGCCAACCGCGACGAGGCGGTGATCGAGCGGCTGAAGCTGCTGAGCGGTCCGTTTATCCTCCGCCGTCTGAAAAGCGACAAATCCATCATCAAAGACCTTCCCGGAAAGATGGAAATGAAGGTGTTCTGCAACCTGACCAAGGAACAGGCCGCCCTGTATCAGAATCTGGTGACCGATGTCGACAACGCGCTGGAAAGCACCGACGGCATTCAGCGCAAGGGACTGGTTCTGGCCACCCTGACCAAACTGAAACAGATCTGCAACCACCCCGCCCAGTATCTGAGCGAAAACAAAAATCTGCCGGAGCGCAGCGGAAAACTGGCCCGTCTCACCGAGATGCTGGAGGAAATTATCGAAGTGGACGAACGGGCCCTCATTTTCACTCAGTTTGTGGAAATGGGCAAAATTATGCAGCAGCACCTGCAGGATACCTTCGGTCAGGAGGTTCTGTTTCTGCATGGCGGCGCTCCGAAAAAGCAGCGCGACAAGATGATCGAGCGCTTTCAGGAGGATCCCAACGGTCCCCATATCTTTATCCTCTCCCTCAAGGCGGGCGGTACCGGTCTCAACCTGACCCGGGCCAACCACGTCTTTCATTATGACCGCTGGTGGAACCCCGCGGTGGAGGATCAGGCCACCGACCGGGTCTACCGGATTGGCCAGACCAAGAATGTTCAGATTCACAAATTCCTCTGTACCGGAACCCTGGAGGAACGGATCGATGAAATGATCGAGCACAAGAAGGGCGTGGCAGACAGCATCGTCGGCAGCGATGAAGGCTGGCTGACCGAACTGTCCACGGATGATCTGAAAAATCTCTTTAAACTCCAGAAGGACGCCATTGGCGAATAATTATGGCTGAAACTCAAACCCGAAGCAGTAACGGACGACCTCTCACCGCGCACGGAGGCATCCGCGCCCAGACCAAAAGCCGCAAAGTCGGCAAAAACTGGTGGACCAAGCGCTGGATGGCTGTGCTGGAAAACCACTACATGGGAGCCGAACTCCCCCGTGGCCGGGCCTATGCCCAGGCCGGTCAGGTTCTGGCGCTCACCATCGAAAACGGAACCGTGAAAGCCACGGTACAGGGCGCCCGCGAGAAACCCCATAAGGTGGAAATCAAATTCAAGGCCGCACCCAAGAAACAGTGGGAGGCCCTGACCAAACTGTTATCCAGTCAGGCCATTTTTGCGGCCAAACTGCTCTCCGGTCAGATGCCGGAATCCATCGAGGAGGTCTTCGAGGAACAGGGCATCGCCCTCTTCCCTAAAGATATCGATGACCTTGAAACCCACTGCACCAGCAAAAGCGAAGGCCTCTGCCGTCATATCATCGCCGTCTATTACATTCTGGCGGAGGAATTTGACCGCGATCCGTTTCTCTTTATGCGGCTGCGCGGACTCGAGCGTGAAAAGCTGATCAAGGATATCGGTTCCAGCGTGAAGCGGAACAAACGGAAGAAATCCGCTTACCTCGATCTGGAACTGCACAGCGGTCCGCGGGAAACCCCGACCGAGTTGACCCACGAAGTCACTCACTTCTGGAACGGCGGCACCATCAACGAGGATCATCTCACCGACGTCCGCATCCCCCCCAGCCCCGGGTCACTCTCCAAGCATCTGGGACACTTCCCCATGTGGCGCGGAGAGGAACGTTTTCTGGATGCCCTGGAGCTGGTCTACAAGAAAGCCTCCAACAACGGCATGAACGTCTTTATGGGCGATTGGTAGGACGGCACCACGCCTGCAAGCAGAGGAATAAAGCCTCACTCTTTTTCCATACGCTGTATGTTGTCGTGCGTCAGGCGCGGAGTTCAGACGTTATGGCCTGTTCCCTGCAATTTTCCATCAAAGGGAGACGACCCTTGCTGCTGGTTCTTTGGAAAAACTGCACCAATGCAGCCAACAGACCAAAATCAACAATTCAGCAGCAGAATCCGATTTTCATAGTAGAAAGAACGTTTAACCTGTCTGACGCGCGTCAGCGTGTTAGGACGAGGGTTTGGTTAGGCCTTTCCGCTTGGGCTGCAAATGCACCACTCGATCACCCAGCTCTTTTTCAAATGCGATCAGATCCTCTGAAATCAACTTCAAGTCGGACTGAAAAGAACGGGTGTGTTCCATGCGGATATTTCTGATTTCTTCGACAAACGGATCTTTCATGACTCTTCTCCTAGGAAGGCTTCTGGGCTGACAATCTCTGGACAGACATATCCACTCTCTTCCACGGTTCGTCTAATCTTTGCGATGGTAAATGGGTTGTTGATGTGGCTGAAATTCCATGTCACGATGTAATCCATTCCGCTGGTTGCCGCGATTGCAATATGCAACGCATCATCCGGGAACTCCTTGGGAACGCTTTTGCTCTCCATCAGGGCATCGGCGAGCGCAATCGCCTCGTCACTTGATGCGGCGGCAGGAAAGGTCTCAATCGCCGCCAATCGGTTCGCCGCAACCGAGGGGTCACCACCAGATGCCTCTTTCACCACCAGAGCAGAAACAAAGGGGTCAAGTGTGTCACCCAACAGGTTCCAAAAGTCTCCTGTGCTTTGCTGATGACCCGCCACAACCATATCACGGCTGAAACGGCCGGTTTGGTAGCTGACCACAGTGGTTTCAATATACACTTTAGGTTTCACGTCAACATCCTACCCCCTCGCCGGTATCAAGGCAACAGCGGATGTGACACCTGCGCACTATCTATTCAAGATGATTGCAGTAAAAGCCAGTGCCGCCTCCCCTTTTTCTGGTCCACTTCTTAGGAGAAAATCCGATCAGGTGACCCTTGGAGGGGGTTGGGTTAGGTTCCGGTGTAGTCCGGGAACTCCGGAATTTGGTCGGCAATGACGGGAGGCGATTCCACTCTTGCGGGCGGTACCGGACATAAAAAACCCCGGGTGTGTTACCCGGGGATTTTTTTTTTGCAGGCGGATTCGTTTACCGCATCAGCTGGAATTCCACCCGGCGGTTGAGCGACCAGGCGGATTCGTCGAATCCTTCCACAGAAGGCATTTCCTCGCCATAGCTCAGGGTCTGAATCCGGTCGGAGGAAACACCCATGGAGAGCAGCACATCCCGCACCGCGAGAGCCCGCCGCTCACCCAGAGCGAGGTTGTATTCCCGGCTGCCACGTTCGTCGGTATGTCCCTCCAGAATCACCGCCAGACTGCGGTCGGACCGCAAACGGTCGGCGGTGGCGCTGACTTTGGACATTTCGCCCGGTGACACAGCGGAGCTGTCGAAGGCAAAATAAACCGGGGTGAGATCCGTGGAGGCTACCGGGGACATGCTGTCAATTCCCATACGGTCGTTGGGCAGTGCGGTGCCGTCAAAGTCATCAAACTCGGTGACGGGAGGAAGATCATCGTAAGCGATACTGTCCTGCTTATTCCCGCGCCGGCAGGCGGAGGAACCTAAAAGAAGTACGAGCAGCGTAAACCGGAAAAAAGGGAGGAAATGTTTCATAAGGAGTTCTTCGGATCTGGAATGTCGATTCAGGGGGACCAGTCAGGCATATACCAATCGCCCTGGCCTTGCAACAGGGTTTTGTCGGCTTTGCCCGCGATGTCAAGCAGGGACAAGCTGGAACGGCCTCGAACCGTGCGGGACGCCACCAGGTGGATGCCGTCAGGCGCCCAGGCGATGGCGAGC
>CAZVCO010000102.1:0-6356 GCA_964625795.1 uncultured Verrucomicrobiota bacterium | reverse complement strand
GGACGGATCCTCAAAATTGGCCGTTTCCGGACTGACAAACCGAACCTCACGGGTGCGGGGATCGATCACCGCGACCTGATACAGCCCTCCCCGTCGCCGGGTGAAGGCAATCAGTCCGTTTGCCCCCCAGTCGGCCGCCACATTCTCCCCCCCTCCCCGGGTGATCCGGGTGAGCGCGCCTCCCTCACGGGAGATGACATACAACTGAGGACTTCCCTGATGTCCGGAGGTGAACACAATCTGCGATCCGTCCGGAGACCAGCTCGGACTGGATTTGGCGGACATCGGGGTGCGGGTGAGTCGGGTAAGGCGGCCGGTGCCGAGATCCTTGACGTACAGCTCGGGTTTACCGTCCCGTGAGAGAATCATCGCGAGGTGACGCTGATCGGGAGAAAGCGCCCCTCCGCTGTTCATGCCGGAGGAATTGGACAGCACCCGCCGGCTGGCGGTTTTCAGCTGATGCTGGTAAATATCCGGAAATCCGCGGTGAAAGCTTGTGTAGATCAGGGACTCCCCGTCGGGTGACCAGGCGGGGCCCACCACCACAGACTCATCCCGGGTCAGCCGGATCAATCCGCCGCCATCAGGGTACATACTGAAGAGGTCCTTGCCCCGGGTTCCGTTTTGCTCCCCCACAAAGACCAGACGCTTGGAGGCGAAACCGGGCCGACCCGTCAATGCCTCCATAAGATCATCGCAGATCATCCGGGCCAATTGATCCTCCTGTCCGGGAGTAACGGTATATTGTTTCCCATACACCCGGTTGTCCCCGCTTTGATTGACCACCTCCACCCGCACCGACAAGCGGTCTCCGGCCACCCGTCCGTCCCCAATGATTCGGAAATCCGCGCGACTGGGAGGGACTTCATTCACCAGACTGGACAGCAGGACATTTTTCCGCAGCGCCTGAGAAAAGGCCAAGGCCGCAGGCCCCTGGGCCGTGAATCCGGAAAAATCCAATCCGGTCTGAGCCGCACCGGGTTTGACGATACGGATCACCTCGCGGGCAAACCCGGTCGGATTGAGTAAAGAGAGGCTGAGAAACAGGAAAAGAAAGGCTTTCATGGATTATCGGGAGAGTTCGAATTCAAATTCAAAAGTTTCGGAGGTGCCCTCAAACGCGTCAGGCAGGGGGCTGGCGGTGGAAACGGAAGATAACGCAGACTGAACGGATTGGTCAAACTCTTCATTCCCCGACCTCACCACAAATCCGGTGGACAGCACCCGTCCGTCCCTTGCCACCTCCACCTTGGCCGTGGCTTTCACCCCGGAAGCGGCACTGAGATGACGGGGCTGCACCCAGGCGCTGTACAGTTTGCGGTACAGGACGCCGGATACGCCGCTGAAGTCTACCTGACCCCCGGTCGGTCCCGTCGGAATGGACGCCCCTCCTCCGGTGGGCAGTCCCTGGGCCATCTGCGCACGAATCTGCTCCGGACTCAGGGTGGGCGCCGCCGGCGGGGGCTCTGGAGAGGAATCCTGACTCTGAATACGGCGCCGGATCTCCTCCGGGGTCAGATAGCGTGGTTTCGGAGTCGGGGTGGGCGTGGGAGCCGGACGCGGCGTGGCGGTGGGCTCCGGAGTCCGGTCCGGTTTAGGGGTGGCTGTCGCCTGAGGACGCGGAGTGGGCATCGGGGTGTGTTCCGGGATCACCTCCTCTTCCGGCTCTTCCTCCGGCGCCGGGGGCTCCGGCGGTGCGGGTGGAGGCGGCAGGGAGGCGAGATCGATTTCGATGGTCTCCACCGGTGGCGTGCGGAACCACCGGCAGTCCCGCAGCAGTGGCACCACGATAAAGAGCGCCAGCAGGGCCGCGTGGGCCAGCAGGACTTTCGGGACCACCCGGCCGTAACTCATGGTGTGCCGACCGATTCGCCGGTCTGGGTGACCAGACTGATTTTCTGAACGCCGTTTTCTTTGAGGATCTGCATCACCTCAATCAGGGATCCAAAGGCCAGCCCCTCATCCCCCCGCAACAGCAGAAGCGTATTGGGCTCCTGATCGCTTAGATATTTGGCTTCCGCCGCCAGACTCTCCCGGGTGACCGGGGCACTTTCCCAGAACCAGTTCCCTTCTGCGTCCACCGTGACCATGACGGTGACCTGATCTTCTATCGGGGTCCCTTTGGCTTTGGGCAGCGACACCGGAATACCGGATTCCAGCAGTGGAAAAGTGATGATAAAGGTGATCAGCAGAATAAAGGTCAGATCCATCAACGGGGTCAGGTTGACCTCCCCGATCAGCTGCGTCTGCATGAGGGGCGTTTTGCGGGCCATGGTCAGGCTTCCTCTACGTAGGCATGATGGAGTTCACCCACCAACTCCTGCACAAAATTGTCCATCCCCACGGCCTGGTTGCGCAGGCGCACACTGAGCATGTTGTAGGCAATCACGGTGGGGATGGCCACAATCAGCCCCACCACCGTGGTGAGCAGAGCGGCCGAAATCCCCGGCGCCACCGTGCTGAGGGTCGGAGCGCCCGTGACGCCCATGGCATTGAAGGCCTCCATCACCCCCCATACCGTGCCGAGCAGCCCCATAAACGGGGCAATGGTGGTGCAGGTGGCCAGCAGACTGAGATCTTTCTCCATATGAAGAATCTCCTCCGCAAGTTCACGTTCCGCCGCCTCACGGATCACCTGGAGCTGGGAAGGCGACAGGAAGCTGGCCGGGGTGGTGCCGGACAGCAGTGAACTGATGTCCGCCTCCTCCATGCCAAGGGAACGGGCCGCGGTATGGCAACTGCGGAGATAAATCCGGTAACTGGGACTGTTCGGGAACCGTTGCTGTTTCAGGTACAGGGAGAAGGGATGACTTTCCTTACGGAACACGCCGAGAAACCTTCGGTTATCCCGGTCCACCTTGGCAAACTGTTGAAATTTAACGATCATGGCCGACCAGGCCAGAACCGAAATCAACATCAGCAGCACCACCACCGCCTGTCCCACGAAACTGGACGAAAGAAAACTTTCGATCAGCGCGGGCCCGGGCAGAAAAATAGAGGAGACCATGCTCATACCCTCCCCCCTGTCAGCACCGCGTAGCAGTCGTCCACACTTTCGGCCTGGAGCAGCGCCTGACGCCGGTCTTCCTGATTGAGCAGTCGGCTGATTTCAGCCAGAAACTGAATATGGGGGCCGGCCCGGTTGGCGGGGGAGACGGAAAGAATAAAGATCCGGCTCGGTTGACCGTCGAGAGAATCAAAATCGATGCCCTCCGGTGAGAGCCCCACCGACGCCACCAGACGGTCAACGCCCTGGGTTTTGCCGTGCGGAATCGCCAGTCCGTGATGCATGCCGGTGGACATTTTTTTCTCGCGTTCCAGAATACTTTTCAGCGCGCTTTTCCGGTCCGGAATCTGTCCGCTCTTCGCCGCCAGATCCAGAAGCTCCTCCAGCACGTCCTCTTTCCGGGTGGAGGCCAGGGAAAGGGAAATGGATTCTTTATGAATGGACTGCAGCAAATTCATGGCCTACCGTTACCGAAAGCGTCTCCGGCATCAATCGTTAAGTACCCACCGTTATCCTGCCGACCGCAGGAAGATCAACCTAAACAGAATCAGAAATCATGAAACCTCTCTCTTCACGCGTTCTCCCTTTTGTTTTTGTGCTGTTTCAGGGGGTGGCCCTGGCCCATTCTCCTTCGGAAGGCACCGGCTTTGTCAATGGCGTGATGCATCCGGTCGGCGGTCTGGATCATCTCCTGGCCATGGTGGCCGTGGGTCTGTGGGCCGCACAATGTGGCCGCCGTACGGTCTGGATGTATTCCGCCGCATTTATCGCCATGATGACCATGGGCGGTCTTCTGGGAATGGCAGGCGTGACCCTGCCCTTTCTGGAGGCAGGCATTCTGGCCTCTGTGGTCATTTTCGGTCTTCTGGCCGCCTTTGCGCTGAACGTTCCGGCTGCCGCCGGCTGTCTGCTGACCGCCGGGTTTGCCGTCTTTCACGGTGCCGCCCACGGAGCCGAAATGCCGGACTCCGTTCATGCCCTGCTCTACGGGGCCGGTTTTCTCCTCTCGACCGCCCTGCTCCTCCTAAACGGAACCCTCTTCGGACTGCTGATGCTACAGCTCAACGGCAAACGGATCGGTCAGGCGGCCGGCGCCGCGATTGCACTCAGCGGACTGCTTCTGGCCTGCGGTTAACTTCCTTCAGGGTTCACCCTGCCCCATGTCCATCCGCACCCAGCAACAAACCGCTCTCCTGATCCTGGGCCTCCTTTTCATGACCGCCTGCTTCCGGGCCGGCCCCGAGCGTCTGCAGATCGATCTGCCCGAGGCGGACTCCGCTGATGAACTCCGGCTGATCCGTGAAGCCCTGCTGTCCGAACAGGACCTGCTGCCGGAGGGGGTCGTGTTTTATCACAGCATTGAGGCCTCTATGGAGCCGAAGCCCCATCTGATCCTTGAGTTGGATCCCCGTCACCTTCGTCGACAGAATGTCTATTACAAAATCCATAAAATGGGCTACTCCGTTGGAGGACGGACGGGAGATCCGGACGCCCGGCTGGAGTTTCTCACCCGCGCCCTCCTTCCCTGAATGAGAGACATGCGATGATGGATACCTGGCTGAAACTGTTTCTGGATTCTCTTCTGATCGAACGGGGTCTCAGTCCCGAAACCGGAAAAGCCTACGCCTCGGATCTGCAGGCGTTTCTGACCTGGCTGGGTCCCGAAAACGCCGCCTCGGCAGGCGGCCTGAACCGGAAGGTCTTCACCGGCTTTCTGCTGCAGGGGAAATCCGAGGGCCTGAAACCTGCCACCCTGGCCCGCAGACTGGTGTCGCTCAAAATGTTCTTCCGCTTTCTGCAGCAGGAGGGGTTGATCGAACGCAATGTGGTGGAGACCCTGGACAGTCCGCATCTGTGGAGACATCTGCCCGAAACCCTTTCGCCTGCGGAGGTGGACCGTCTGCTGCGTCAGCCGGATGTGAAAACCGAAAAGGGCCTCAGGGACCGGGCCATGTTGGAGCTGATGTATGCCTGTGGACTGCGGGTAAGCGAGGTGGTGAATCTGCGCATGTCCCAGCTGCATTTTGCCGACGGATATATCCGCGTGATCGGCAAAGGTTCGCGCGAACGGCTGGTGCCGATTGCCCGGGAGTCGGCCAAACGGGTGGATGACTATCTGGACCGGGTGCGTCCGGTGTGGTCAGGCGAACACACCTCCACCTCCGGTCACGTGTTTCTGTCGGTGAACGGACGGCAATTGACCCGTGCCCGGATCTGGCAGCTGATCCGCGAACTGGCGGCCGACGCCGGACTGCCCTCTCATGTCCACCCCCATACCCTGCGGCACAGTTTCGCCAGCCATCTGCTTTCCGCCGGTGCCCCGCTGCGGACCATTCAGGAAATGCTCGGTCATGCCGACATCGGCACCACCCAGATCTACACCCATGTGCTCGACCAGCGATTGAAGGACCTGGTCACGAGGCACCATCCGCTGGCCCGTTCCCGGGCAAAGGCCGGCTTCGAGACAAATGATTGACTCTAAGCATGGAGCGTTGGTCCGCGGATCGTTATAAGGTCGGCAGACAGACGTCCCCGCCGCAACAGATGACAGATATCAAGAGGATGCCGTGAGCTTCACAATTGTCCAACCGTGCCGAGCGCGCGTGAACCGTTCCCAACTGGCCGTTCCCGGCTCCAGCCTCCGTTTTCTCGAAAAGGCGACGACGGCGCCGGCCGACGTGATCCTGTTCGACCTGGAGGACGCGGTGGCGCCCGACGAGAAGGCCCAGGCGCGCAAAAACGTGATCGCGGCGATCAACGACATGGATTGGGGAGACCGGACGCTCTCGGTCCGGATCAACGGTCTCGACACGCCGTACATGTACCGCGATGTCATCGAGGTGGCCGAGGGCGCGGGCGAGCGGCTCGACCTGATCATGATCCCGAAGGTGGGGACGGCGGCGGATGTTTACACCGTGGACGTCCTGCTCACGCAGATCGAGGCGGCGAAGGGCCGGACCAAGCGGATCGGCATCGAGATGCTTGTCGAGTCCGCGCTGGGCATGCAGAACATCCACGAAATCGCGCGCGCCAGCCCGCGCAACGAATCGCTGCACCTGGGGTCGGGCGATTACGCCGCGTCCACGGGGATGCGGACCATGACCATCGGCGGACCCCACCCCGGATATCACGTTCTGACCGACGCCGACGAGGCCGGAGAACGGCACGAGCACTGGAACGACATGTGGCACTACGCGCTGTCGCGCATGGTGGTGGCGGCGCGCGCCAACGGCCTGCGGCCCATCGACGGCCCCTACGCCAACTTCAAGGACGAAGCGGGGTTCCGCGCGGCGGCGGGCCGCGTGGCGGTTCTCGGGTGCGAGGGCAAGTGGGCCATTCATCCGAGCCA
>CAZVCO010000101.1:10707-11125 GCA_964625795.1 uncultured Verrucomicrobiota bacterium | reverse complement strand
GGTGGCGCAGTGCACGCGGAGAGTGGCCGTCGTGCCTTCAGGCCACGGACCAACGGACGACCGGGCATTGAAACTGGGTCTTGGGTTCCGGTCCGTGGCGCATCCGGTCCCCGGATGTGAATCGACGTCATCCATCGGCTTCTGGAACCCCTATTTTACGGCGGGGACCCCGATTCGCTCCGTGCGGGACTGGCTCGCCGAACTACTCAACGACTCAACCAAACACTAACTCCCCTTCACCCCAACCTCCAGCGGTCGCGATGGGTCGCCCGCGAGATGCACTGTTTGTGTGGGGAAGGCAAAGTCGATACCCGCTGCGTTGAAGCGCTCAAGAATCTCCAGATTGATGCGCTCGGTCAGCGCGAGGTAGTCCCACCACGCGGCGGGGTGATACCAATAGATGCAGAACAGATTGAGC
>CAZVCO010000101.1:4744-10697 GCA_964625795.1 uncultured Verrucomicrobiota bacterium | reverse complement strand
ATTTTACGGCGGGGACCGCCGAACTACACCTCTGCAACCCGAAACAGAAAACCCCCGGGGGTCAACCCGGGGGTCTAGTGCGTCAATTGACGTTGCGCTTACTTGGTCAGTTCCACGCTGATGGAGAGACTCACCTTGTCTCCCACCACAACTCCGCCGGTCTCCAACGCCTTGTTCCAGGTCAGGCCGAAGTCAGTACGGTCAATCTCACCGTTGAGATTAAGACCATAGCGGGTTTTGCCCCACGGACCGGTTACCGGACCAAGGAATTCCAGATCCAGCTCCACCTCTTTGCTGGTTTCCAGTATCGTTAGATTTCCGATCAGTTTTCCGTCCTTAATTTCGGTGGATTCAAAGGTCATGTTCGGAAACTTCTCCACGTTGAAGAAATCCGCACTCCGCAGATGCTCGTCCCGTTTTTCGTTATCGGTATCGATACTGGCCACCGGAATGGTCGCAGAGACACTGACGAGATCATCGCCCTCCACCATCACCTTCGCATCAAATTCGTTAAACTCCCCTTTCGTTTTGGTCACCACCATATGGGAAACCGAAAAATGCACTTCGGAATGCGCCTTGTCCACGTCGAGGGACTCCGCCGCATTCAAACCGAGGGTGAATAGTACCGCCAGAACGGCTGTTTTAAAAATGTTCATAAGAACTCCTTTGTTAAGATTTCAGTCAGGTGACAAAATATCACATGTGTCTATATATCGCTTGGCATCAAGATATCTTACACCAAAACGGTTTTTATTTCACCCAAGCCGGGAGTTCCTGTTTTTCTCGCTGGGACGCGGAGAGTAGCCTCCGAATGTGAAAAAACTTCTCAGAACACCAGAGGCCAACTTCCCCCTCCACGAATGACATATGACTAATGACGCGCCGAAGGCGCAACATGACCAGTGACTCCGCCTCCGGCGCAACATGACCAGTGACACGCCGCAGGCGCTCGCCTAACCAGATCAAAACCTGAAATCGTCTAAAATTTCACGCTTTGAGATTTGCAGAACTCTCCATCCTGCGTAAAAGATCCTCCTTATGAGCGACGTCATCCAACCCCTTCTCGACCGTATTCACTCCGAGGGCCTGCAAAAGGCCGAAGAGGAGAAAGCCGCCATCCTCAAGGAGGCCCATGCCAAAGCGGAGGACATCGTTGCCAAAGCCACGTCCGAAGCCGATCGCATCCGGGAGGAGGCCGAACGTGAGGCCGACGCCACCCGGGCCAGAGGCATCACCGCGCTCGAACAGGCCGCCCGCGATGTTCTCCTGCGCCTGCGCACCGAGATCGCCCGGCAGGTGAAACTGGCCGCCCGCAGCACCGCCTCCGCCACCCTCTCCTCTTCGGACATCGTGGCCGGCATCATCACTGACCTGGTCAACGCCCAGGTCTCCACCGGCAAGGTGGAGATCGAGGCCCACCCCGAACTGGCCGAAAAGCTCAAACAGGCCCTGCCCGCTCTGCTCAAGGATGCCGGCAGTTCGGCCGAGGCCGACATCATCATGAACCCCAAAACCCAGTCCGGCTTCACTCTGCGGCTGGATGAATCAGCCGAGGGGCTCGATCTCACCGACACCGCCGTGGCCGAATGGATCTCCGCCGGTCTGCGCAAAGACATCGCCGATCTCCTGACCCCCGCCACCTCTGAGGACTAGTCCATGCGGGTGTTCCTGCTGACCAGTTTCCCCTCCCTGTCCTTTTCCGCCCCGGCCCCGCTGGGGCTGGACGAGGTGATTTCGCGCTGTGCCAATCATCTGCCGGACCAGGACCAACAGGAGCTCGAAGACCTGCTCTCCGCCCCGCCGGGAGGCGACACCCCGTTCGCAAAGGACTGGGCCGTCACCTGGCAGCTCCTCCAGCACCGTAATCACCGCGAGCGGAGTTCCCGACTCCCCGGCACCCCCACACCGGCCGCACCCTCCGGGCTGCCCGACCCTGACAGTCAGCTGCACCACGATCTGGACACCGCCTGGGCCGAAAGCGACCCCCTCAAGCGCGAAACCGCCCTACTCCGGGCGGAATGGAACTGGATCGACGCCCGCCGCCGACTCTCACCCTATTCTTTTGACGACCTCGCCGGATTTGTTCTCCAGGTTCAACTGCTCGAACGCAAAGACCGCTGGGAGCAGGACGCCGGCCACACCCAGTTTGAAACCCATGTCCGCTCCTTTATGGAGCCCGTGCATGAGCATCTACAGGAAACACCCGCATGACAGACACCTCCTCCTCCACCGTGGGCACCATCGACGGCGTCAACGGCAACTTAATCCGCGTCACCTTTCCGGATGTCGTCCGTCAGAACGAAGTGGGCTACGCCCGCTTTCAGGATCTCCTGCTCAAAGCCGAAATCGTGCGGATCCGCGGCAAGCAGTGCTGGCTTCAGGTCTTCGAGGACACCTCCGGACTCAAAGTGGGCGATCCGGTGGAGTTCTCCGGCGAACTCCTCTCGGTTGAACTGGGCCCCGGACTGCTGCAGCAGGTCTACGATGGACTGCAGAATCCTCTCCCCCAGCTGGCCGAGCAGGCCGGGTATTTTCTGGAGCGGGGACAGTATATCGACGGACTGGACCGCAGCAAGGAGTGGGACTTCACTCCCACCGTCTCCGTGGGTGACACCGTGGTGGCGGCCGACACCATCGGCACCGTGCCGGAAAGCATGTTCACTCACCGCATCATGGTCCCCTTCGACTGGCGCGGCAGTTTCACCGTCACCGAGGTCACCCCGGCCGGCACCTACACCGTCGATCAGGTGATGGCCAAAGTGGAGAACGAGGACGGGGAACCGCGCGAAATTCTCATGTTCCAAACCTGGCCGGTGAAAAAAGCCATCCGGGCCTATGAAGAACGCCTCCGCCCCACCGAAAACATGACCACCCAGGTGCGCATTCTGGATACCTTTTTCCCGGTGGCCCGCGGCGGCACCTACTGTATTCCCGGCCCATTCGGCGCCGGCAAAACCGTGCTGCAGCAGATCACCAGCCGCCGGGCCGATGTGGATATCGTGATCGTGGCCGCCTGCGGCGAACGCGCCGGGGAAGTGGTGGAGACCCTGCGGGAATTCCCCGAACTCGAGGATCCCCGCACCGGCAAGTCGCTCATGGAGCGCACTCTGATTATCTGTAACACCAGCTCCATGCCGGTGGCCTCCCGTGAAGCCTCGGTCTACACCGGCGTCACCATCGCCGAATATTACCGTCAGATGGGCCTGAACGTCCTCATGCTGGCCGACTCCACCTCCCGCTGGGCCCAGGCCCTGCGCGAACTCTCCGGCCGCCTGGAGGAAATCCCCGGGGAGGAGGCCTTCCCGGCCTACCTGGAAACCGTAATCGCCAACTTCTACAAACGGGCCGGACTGGTGCGTCTGCGCGACGGCAGCTTCGGCTCCGTCACCATCGGGGGCACCGTCTCCCCTGCCGGCGGAAACTTTGAGGAGCCCGTGACCCAGAGCACCCTGAAAGTGGTGGGGGCCTTCCACGGCCTCAGCCGCGAACGCTCCGATCAGCGCCGCTATCCCTCTATCGATCCGTTGGAAAGCTGGAGCAAATATCCCAGTCTGGTGGACGATCAGAAACTGGACGAGGCTCGGCGCGGCCTGCGTGAGGGGCGCGACGTCGAGCAGATGATGAAAGTGGTCGGCGAAGAGGGCACCGCCATGCCGGACTTCGTGCAGTACCTCAAAGCCGAGTTCCTGGATGAGGTCTACCTGCAGCAGGATGCCTTTCACGACGTGGACGGCGCCTCCAGCGGCGAGCGTCAGGTTCACGTCTTCGACATCATCCATCAGATTATGACCACCCCGCTCACCTTCGGCACCCGCGACGAGGCCCGTCAGGAATTCCTCCGCTGGCAGCAGCTGGCCAAAGACTGGAACCGCACGCCCATGGAGTCGCCCGACTTCCAATCGGCCGAGGAGTCCCTCCTCTCTGCCGTGAACGCCCACCGGGCAGAGGAGAACTGATCATGCACACCGTTTATCACGAAATCGAAAACATCGTCGGCAACGTCCTCATGATCCGCGCCCGGGATGTGGGCTATGGCGATCTGGCCGAGGTCACGTTCGGCGACGACTCTTCCCTGGCCCAGGTCATCCAGCTCGACGACGACCGGGTCTATCTCCAGGTCTTCAGCGGCAGCCGCGGTATTCCCACCGACGCCACCATCCGCTTCCTGGGACACGGACTCCAGGTCCCCTTCTCCGAGGATCTGCTGGGACGTATTTTCGACGGCTCCGGCCGTCCCCGCGACGACCGGCCCGGCCTGGATGCTGATCCGGTGGGCGTGGCCGGTCCCTCGGTCAATCCCGCCCAGCGCATTATTCCCCGCAAAATGGTGCGTACCGGCATTCCCATGATCGATGTCTTCAACACCCTGGTTCAGTCCCAGAAACTGCCCATCTTCTCCGTGGCCGGCGAACCCTATAATCCCCTGCTGGCCCGCATCGCCCTGCAGGCCGAGGTGGATGTCATCGTGCTCGGCGGCATGGGCCTCAAATACGACGACTATCTCTTCTTCCGCGAAACCCTCGAGCAGGCCGGCTCGCTCAGCCGCACCGTCATGTACGTGCACACCGCGGCCGACCCCACGGTGGAATGCCTCTTCGTGCCCGACCTCTGTCTGGCGGTGGCGGAGAAATTTGCCCTCGAAAACAAAGAGGTGCTGGTGCTGCTCACCGACATGACCAACTACGCGGACGCCATGAAGGAAATCGCCATCACCATGGAGAAAATCCCCTCCAACCGCGGGTATCCCGGCGACCTCTACAGTCAGCTGGCCGCCCGCTACGAAAAGGCGGTCGATTTCGAAACTGCCGGCTCCATCACCATTCTGGCCGCCACCACCATGCCGGGCGATGACGTCACCCACCCCGTGCCCGACAACACCGGCTACATCACCGAGGGACAGTTCTATCTGCGCAACGGACGCATCGAGCCCTTCGGCAGCCTCAGCCGTCTCAAGCAGTTCGTGAACGACAAGACCCGGGCCGACCACCGGAAAATCATGGACCGCATGATCCAGCTCTACGCCGGCTTCCGCTCCACCGAGGAGAAACGCTCCATGGGCTTCCGCATGACCGAATACGACGAAAAACTGGTCAAATTCGGCGGACTCTTCGAAAAACGCCTCATGGATCTCCGCATCACCCTCCACATTGAGGAGGCCCTCGATACCTGCTGGCAGATCCTGGCCGATTGCTTCGAAAAAGACGAATGCGGCATGCCCTCCGAACTCATCAAAGAATTCTGGCCAACGGAAGAGGTCAGAAGTCAGAGGTCAGAGGTCAGTAGTTCGGCGGCCCCCGCCGAAACATCCGAAACCGAAAACTCCTGATCCTCTTCTCCCCTGCCCTCTACACCCTCCCCCCTGACCTCTGACTTCTGACCTCTGACCTCTGACATGCCCCTCAAACGCACCAAATCGGAAGAAACGGCGGAGACCGCCGACTGATCAAGTATTTTACGGCGGGGACCGCCGAACTACCATGCCCCTCAAACGCACCAAATCGGAACTCAAGAACCAGCGGGAATCGCTTAAGCGGTTTCAGCGGTATCTGCCGACCCTGCAGTTGAAGAAACAGCAGCTGCAGTCGGAAGTGCGCCGGGTGGAGATCGAGCAGGAGGATCTGGCCCGCGAGCAGGAGCGCCTGCGGCGGGAGCGTCAGTCCTGGGTGGCCCTGTTTGCCGAGGATCTGCCGCTGGCCGACTGGCTGGAGGTGAAAAAACTGTCCATCGGCGAACAGCATATTGCCGGGGTCGATGTCCCGGTGCTGGAGGGACTGGAGATCGAGGAACAGGTACCCAACCGCTTTGAGCGTCCGGTGTGGATCGATGACGGACTCCACGAGCTCAAACGGGACATCGAACTGGAGATTCAGCGCGAACCGCTGGAAATGCTGCTGCTGGGTCCGTGTTATCACATGATCGAGGTCTTCCGGCGTCCCGAGGATGTGGGGTTCTG
>CAZVCO010000101.1:3176-4734 GCA_964625795.1 uncultured Verrucomicrobiota bacterium | reverse complement strand
AGGTCGAGCATCAGGACGGAGACCTCGCGGTCGTAGCGGTCCGCCCGGGCGACCTCGCGAACCAGCACCTCCTGCGCGCCCAGCAGGAACTGCTTGAACAGGAGCTCCGCACCACCAGTCAGCGCGTGAACCTGTTCGAAAAAATCAAGATTCCTGAATGCCGCGACAACATCCGCATCATCCGTATCGCTCTCGGCGATGAGCAGGTGGCCGCGGTGGCCCGGGGCAAACTGGCCAAGAAAAAGAACGAGGTGGCGGCATGATCACCCCCATGCGCCATGTCACCCTCATCTGCCGTCAGGAGGACCGTCATGACGTCCTCACTGCGGTGCGCGATTTCGGAGACCTGCATGTGCAGGCCGAACCCGTCCGTTCCCATGATCTGGAGAGCCGGGCCGACCACTTGAACGACGTTCAGCAGGTGATGCAAAAACTGCAACTGGTGGAGACGCCGGAAGGAGAGGCTCCGGAAAGCGATCCTGAGGAGTTGGTGCAGCGGACCCTGCGGCTGATGGAGTCCGGCAAAGAACTGCAGGAGCTCGACCGCAAGCTGGCCGCTGAACAGCACACCTGGGCCCCCTTCGGCAATGTACGTCTTGACACCCTGGCCGCACTGCAAGGCAGCGGACTGCAGGTGCAGTTCCTCCGCACCTCCGAGCGTCCCGAAAACGCACCCGCTGATGCGGCCTGGATCCCGGCCACCCCCGGGTTCAGCGTTCTCGTCTCCCCCGAACCGGTGGAGGAATCCACCGCCATTACCCTGCCGGTACGCGGACCGCAGGTGCTGTCCACCCGCCGCGCCCACATTGCGAAAATTCTCTCCGCCCAGGATGAGGCCCTGGCCGCCATGGCCACCCGCCTGCCCGAACTCGAGGCCTATGCCCTGCAGTTGGAGGAGGATCTGGAGTACCGCCAAGCCCACGCCGGCATGGAGGAGGCCGACGTGCTGGCCTGGATCAGCGGATTTGTCCCGGCCGACCGCATTCCGGATATAACAGATGAGGTGGAGCAATGGGGCGTCGCCCTGCACGAACGCGAGCCCTCTGAGGACGACCCCACCCCCACTCTTCTCAAGCAAAGTGCATTTGTGAGCTGGATTCAACCGGTCTTTTCCTTTCTGGGCGTTACCCCTGGATACAACGAAGTCGATGTAGGCTGGAGCTTTCTGGTATTTTTATCTGTGTTTTCGGGGATGATTATTGGGGATGCCGGATACGGCCTGTTGCTGATCGCTGTGGTTGGAGCGCTGAACCTCCTCAACCCCCATACCCGCGGAAAATTTTCCAACCTGCTTCTCCTGATGGGGGGCGCCACAACCCTATGGGGATTTCTTACCGGGAATCTATTTGGAATCTCCGGCATACCGGCCATTTTCCCTTCTCTAGCGGCCACATCAGACCCGAAATCCATCATGAATGTATGCTTCCTGCTGGGGGCTTCACATTTAACCCTGGCGCATCTCTGGAACCTTTGGCGGAACCGGACCTCCCTTCAGGCTCTTGCAGAACTGGGCTGGATCGGCAGCACCTGGACCATGTACGGCGTAACCGGACAAATG
>CAZVCO010000101.1:1309-3166 GCA_964625795.1 uncultured Verrucomicrobiota bacterium | reverse complement strand
CCTGGTGAGCGTACTCCTGATTGTTCTTTTTATGACGCCTCCGGCCAAATTCAGAGAAAAGTGGGTCGATCATATGATGCTGCCGCTTAGTTTTGTGAATAATTTCGTGGATGTGGTCAGTTACGTCCGTCTCTACGCCGTGGGGATGGCCACCTTTGCGCTGGCGTCCAGCTTCAATCAGATGATCTTTCCGGAAGGGACCGAACGTCACATCCTGATGACCGGAGTCATGGCCGTGATTCTGGTTCTGGGACATGCCTTGAATTTTATCCTGGCAGGCATGGGAGTCATGGTTCATGGCATTCGGTTAAACACGCTCGAATTTGCATCTCACCTTGGCCTCACCTGGTCCGGAATCCCCTACTCCCCGTTTCGGAAAAAACGTTAACCCTCTATCCTTTCAAACCATAACCAACTTTTAACACCCCTAAGGAGTATCACTCATGAGTATGGACCCTCAAACAATCGAAGCCCTCGGCCGTCTCGGCGGCGTCGCCGCACTCAGTATGGCCGCCATTGGATCCGCCATCGGATCCGGAACGGCAGGCATGGCCGCAGTGGGCGCCTGGAAGCGCGCTTATTTACAAGATCGACCTGCCAGTTTCCTACTGGTCATTTTTGTCGGTGCTCCCCTCTCGCAGATCATCTACAGTATGATTCTCATGAACGCAATTCGGGACCTCGCCGCCTCCGACGGACTGTCCTCCCAGCAATGGCCTCTGTTCTTGTTTGGCGGACTTCTTGCAGGAATCGGCATGGCCGCCTCAGCCATCCTTCAGGGTAAAGCCGGTGCAGCTGGAGCCGACTCTCTGGGCGAAACCGGAAAAGGATTCGGTCTTTACCTGATGACCATCGGCATGGTGGAAACCGTGGCGCTGTTTGTTCTGGTGTTCAGTCTGGGAGTTCTTCCCTCCATCAGCTGATCACTTCAGTCGGCAGTGGCATTCCCTCTCGCAGTGACGCAGAGGGCGCGGTGTTGTGGGCGGTAGCGGCGGAAGGCCCTCAGGATGCGTGATGGGCTGATCTTCCTGTTCACATGCCGATCACGGAATGCCGGCCCTTCAGGCCTATTCATGCTTTTATGTCTCACCTGACCAGCCCTTCCGCTGCGCGGAATGACTTCGCTTTGGAATCTCAGGCCTTAGGCCCTTTACCACAGGCCTGAAGGGCCGACATTCCAAAGGACCACGCACAATAACACCACATCCATAGGCCTGAAGGGCTGACATTCCAAAGCGAAGCCACGCCACAGGCGGGGCTGATCCTCAGGAAAGATCGCGGTACAGGGCATCCAGCAGGCTGCGCATGCGGATCTGATGACGCTCCTCGCCCGGCATTCCGTTCAGCAGCACAGCCACACACAGGTCGTGCGCGGGATCACAGAAGGCGGCGGTGCTTTGATTGCCGCAGTGACCAAAGGCCTCCCGGCTGGCATGGGAGCCGAACTGATACGGAACCTCGCCGGGAGCATACTGATCGGACTGACGCATAAAGCCCAGGCCCCAGTCGATGGTCTGATGAAAGGTTTTGTCAAACATGCCCTCCCGATGCAGAGACACCAGATCCTTGGCGGTTTCCGCCTTCAGAATGCCGTCCTCCCCCCGGGTCATGGCCAGCATGGCCTCATAAAATTTCAGAAACTCCCGGGCCGGTCCACGTCCGTTCCCTCCCGGCCGGCAACACACCACAGAGGCCTTACTGTTGAGGTCCTCCTGCTCGGTCGGCATCCCGTTGCTGGTGTCGTACATGGTGGCAATTCTGTCCTCCCAGTCCTCGTAGGCCTCTTCCGGCAGTCCCACCCAGCAGCCGGGCATGTCCAGAGGCAGAAAAATCTCCTCCCGCACAAACACGTCATAG
>CAZVCO010000101.1:0-1299 GCA_964625795.1 uncultured Verrucomicrobiota bacterium | reverse complement strand
CGGACCAGCTCCCCCAGCAGATACCAGGCACTGTCCACATGGTATCCGGCCATCTCCCCGGGCGGCCAGTGGGGTTCCGGCCGTGAATAACAGATCCTGCCGATAATCTCCTCCCAGGGACGCGGGGTCCAGCCCAGAGTGGCGCCCCGGATTCCCGCAGTATGGGTGAGCAGATGCCGGGGAGTGATGCCCTCTTTCCGTTTGGTGCCGAATTCCGGAATCCACTCCGCCACCGGCCGGTCCAGATCGAGCTGGCCGCGGTCCATGAGAATACCGGCCGCCACCCCGCCCACCGGTTTACAGGCGGACAGCCAGAGCATCAGATGTTCTTTCTCCAGCGGCTGAAACGGTTCGTTCATACCCACAGCGGTATCCAGCAGCGTCTCCCCCGCCACCGACACCGCCAGCTGGGCTCCCACGTGATCGCCCGCACGGATGCCCCGGTCCACCTCCTCAAGGGTCTGCGAGAACCCGCTCATACGTGATTGACCACGTTGCGGGGCTCTCCGTCCAACCAGGCAAACACGTTGGCGCAGAGCTCATTCACCAGCCGCTGACGGGCCGCCCGGGTGGACCAGGCAATATGGGGCGTGATCACCGCTTGTTCCAGCGATGTCAATGGATGATCCTCCGGTGGCGGTTCCGCCGACAGCACATCCAGATACGCCGCGCCCAGCTGCCCCGACCGGAGCGCATCGGCCAGCGCCTCCTCATCCACCAGCCCGCCGCGGCCGGTATTGATCAACACCGCCCCCTTTTTCATCCGCCCGAACCTCTCCCCATTCATCAGACGGTCCGTCTCCCCGGTGAGAGGACAATGCAGCGAAACAACATCAGAGGCCTCCACCAGCTCGTCCAGCGCCACGAATTCCTGACCCAGATCGGGCTTTCCATCGGGATGGGGCGTGGTGGCCAGCACCTTCAGTCCGAACGTCCGGGCACTGTGGGCCACACTCTGGGCAATCTCTCCGAATCCCACCAGACCCAGGGTGCACTCGGACAGCTCCCGCTGGGGGGTGCGGGTAAAGGTGAAATCCTCACAGCCCGCCCACTCACCCCCGCGCACCGCGGTGGCATGGGCCTGTACCCCGCGGGCCCAGTCAAAAAGATACGCAAACACCAGTTCCGCCACCGAAGCCGTGCTGTAGGCCGGAATATTGCACACCGGAATGCCCCGCTCCGAACAGGCCTCCAGATCCACCACATTGACCCCGGTGGACAGCAGAAACACTGCCTCACACTCCGGCAGCTGATCCAGGATCTCCCGGGTAATCAGCACTTTATTGGTGAGAACCCCCC
>CAZVCO010000100.1:1268-11136 GCA_964625795.1 uncultured Verrucomicrobiota bacterium | reverse complement strand
CAGGATGGCGCGTCCATTCACCCGGCATTCGCCGTCCACCACTTCGATACGCCGGAATCCGATCTCCTGAGCCGTGCACTCCCGTTCACCGTCCGGGGTGATCAGGGTGACCACCAGCTTGTAGAGGGCGGGGGTTTCGGCCGACCACGGGGACACTCCTGGAAGATCACAGTGAAGGCGGCACTGTTTATGGGTGAAACTGTGCATGTCCCGTACCGCATCGATCTCACCCTTGAGGGGTTTGGCTAGAACGGATTTCCCGTCGGGATCATAGAGACGGGCCTCGACCCGGCATCCGGATACGGGGTCGGCCGGAAATCCAGCTTCCACCGTGAGGCGCAAACTTCCGGTTCCGCTGGCGGGATCATAGTCGGTTTTCGGAAACAGATCGGCAATATGAACGGGCCGGGTGGAGAACAGATAGACGTCCCGGTGAAGTCCACCCATCCACCACTGATCCTGGTCCTCGACAAAACTGGCATCGGACCATTTGATCACGGCAGCGGTGAGGACGTGGGAGCTCCCGGCCTGTACCAACGGGGTGGTATCAAATTCAGCCGGAAGCCGGGAATCCTTGCTCATGCCCACCGGGCGTCCGTCCACATATACGTACAGCACACTTTCCGCTCCGCCGAAGTGGAGCAGAATCCGCCGTCCGTCCCAGTCAGCCGGAATGTGAATCTCCCGCTGATACACCCCGACCGGATTCTGGTCCGGGACCCGGGGATAGTCCTGTGGAAAGGGCATGCCCACATTAGTGTAGTGGGGATGGCCATAGCCCTGCCGGGTCCAGTTGCCGGGCACGGTGACGGCCGGCGTTTTTTTAGCGTGCCGCCGCAGCACAGAGGCCGGAACGTCCTCCGGACATTCAAAATAGCGGAACGACCACTCTCCGCTCAGGCACTGCTGCCAGGCGCCGGTTTCGTCCGCCGCGTTGCGGGCGGTGCGGAGATCCGGGAAATAATGGAAATGCCCCCGGGCGGGCAGGCGGTTGATGTGAAGCAGTTCAGGATTCTGCCAGGTGGGAACGTCGCCGAGAGAAAAAAGAGGAAGCATATGTTAGGGGTCAGGGGGAAGTGAAGACGGGAAGATCGCCGGTGAAATCGATGGTGAGGGAGGTTGAACCGTCCGAGATACGGAGCACCCCTTTTTCTGCGAGAACGAAGGGATTGTCAATCAGAGGCTGGTCGGGAAGCACAAACGGGGTGCCGTCCACCAGGAGAGAGGCGGAGGGACCGTCCGGCTGCATGCGGGCCGAGAGGGAGACGCCCTCCGGGCTGAGCAGGCGGATCCGGTGTTCCTCGTCATCCCATTCCGGCTGAGATAGGGTGTCGGCGAAATCCTGAAGGATTTCGCCGGGTTCGAGGTCACGGCTCTCCAGGACAAATGCGTTCCGTCTCCCTCCCAGAACCAGAACCTCCTGATCCGGTATTTTCCGGTGCTCATGCGGGAGGGTGACGCCCTCTATGGAAGGGTTGATCTTCACGGATTGTGCAAAAGGATAGACGGCCACTGCGGTCCGACCGGCCTGAAACAGCCACCATCCGGCTTCGGTTCCCTGATGGCTGCCGCGGGGAAAAGCGAGGAAACTCCAGTCCATGGGTTCCTCCTCAGGCGCATTGGTGAAGTGAAAAAAGGTGGAGCGGTAGTGGGCCAGCTGATCGTAATAGCCGATGCCGTCCATCACGCCCACGCCGGTTTTTTTGCGGGTGTGATCGCTCTTGCGCGGATGACCGCCCCAGAAATGAACGGGGCCGTTTTCGGTTTCCGCCACCAGTTCCCAGCGGGTGACCTGACCCCCGTAATGATCCCAGAGTGCGCCCAGACTGTGGCGTGCGGCGGTCCACAGGGTTTCATGCATGGCCCCCGCGCGCGGTTCCAGTCTGAGACCGTGCCAATAGTTGGGTTTGGAGGCGGTGGAAAAGACCGGAAGTCCGGGCAGGGACTTCCGGGCAATGGCGTCGAGCACCGGGCCGGGTGACCATTCGGATGTTATGGCGTGGAGAGCGTAAAACGACCGCTCGAGCTCCTTATCTGTTGGCGTGTAGGAACTTCCCCACCACATCCAGCCGGTTTTATCTGCGATGGAGCTGACGGGGCCAGTGGTGAATCCACGGAAATGCGGGCCGCAATACATGCCGTCCCGGTATTTCAGGGCATACGAGGCCACCAGCCATTTCAGGCCGGCGTCGGCCATCAGACGCACCTCTGGATCGGGGGAGAAATCGTAGAGGTTCAGCAGTCCATTGACATCGAACATCAGATAGGTGCTTGAATCCCATTCCCCCTGACCGGCCGCGTACAGTCCTTTGACGTAGCGGCGGAGATGATCCTTGGCCGTGGCCATAGCCTGTTCTTTGGACATGCCGCCGAAGCGGTCGGTTTCGAGGAAATGTGGGATCACCCCGGCGGAACTCCAGCCCATAACGCGGTGATTCTCGGTGCCGCCGGGGTTGGTGTAGGCCGTATACTCCGCTGCTGCTTTCCGGAAGGTGCTGCGGGTGTCCTCAGTGAGAATGCTGCCGAACAAAGGCAGAAAACGGGCCCAGTTCACGGCCGCGAAATGATAGTGTTCTTTTGGGGAGCGCCGGTCATTCATCAGCCGGAGTGCATCTGCATCCTGCGGATCGAGAATCAGCCTGGCCATTGCAGCCCCCGGCAGATACTTTCCCGGGTCGTTCCCGGTGAAATAGCCTTCCCGCCATTGGTCGAGACGCTGGGTGGCGACCTGCCCGATGATACGGTCCGCCCGACGGGCCGCCTCTTCAGAACGTCCCTGTGGGAGAGGGGGGCGTGAGACAGCGGGAATCAGGTGGAGAAGGCAGAGCAGTGCCAGGATGGAACGCAGGGAAAATTTCATTAAGTAAGCCCGGTTTTCAGGGTGAGTAATCCGAATGCAAACAAATTAACTTGAACCTTAAAGTTATGTAAAGTACAAAACTTCCTTATGACCTTTACCCGAATCGATAAGCCCGTTTTTCATCGTCATCCTGACAACCCTATTCTCAGTGCCGAGTCGTTTTCCTCATTGGGAATCCGCATGCGGTCTGTCTATAATTCCTCGGCCATCAAGACGCCGGAGGGGAAGTATATTATGCTGTGCCGGGTCAATCAGCTCAATCATATGACGCTGCTGTGGCCGGCGGACAGTGAGGATGGGATTCATTTCACCCTGCGGCCTGAGCCGTATGCCATGCCGGAGGATCCGCTGTGGAAGCGCATTACCCGGTCGGTGTATTACGATCCCCGCATCACGTATATTGACGGCGAGTACACGGTACTGTTGGCCTGCGAAGGGGATCAGGGATGCCGGGTAGCCCTGTTCCGCTCGCCGGATCTGGAGGCGCTTGAGTTTGTCAATTATGTGAACGTCCCGGACAACCGGAACATGGTGATCTTTCCTGAAAAATCGCCGGACGGTCGTTACATGCGGCTGGAGCGGCCCAATACTCTGGCACACGGCGGCAAGGGAAACATCTGGATGTCCCACAGTCCCGATCTGATTCACTGGGGAGATTCCCATGAAATCATTACCACCTCGGATCTGTACAATTTCGGGTTGTCCGGCCTGGGGCCCTCCACCGTTCCGTTGCGGATTGACGAGGGCTGGCTGATCATTTTCCACGCGGTGATGAACAACTGCACCACCCGGGAATACAGTGCCGGCGCGGCCATTCTGGACGCCGATGAGCCCTGGAAGGTCAAACATTTGGCGAAACACCCGGTGCTGGCTCCCGAAGCGGACTATGAGCTTCGTGGTCTGGTGGACCATGTATGTTTCCCCTGTGCCAAGATTCTGGAGGACGATGGTACCCTGAAACTGTATTACGGTGGAGCCGACACGGTACAGTGCGTCGCCACTGCACAGCTGGCGGATGTGGTTCATGCCTGTAAGCAATGGTGACCGTATGATGCCGTTCACTTGTCGGGCAGGACTTGTGCGTCGGAGGCGTAATGCCCAACCTCAGTTCTGCAACCGTGATTTACCTCCATTATGGGGAGTGCTCCTGTCAGTTTGTGTTACGTGTAAACTTTTTAAAGCTAAGTTTCACATGAAACAAAATCGTTTTTCTGAGCATTTTCTTTTAGCAGATAAAGCTTCCTATGATGGTTAAAAAATTCCGGCCTCTATTTTTTGTTGGTGCAGTGACCCTCGCGGCCTTGTTGGCCATCGTGGCATTGGGCGCTCTGTTCCGTCCGGAACTGGCCACCGAGCCTCGGCAGTATTCTGAGGACCTGATTCAGGAAATGGAAAAGCGCCGGGAAGCGAATCTTCCTCAGGAGGACATCCGCCTTCAGCAGGAGGTGCAGTATCGGAAGGGCAGGCGGGCCGACTGGTTCCCCAAACAGGAGGTGCCGATTCTGCGCGACCTTGTGGAGGCGGGCGAGCTGCCGCCGGTGGCGGAACGGGTAGGGACTGAACCATTGGTTCTGGAGGGAGTGGAGGGAAACGGAACCTATGGCGGAACCTGGACCCGGGTGGCCTCCTCTCCCGGGGACGTCGGGATCATCACCTGGCGGATGTCCGGCTCCACCCTGTTCCGCTGGTCACCGAAAGGGCGTCCCATTGTGCCGCATGTGGCCAAAGGGTTTGAGGCAAATGCAGACCGGACGGAGTGGACGATCTTCCTGCGGGAAGGCATGAAATGGTCCGATGGCCACCCCTTCACAGCCGATGACATTCTCTTCTGGTGGGAGAGGGAAACGCTTTATTTTGGCCAGGAGGGAACCGCCCCTTCCTGGATGACAAGCCGAGGAGTTCCCGGAGATATCGAAAAAGTGAACGATACTGCGGTCCGGTTCCGTTTTGCTTTTCCTAAAGCCACCTTTCTTGAGGATCTGGCCACTCCTTCTGTCCAGCCGTACAGCCCGGCGCATTATCTGATGGACTACCACCCTGAGGTGGGAAACCGGGAAAAAATCGAGGAGGCCAAACGCGCGAAAAATATTGAAAATGATCGCAGCCTGTTTTTTGCCATGAAGGCCTGGGACAATGTGGACATGCCCCGTATCTGGCCGTGGATCTACCGGACCTACCGCGCCTCACCACCGCAAAGCTTTGTGCGGAATCCCTATTATTTTGCTGTGGATACGGAGGGCCGTCAGCTTCCTTATGTGGACCGGGTGCTTTTCCAGGAGAAAACCCAGAGCCTGATTCCGTTGTCTGCCGCAGGCGGAGATATCTCCATGCAGACCCGGCACATCAAATTTTCGGATTACACCCTGTTGATGGAACAGCGGGAGGATACCGGGTACGATGTGTACCACTGGTTCCCCGGAAGCCGTTCGGTGTGGACGTTGTTTCCAAATCTCAATCGTCTGGTGGAACCGGAGCTGCCGGAAACCCGGCTGAAAGCCGAGTTTCTGCGGAAAAAAGAATTCCGCCAGGCCCTGTCCCTTGCCATCAACCGCGAACGGATCATTGAGGCGGAATTCAGTGGAGTGGGCGAACCGTCTCAGATTGAGCCGGGTCCCTCTTCCGAATACCACCAGCCCGGGCTGGGCGCGAGTTTTGTGGAATACGATCCGATCGAAGCGGCCCGACTGCTGGATTCCATCGGTCTGGATCAGCGGGATTCCGACGGAATGCGCACCTTCCCCGATGGAACCCGGATGACCTGGTACATGGATTTTACCGATTTCACCGGTGCGGGTCCGGTGGAATTTGTGGTGGAGGACTGGGCCAGCATCGGGGTCCGTTCCATACCACGCGAACGCTCCCGTCCGCTGTTTGCCTCGGAACAGAATTCCCTCCGCCATGATTTTACCATCTGGACGGGGGAAAGTGAATTTCAACCTCTGGTGGAGCCCCGGAATTTTGTCCCGACTTACGGTCAGTCTTTTTTCGCCAGTGGCTATGGAAGCTGGTATCGAGCGTCCGGATTATATACAGAGCTGCCCGAAGAAAACACCCGTGCCCTGGAGCCCCCGCCCGGTTCTCCGGTGCGCAGGGCGATGGAGCTCCTGGACGAAGCCCTTGAGGAGTCGGACGAAACACGACGGCGGGAACTCTTCAGTCGTATCGCCGCCATTAACGCAGAACAGGTATGGACGATCAGTATCGCCACTCCTCCTCCGCAGCTGGTGGTGGTAAAAGACGGCTTTCGGAATGTCCCGGAGGTGGCGGTGTTCGGAGCGGTTTACAATACCCCCGCAAATGCGGGACTGGAGACCTATTATTTTGAGGAGCCCTCGGATACCCCGGCGGCCATTGCCGCGATCCGGGAGTCGATCCTGAATCCGGTACGCTCTGACTCCTCTGCCGTGACCTCCGAGGGAATGGAGGGGGAAGCCAGGGTGAATGTGGGTGGGATTCTTTCCATACTGGTCCGGATAGCGCTGGGACTGGGACTGGTGTTTCTGGCGGTGCGTCACCCTTTTATCGGCCGCCGGTTTGCCGTACTGATTCCGACCCTGCTGCTGATTTCGGTGGCCTCTTTCGTGATGATCCAGCTGCCGCCCGGAAGTTTTGTGGAAACCAAAATTCTGGAACTGCAGATGACCGGAGACGAGGCAGCGATCGAACGCGCACAGGAACTGGTGGAGCGCTTTCATTTAAACGATCCCGTGTGGAAACAGTACACCCGCTGGATGGGGTTCAAATGGTTTGTGACCTTTGATGAGGCAGACAAAGGGCTGCTGCAGGGCAACATGGGGCGTTCCATGGAGACCGGGGAGTCGGTGAACCGGATTGTGGGAGACCGGGTGCTACTGACCTTCGCCGTCTCCCTGGGCACCCTGCTGTTCACCTGGGTGACCGCGCTGCCCATCGGGATCTACAGCGCGGTGCGGCAGTATTCGATCGGAGACTATATTTTCACCATGCTCGGGTTTATCGGTATGTGTGTCCCCAATTTTCTGCTGGCCATCCTGCTCATGTACTGGAGCAACAAGTACCTGGGCATCAACGTCACCGGGCTGTTCTCCATTGAATACGCCACCACTCCGGAATGGAGCTGGGGGAAAGTTCTGGATCTGCTGAAGCATATCTGGGTACCGGTGGTGATCATCGGCACCGCCGGTACCGCCGGCATGATCCGGGTGATGCGGGCCAATCTGCTGGATGAGCTGAAGAAGCCCTACGTGACCACCGCGCGGGCCAAAGGGGTCCGGCCCATGAAGCTGCTGTGGAAATACCCGGTGCGCCTGGCCCTCAATCCCTTTATCTCCGGTATCGGCGGCATCTTTCCTATGCTGATTTCCGGAGGCGCAATCGTGGCGATTGTGCTCAGTCTTCCCATGGTCGGCCCAGTCATGCTGGGCGGTTTGATGACTCAGGATCTCTATCTGGCGGCCTCCATGCTGATGATGTTCAGCCTGCTCGGGGTGATTGGCACTCTGGTCAGCGATCTGTTGCTGCTGTGGGTCGATCCGCGTATCCGTATGGAAGGGGGGAAGAAATGACCGATCCTGTTCCCCGCCAGAAAGATCTGACCCCGGAGGAATCCACGGTGCCGGAGGAGATCACCCCGGCGGTTGATTCCGGTGCGTTGTCGCAATGGCAGCTGATCCGGCTCCGCTTCTCCAAACATAAACTGGCCATGGTGGCTCTGGTGGTGCTGGGACTGCTCTACTTCGTGGCCCTGTTCGCAGAATTTTTTGCTCTGTATCCCGCTGCGAAAACCGATGTGGACCACAGTTACAATCCGCCGCAGACCCTGAAATTCTCTCTGGAGGATGGATGGTACACCCACCCCATGGATCTTCAGATTGATCCGGTCACCCTGCAGAAATATTATATACAGGATACGGACCGCACCATCGACCTGGGATTTTTTGTAAAGGGAGACCCTTATAAACTCTGGGGGCTTTTCCCCATGCAGCGACACTTTTTCGGACCGGTTGCCGATGGCGCAGATCCTCAGGACCTACCCCGTTTTTACCTTCTGGGTGCGGATAATTTCGGACGGGATATCGCCAGCCGTCTGGTGTTTGGCGCCCGGATCAGTCTGTCCATCGGTCTGCTTTCGATCGCGGTCACCTTTGTGCTCGGCCTGGTGATTGGCGGGATCTCCGGATATTTGGGTGGTGCGGTCGACAGCTTTATTCAGCGGGCCATCGAGGTGCTGAACTCCTTTCCCACCCTGCCGCTCTGGCTGGCAGCGGCCGCGATCATGCCCGGGGACTGGTCCGCGCTTAAAGTGTATTTTGCCATTACCATCGTGCTGAGTCTGCTGGGCTGGACCGGTCTGGCCCGGGTGGTGCGGGGAAAAATTCTGTCCCTGCGTGAAGAGGATTACGCGGTGGCCGCCACCCTGCTGGGCGCAGGGCATGGACGGGTAATTTTCCTGCATCTGCTGCCCGGATTCACCAGTCACATTATCGTCTCCCTTTCCCTGCGGGTCCCCGGCATGATCCTGGGGGAAACCGCGCTCAGTTTCCTCGGGCTCGGCCTCCGGCCTCCGGTGGTGAGCTGGGGAGTGATGCTCCAGGACTGCATGAACATGGACGTGGTGGCCAATTATCCCTGGCTGCTGCTGCCGGTGATTTTCATTATCGCCACCGTTCTGTCCTTTAATTTCCTGGGGGATGGACTCCGGGATGCCGCCGACCCCTACAGCAGCAAGTAAGCTTTTCATTTTCACCCTTCCCACAAAACCCATGTCTGACGCGCCCACATCCTCTCCCAAGCATTCCCTGTTGAAGATTGAGGATCTCCGCACCTATTTCTTCACCGAAGAGGGGAAAATTCCCGCGGTGGACGGCGTCAATCTGCATGTCTCCCCCGGCAAAGTGCTAGCGGTGGTGGGAGAGAGCGGATGCGGAAAAAGCGTCACCTCGTTTTCCATTCTCCGCCTGATACAGTCCCCGGGAAAGATCATGGGAGGGAGGATTCTGTTCCAGCCCGATTCAGGGGCGCCTGCGGAGGACATCCTCGCACTGGATGAAAAATCCGACCGGCTGTTTGACCTGCGCGGCGGGGATATTTCCATGATTTTCCAGGAGCCCATGTCGGCCCTGAGCCCGGTGCATACCGTGGGCAACCAAATCTGTGAGGCCATTCTCAATCATCAGGAGATCACCGAGGAGGACGCCCGGCAGAAAGCCATCGATATGCTGGGCAAGGTGGGCATTCCCAATCCCGGACGCTGTATTGATCAGTATCCGCATGAACTGAGCGGCGGCATGCGGCAGCGGGTGGTGATTGCCATGGCTCTGGTGTGCGACCCCAAGCTGCTGATTGCCGACGAACCGACCACCGCCCTGGATGTGACCGTTCAGGCCCAAATCCTGGATCTGATCAAAGCCCTGCAGGGTCAGACGGGAATGTCTGTTATGCTGATTACTCATGATCTGGGGGTGATTGCTGAAAACTGCGACCAGGTGGTGGTGATGTATGCCGGACGAATTGCGGAAACAGCCAATGTGACAGATTTGTTTAAAAATCCTTTGCATCCCTATACAAAAGGGTTGTTAACCTCCATTCCTTCCCTTGCAAAACAGCCAAAATCTATTTTGCCCACCATAAAGGGAGGTGTCCCCTCATTGCTGAATATGCCGACGGGCTGTCGATTCGCCGACAGATGCCCCCTGGTTGAGGAAATCTGTCGGCAGGTTTCCCCGAAAGATCGGATCACTGGAAACCAGAGACAAGCCGCCTGCCACATGATTTAACGACGTAATTGTAATAAAAAATGAGCTTTTTTTAAAAAAATACTTGATTTTTAAATAAAAGCTAATAATATACAGGAAAAGTCAGCAGGCAAGGGCTTTTCAGTTTCGTTCTAAAGGATAGACCCATTTGTTGAAGTGGCAGAACCTGAGGTTTGAAACTACTATTATTCACCCAAAGTAAGGAGAGCGTCACAATGGCAAATGGGATTGTAAAATGGTTTAATGATTCAAAAGGTTATGGTTTTATTGAGCA